>CALFBH010000095.1 GCA_937951615.1 uncultured Saprospiraceae bacterium | reverse complement strand
CGAAGACGAATCAATTGAATTGTGTACGAGTATTGTTGATGATATTCCAGGCGGTACGTTCTGGTTGTCTCCACCAAACTCTAGCAGCCAGGCTTCTTCACTTCCAATTGATGCGACAGGTTGTGTAACGATTGCACCAGGTGACGATGCTTATGTAAGTGGTGAGTTTACTGTTTACTATACCGACGCTACAGGTTGCGAATCTGAAGCAGGTGTTCCATTCAATGTAACGATTAATGAAATACCAACAGTATTTGCTTCTAATGACGGACCAATTTGCGAAGGTGAAACGATCCAGTTATTTGCTAATTCATCCGCAGCAGACGCAACGTATGAATGGTATGTATTTGGTAATCCTGGCGTGATCTCAACAGACCAGAATCCGGTATTCAATACGATTACACAGACAACAAATTTAGTCGTCTATGCAACGTCGAATGGCTGTACATCTATATTTGGTTTTACAACAGTAGTTGTGAATCCAAACCCAACAGTTACACCAACGGTTAATTATACTTTAAATAGTGATTGTTCTTACTCCGATGTTACCCTGATGGCTAATCCAGCAGGCAATACAAATCCATATACTTACATTTGGACAGGACCAAACGGCTTTAACTCCACACTGGAGAATCCGGGTATTGCTAATGCGACAACTGATGCCAATGGAACATACACAGTTATTATAACAGATGTTAATGGCTGTTCAGGAACAGGAGAGGTAGAAATATTAGATATTGAAAATCCACAGCCACTGCCCATTATACAAAGCAGTGGACCAGAGTGCGAAGGTGGATGTATTACGCTTTCAGTAGCCGAATATGTTGGTTCTTCTGTTGATTATGTTTGGGCAACACCAGGCAATACAACAACAAACATCAGCGGACTGAATACCAATGAAATCACCATCTGCCCTGCAATAGCAGGAACGCATACTGGCAACTACAGCGTAACAATAACAGTTGATGGTTGTGAATTGACTTCTGATGCTTATAACCTGAATGTATTTGGACAACCAGCCGCAACGAATGTAAGCGGCGGTGGTACTTACTGTGTCGGTATGGATGTACTGCTGACAGCAGATGCTATCCCTGCTAACATGACTTACGAATGGACAGGACCGAACGGCTATGTATTTAATGGAGTTGGCGGAGGTAATCCGTTTGCATTTATTCCAAATGTAGAGCTGACACAGGGCGGTGTTTATACGCTTACGCTAATCAGTCCAAACGGCTGTACAAGCGATCCAGTATCTGTAACAGTTACAGTAGAGCCAGCACCTAATACACCAGAGCTTATCGCAAATGACCTTGACTTATGTGAAGGTGATGTACTTGAATTATCTGTAACGAATCCGGTAGCTAGCGGAAATGTTGTTTACCAATGGTTCGATAATGCAGCTGGTATAGGAATGCCATTTGCAACGACCACTACGCCAAATGTACTGGTAACAAATAGCGCAACATTAGCAGACGCAGGTGAATACACCGTTATTATAACAAATATAGATACAGATGCAGCAGCCTGTAATTCACTAATCTCCAACTTTATCACAGTAAGCGTAGAACCAATTGCTGATGAAGCAAGCAATACGCAAGATTACGTGATGTGTGAAGGAGAGAGTATTACAGCAGGAGAAGGTGTATATGCAGAATGTGTTATCACTTCCGGCAGTACAACGACTGTGAATACAGTATCACTAATATCTGACCTTGATGTACCGATTGGCTTCAGCGATTCTGAAGCTTACGGTGATGGCACAATGCCTTATGCTGATCCAGGTGTACCGGTAGGCAGCACGATTACAGATGTTGAATTGGAAATTATCCTGACCACATTTGGTGCATCTTGCGAAAGCGATATTACTGTACAGGTGACTGATCCAACAGGTGCAGTATTCGGACCATTTACACCATTCACAACTTGTGATGGCATGATGGGCAATAATTATACAGCTACAATCAACTTTACAGCCAACTCAACTTCCACAGGAAGTACAGGTGACTGGACAGTTGATTTCTTAGATAGCAACGACCAAAACGCTGGTGCAGATGAATTCTGGGCAAGATATGGATTGCTGACTTATGATGTTGAAACAATAACGACGACAAGTACACTAGGTAATGTAAGCTGGTGGAATGTAGAAGTTGGTGGTATAATGATTGGACAGGGACAAACTTATGCTCCTGCTGACGCAGCAACACTAGGTGCAGGTACTTATACGTACTGGGCGCAATGTGGTGATGTTTGCCCAGCAAACAGAGTACCAGTTACGCTCACAGTCAATCCAGCACCTCCAACACCAGGCATTTCTACACTGCCAATTTGTGATGGTGAAGCAGCTCAATTGTGTATCAGTTATACAATAGCCGACTTCCCTGGAGCAGATAGTCTTACTTATACTTACATACCACCATCTGGTTCAGGTAGCCCAAGTTCTACTTTATCTGGTCAGTGTGTCAGTGTAACTGAGGAAGGTGACTGGACAGCTTATTATACTGTTTATTATCCTGATGGAACAGCTTGCTCTTCAGCAATAAGTGCGCCTGTAACGATTGATGGTACGGAAGTGTTTGAACCAGTCATTCAGGCAACAGGCGCAGGCTGCGACGGTGGAGCCATTACCTTGAGTGTTCCTCAATACATCGGCGTTTCAGTTGATTATGTCTGGACAACACCAAATGGTATAACGACGAATATATCAGGCTTGAATACCAATGCTATAACCATTGACCCAACTGATGCAGCTATCCACGATGGTGGATACAGCATCACGGTAACTGTGGATGGTTGTCAGGCAACTTCTGATATGTATAACTTAGATATTAATCCGGCTCCTGTCGTGACGAATATCAGCGGAGAAGGCACATACTGTGAAGGCGCAGATGTCATGCTGACTGCTGATGCGATCTTCGCAGGTATGACCTACGAATGGACAGGACCAAATGGATTTACTTATAACGGACTTGGTGGAAGCACACCGTATGCATTCATTCCGAATGTAGCATTGAATCAGGCAGGCGTTTATACGCTTACGCTAACGAGTCCTAACGGCTGTAGCAGTACGCCAGTATCAGTGAATGTCTCAGTAGAGGCAGCACCAGATACACCGGAGCTTGTCGCAAATGATGTTGAATTGTGTGAAGGCGATGTACTAGAACTGTCAGTAACAAATCCGGTAGCTGGTGGAGACATTATTTACCAATGGTTCGATAATCTGGCTGGTATGGGTACGCCATTCGCAACAAGCTCTACACCAAATGTACAGGTAACGAATAGTGCAACATTAGCCGACGCAGGTGAATACACCGTTATTATAACCAATATCGCCTCTGATGCAGGTACGCCTTGTAATTCACTGGTGTCCAACTTCATCACAGTTTATGTGGAAGGTATCGCAGACGAAGCAACGAATACACAGAATTACGCTATGTGCGAAGGCGAAGCCATTCCAGCAGGAGCTGGCGTATATGCAGAATGTGTAGAAAGTGTTGGTCCAGGTACAACAACAGTGAATACAGTATCGCTAATATCTGATCTTGATGTACCGATTGGCTTTAGTGACTCTCAGGCTTACGGCGATGGCATAATGCCTTATGTTGATCCGGGTGTACCAGCGGGCAGCACAATTACAGATGTTCAGTTAGAAATTATTCTGACCACATTTGGTGCGTCTTGCGAAAGTGATATTGTAGTACAAGTTACAGATCCAACAGGGGCAGTATTTGGACCATTTACACCATTTGTAACATGTAATGGTCTTGCAAATAATAACTATACAGCAGTTATCAACTTTACAGCCAACTCAACTTCCACAGGAAGTACAGGTGACTGGACGGTTGATTTCTTAGACAGCAACGACCAAAACGCTGGAGCAGATGAATTCTGGGCGAGATATGGATTGCTGACTTACGATGTTGAAACAATAACGACGACAAATACATTGGGTAACGTAAGCTGGTGGGATGCAGAAGTTGGTGGAACAATGATTGGACAAGGCGGAACTTACGCTCCTGCTGACGCTGAAACACTAGGCGCAGGTACTTACACGTACTGGGTACAATGTGGTGATGTTTGTCCGGCAGACAGAGTACCAGTTACCTTGACGGTGAATCCACAACCAGCTACACCAGCTATCTCACAAAACGGACCTGTTTGTGAAGGCGACTCGGTACAATTATGTATCAGCTTCTCCTTACTGGATTATCCTGATGCAACAAGTATTGATTACACCTATATTTCTCCATCTGGTTCGACTAGCGTATTGTCTACGACAAATACGACAGATCAGTGCATCTATGTAACAGAAGCAGGAGAATGGACAGGTTACTACACAGTATATAATGCAGACGGAACAGCTTGTGATTCTGACATCAGCGCACCAGTTGAAGTGGAAATCAATGCGATACCTGGCGTAATTGCAACCAATGGTGGTGCAATCTGCCCAGGTGATGTCGGTGAACTATATGGCGCACCAACGGATGCAGATGCAGTTTATACCTGGACAGTATTTGGCGAAAGCACAATTATTTCGACCGATCAAAATCCAGTCATTACGAATATTTGGGAAACCACAATTTACGAATTGACGGTAACGCTGGATGGCTGTAGTACAACAGATACGACAAGCATTATATTCAGCAACCCACCAGTTGTGAATCCTGTAGCGAATTATACATTGAATCCAGATTGCTCATTGTCTGAATTGACCTTGACAGCAAATGCGACAAGTGATATGCCACCATTGAGCTACGACTGGTCAGGACCAAACGGATTTGGCTCTGTAGCGGAGAATCCAATTATACCAAACGCGACATCGGCTTCTAATGGTCAGTACAGCGTAACGGTAACGGATGCACACGGGTGCTTCACAGTAGCCACTACAAATGTGGTCGTGGACATTAACGATCCAGTCCCACAACCAGTCATCACTAGCTCAGGACCAACCTGTGCAGGTGGTATTGTTGTACTGACAGTAGGTGCATACACTGGTTCTAATGTGAACTACGAATGGTCTTATACAAATGGCATAGACACGATAGATGCAGGTACATTACCAAATGTAACGGGTGAAAACTCCAACCAATTGGTGATTAGTCCAGTAGAAGTATTGCATGAAGGTGAATACTTTATAACTGTCATGTTAGACGGTTGTGAATTGACTTCTGATTCTTATAGTCTTGATGTCTACGATCAACCAACGGCAGTACCGACTGCTTCTACGCCTGATGATTGTGAAGGCAGTACTTTATCGCTTTTCGCAAATGCAGCTAATATCGACCCAGCAACTGCGGTTTATTTCTGGACAGGACCGAATGGATTTACATCCAATGCAGAAAATCCAACAATCGCAAATGCAACAGTAGCCAATAACGGTACTTATACGGTAGAGGTAACTTCATTGAGCGGCTGTAGCATAACGGCTTCTGTGAATGTGAATAATATCATGCTCACGCCAACAACACCAACCATTGCTACGAACGGCCCGATATGCGAAGTAGTAGATAATATCATACTGACGGTTCCACAACAATATCCGCTAGGTGCTACTTACACTTGGTTGGATGGAACTGGCGCGACCATCGCGACAGATGTAAACGGTGATGCAACAGCTACGCAGGCTTCCATAGCAATTGCTTATGATGCTGTTCAACCATTTTCTGTTATTGTAACATTGGGTGATTGTGATTCTGAAGTATCACAAACAGTTAGTGTGGTGGTGAATGAATTGCCAACAGCCAGCGCAACCAATAACGGACCGATTTGCTCAGGCGATGATGTTCAGTTGTTTGCAGGACCAGTGCCGGGCGCAACTTATGAATGGACAATTGCAGGGGGCAACGGAACAGTTATCTCTACTGCACAGAATCCAATTATATTCAATGTACTTGGAACAACAACTTACGAAGTGACAGTGACTGCCAATGGCTGTGTCTCTGACCCAATCGCAACAACGACTGTTAATGTAAGTTCGCCAGAATTGGCTACCAATACAGTCGATTATGAAATCTGTGAAGGAGAAGTTATTCCGGCTGGCGAAGGTTTATATGCTGAATGTATTGTATCAGAAGGAATTACTTCTATTGATACAGTAACACTGGTATTCGACGACGACATTTTTGTAGATGGAAATGATTATGCTACAAATGGCACATTGACATTGACGGACGCAGGTGTTAGTCCAACGGCTACAATTTCTGATGTTACTTTGGAAATGGTGTTCAGAGTGGAAGGCACTTCTTGTGAGCGGGATATTGATTTCAGAGTCACCAATCCAGCAGGTATGGTAACTGAATACATCGGTTCACTCGGACCTGCGTGTAACGGAGCTGCTGGAAATGATTATATGGTGAACTTGACCTTCCCGGCTTCTGCTGTAGGTGCAGGTGATTGGACAGTCGAGTTTAAAGACAACGATGACCAAAACACAGCACCGAATCCTGTAGGAACAAATGCGCCTCCAGGAACAGAGTACTCACTGCGTTATGGTATCTTGAGATACACTGCAACAGAAGGCACCAGTATACTAGGTACCGTAAGCTGGTGGGATGCTTCTACAGGTGGTAACCTACTCGCAATAGATGCACCTTATGCACCTGCTGGAACAGAAAACTTTGCACCAGGCACTTACACGTATTGGGCTGAATGTGGTGATCCATCAGCTTGCCCAAGTGCAGGCAGAGTTGCTGTGAACTTAATTGTGAATCCAGCACCCGCTACGCCAGTGATAGCAACGAGTTCGCCAATCTGTGATGGAGCAGCAATTGAACTATCTACCAGTGCAACTTGTGATACTTACTACTGGATTGGTCCAGGTGGAAGCAGCAGTGCAACACTATCGAATCCATTACTGGTCACTTCAACAGGCAGCACAACTATTCCATCAACGGATGATGCTTATGAAGCTGGTACATGGTATGTGATCTGTGAAGATGCCAGCGGTTGTACAGCAGAGTCAGCTACAGCAGAGATAACGATTGAGGTACTAGATGCACCGATTGTAACCAATACAACAGTGATGAATCAGGTTTGTGAAGGAGATGTGGTTGAGTTCTTTACAGATGCAGGACCAATTGGAGCAAATATTACTTACGAATGGTATGTCAATGGTCAGCCTTGGATTGTAAATGGTAATCCAGTTACGGATGCCAATCCAGTGATTGATCCAGCAAGTCCGGCAGATAATGGTATTTATGTAGTGATTGCAACGATTGACGGATGTCAGTCTGCACCATCTGCACCAACGACTGTTACTGTGACAGCAACTCCAGCAACTCCGACGGTCACAACGAACTCGCCAGTTTGTGAAGGTGAGCCAATACAATTGAATACAGACTTTATACCAGGAGCAACTTACGAGTGGGTCGGACCAGCAGGATTTACATCCAATTTGTCTAATCCATTTATACCAGTTGCCGATGCTTCTAATGGAGGTGAATACATTGTGTATATCACAATCGACGGTTGTTCTTCAGCCTTGTCTGTTCCTGCTGTAGTAGTGGTGAATGGAATCCCTGCTGCACCGACAGCCATCAATACAAGTCCTGCTTGTGTTGGGGAAGATGTTGATTTGATTGTAACGACAACAACACCGGGTGCTGTATATACTTGGTATAACGCAACAACCAATGCCGTAGTAGGCATGGGGGAGACACTAACACTGTTCAACGTCACGATGGCTGATGCTGGTGATTACTACGTAGTTGCTACGCTCAACGGTTGTAGCTCTGAAGTAGGTGCAGCAGTATCTACGACGACAGTTGAAATAGATGACGTAGTGAATAATCCACCAGACGCTGGTGATGACATAGAGCTTTGTGGAGCATCTTCCACAGAGGTCGGAGCAGTCGAGCCAAGCGAAGGAACAGGTACATGGACAAGCCCAACAGGAGCAACGATTGCGAATCCTAACCAGGCAATTACAGATGTATCCAATTTACAGGAAGGTGAAAATGTCTTTGTATGGACAATTTCCAATGGAGCTTGTGCAGGCTTAACTACGGATACGATGTTTATCACGGTCAGCGAAATCGCTGTAGATGTAGCCTTTGCAGGTATCAATCAGGAGCTGTGCGAATCAAGCATGGTCTTCTTAGATGCAGAGCCTCCAGTTACAGCAGGAGTTGTAGGTACATGGACACAAGATCCGTCGCAAGCCACTATGGGTGTCGTGATTGATGATCCGAATGATCCGAATACTTCGATTAGTGGATTGCCATTTGGTGCGCCAAGTGAAACTTATACCTTCACCTGGACATTGAGTAATGGGGTGTGTGGCGACTTTGCTACGGCTGAAGTCACTGTAACGAACTACGCTCAGCCTGCTGATAATGCCTATGCTGGCGAAGACCTGATTAATTGTGGAGATCATACAGCTACTTTAGAAGGGGTATTGCCAACTGTAGGAGAAGGTGTCTGGACACAATCTGAAGATCAAGAAAGTGCTGGAGTACAAATCGTTACTGATCCTTCTGGAGTTTCAGTGGCAATAGGCTTACAAGATGGACTGAATACATTTGTCTGGTCATTGTATAATGGCGCGTGTTCTGGTCCTGACGGAGAAGGTTATAGCTCTGATGCAGTTGTAGTTACTGTACAAACAGGAACGACAGCAGAAGACGATCTCTATGTATTGGATAGAACAGAAGATCCAGTCACAATGACTTATGATGTTACAGAAAACGATGACCTTGGCGGTCTGTATGGCGGTGGCTTCACAGTCGAAATTATCGGCGAACCAACCAGTAGTGCAGATGGCATGGGGACGATTGTAAATAACGGTGATGGTACATTTGACTATTTACCAGGCGCAGGTTTCTACGGAACTGTTAAGTTCACTTATGAGATTTGTAGCGAAAGCTGTGAAAGCCTATGTAGTCAGGCATTAGTTACCTTTACAGTTGAAGCACCAAGAGTTTGTACTGTACCGAACCTGTTTACACCAAACATGGACGGTATGAATGATAGTTTTGAAATTCCATGTCTGGATAATACAGAATACGCAAATAACAGCTTGATGGTATTCAACCGTTGGGGAGATAAAGTGTACGAAGCACAAGGTTATCAGAACGATTGGTATGGTACATTCAATGGTAAAGATTTACCAGAAGGCACCTATTTTTACATCCTCGACCTTGGTGACGGAAGTACGCCAATGCAGGGATTTGTAATGATTCAACGATAAAACTAATGAGAGAATGAATGGATGAGAGAATGAGTGAATGGAATTCCACCATTTTTCACATCCACTCATTCTATCATTCACTCATTGATCAAGAAAAATTCATTTATTATGAGAAAAATATTTATAACGCTTATTTTTGCTTTTGTAGGTGTAATGCTTTTTGCGCAGCAGGAACCTCACTACACAAACTTCATGTTCAATAAGCTGCCATTGAATCCAGGTTATGCAGGAAGCAAGGATGTTGCTTGTTTCAATGCCTTGCACCGTAGTCAGTGGCTTGGTTGGGGTGAAGGTGCGCCGACAACACAGACCGTCAGTTTTCATACACCTTTGTTTAGTCAGCGTGTTGGATTGGGACTGGGCATTGTCCATGATGCATTGGGGTTGACGAATCAATGGAGAGGCAATATTGCTTATGCTTATCGTCCGAAAATTGGCAAAGGAAACCTTGGAATAGGAATCATGGGATCTATCATTTCACATGAATATAAAGGCAGTGAAGCAGTCACGACGAATCCAAATGATCCGATTGTTTCTTATTTAAATAATAATAGATACGTTCCAAATTTCGGAACAGGTGTTTATTATAATACAGATAAGTTTTATTTAGGTGTTTCTGTACCAACTTTGCTGAAAAATACATTAGACTATTCTTCAACAGGGGTGACAACAACGACTTATACCGAACGTCGTCACCTGTATCTGATGGCAGGAGCTTTGTTTGATTTGAGTGAAAAAGTACAATTCAAGCCAGCCTTCCTAGTGAAATATATTGGAGGAAACGATGAAAACCTGATGAACGGAGGAATTGCAGCACCATTTGATGCAGACATTAATGCGATGTTTTTGTTTTCCAAAGTATTTGGACTGGGCGCAACCTACCGACTGGGAGATTCTGTAGATTTTCTGGCATTATATCAGGCTGGACAGCAATTTAAACTTGGCGTTGGTTATGACTTGTCTTTAAATGAATTGCAGGATTACAGCAATGGTTCTATCGAAATCATGGCTGAATATTGTCTAAGAAACAGAACCAAAAAATTATTGAATCCAAGATTTTTCTTTTGATATTGGGTTGAATTACCTGATTCTATATAGATTTGGGTGATTGTATATAATGAAACCATAGGAATTTTATTCCATAAAAGCCATTCACAATGAGAAGCATTAAAATAGCGAGCCTGATTTTACTAACGGCACTGATAGTAGTTGAGCTTCATGCACAGGAAACAAAAGGAGATAAATTATACGATCAACTGGGCTATGGTATTGCCATTCCTGCCTTCAAGGGAGCGGTAGGAGACGACGGGAAACTGGATAGAAAGTCGATGATTCGTTTGGCAAATAGTTATCGCCTGATCGGAGACTATCAGAATGCAGAAAAATATTATTCGCAAATCGTAGAAGGAAGTAATAAACCTTTGTACCGCTTATACTATGCGCAAGCATTACAAAGCAACGGTAAATGCGAAGCGGCTAAAAAATACTTTTTGGAATACGATGCGCTAGTCGGTAATGAACCCATTGACAATGATGGGAATTATGATAAGCGGGGAGAAACACTAGCAAGAGCCTGTGATACACAGTTTGCCGAGGACACGGGCATTACTTTGACCAATGTTTCTGATTTGAATACGGAGAGCTTGGATTTTAGCCCGACCTATTATAAAGATGGTTTGGTCTTCGTTTCTTCAAGAGGTGTCAGTCGGGCATCAAAAAATGAAGATTGCTGGACAGGCGATAATTTCATGGACTTGTTTAAAGCAGAAAGCGGAGACAATAATTGTTCTTTTGGCGAAGCAGAAGCCCTGCCTTTTGAAATCAATTCCAAATTCCACGAAGGACCAGTAACTTTCGATAAATCGGGCAGTACTATTTACTTTACCCGTAATGATTTTAATAAAGGAAAACGTGGCTATAATGCCAAAAAAGTAACCAAGCTGAAAATTTACTCCTCAGATTGGGATGGACAAGGCTGGACAAATGTACAAGAATTGGCTTTCAATAATAAAAGTCAGAACCACTGCCATCCAACACTTTCGGCTGATGGGCAAAAGTTATACTTGTCTTCTGATCGCCCAGGCGGTTTTGGTGGGCATGACTTGTATGTCTCAAGCTATAAAGATGGAAGATGGAGCAAACCAAAAAATCTGGGACCTGGTGTCAATTCAGCAGGAAATGAATTATTCCCTTTCATCCATGATGATGGTACTTTATACTTTTCTTCCAATGGATTGCCTGGTGTAGGCGGATTGGATATTTTCACAGCTACACCGATTTCTACTGGCGACACGACCATCTGGGCATCAGCTTCCAATTTGGGTGCGCCTTTCAATTCTTTAAAAGATGATTTTGGTTTTATTACTGATGTAACAAAGACAACTGGCTACCTGTCTTCCAGTCGTGATGGAGGCAAAGGTGGCGATGATATTTACTGCTTCAATGGTCAATTACCAAATAGCGGACCAGCAGTAAGCCGTCTGATGACTTCGAAAATATTCGTTTACGATAAAGAAACAAATACCAATATATCTGGTGCTATTGTTCGGGTTGCTCCTTGTGATGCTGCTGCCGGAACGGGTGGTTTTGATGCGCAGTTGGTGCCTGTTCCTGGGCTTCAGGGCGAATACACACTTCGCATCGTAGAAGGTGGGGCAGCTTTTTCTAAAGATGGAAAAGCGACCAATGCCAGCGGAGAAGTACAGTATGACCTGCAATGTAATAAGGAATACTGTTTTTATGTGGTCAAAGATGGCTATATGGCAAAAGAACAACGCTTCTTCACAGGAGATTGTGATGCAACGGCTTTGGAAATTGGCATTCCATTGGATAAAGATGACCAGATGATGATGACAGGAACGGTATTGAATCAGCTGTATAATAATGCTGTTCCAAATGCGACTGTTTACTTGACCAACAAATGCACAGGAGAAACTGCTGCTGCGCTGACTGGTGCAGATGGTTCATTCAGCTTTCCGCTTGATTGTGGATGTGATTATATTTTAAAAGGAGAAAAAGTAGGCGTGGGATCAGCTACAAAAACAGCATCCACCATTAATGTAAATTGTGATCAGCCGGTAGCTGCACGTTTATTGATCGGTGGGGGTACACCTACAACTGCTGCGCCCGGCGTAATAAGTACGCCTGTTTATACGACTGTGCCTACTTACAGCACACCTACTTATACTTCTGTTCCGGCGGTCAGTACTTACAGCCCTACAGTGGGTGATGTCATTGAGTTTGAGCATATTTATTACGATTTTGACAAATCATATATACGCGATGAAGCAGCAAGAGATCTGAATGAGTTGGCAGATATTCTGAGAAGATACCCAGCTATGCGTGTTGAAATAAGTTCGCACACGGATTCTCGTGCTTCTGATGAATATAATGTGGTGCTTTCGCAAAGAAGAGCCAATGCCGCAGTCAAATACTTAGTCGGAAAAGGAATCGAGTCCAGTCGCCTGGAAGCCAGAGGATATGGTGAAACACAACTTCGGAATCAATGTGCCAATGAGATACCCTGTTCTGAATTTGAGCATCAACGTAACCGCCGTACAGAGTTTAGAGTTTTGGAAACTGGTGGAAATGTCAATATACGATATATTGAAAATGACCCTGTGCGGGTTGATCCTAAGCCGGGATCGAGAGAGGAATAAATTTTTGGTCGATGGTCGATAGTCCATGGACGATAGAAAAATAATTTAGCCACGAATGCACGAATATGATTCGTGTATTCGTGGCTTTTGTTATAAATCGTGAATTAATATTACAAATACCATAATGACATGAAGCAACTATATAAAATCTACATTATAATATTTTTATTATTAAGTACACCTTTAGAAAATATTTTTGGACAGTATCATCGTACTGAACACACTTGTTCATATAATGGAGACGACCAAAAATGGAAGGAGTGCCTGAAAAAGTATAAAAATAGTGGGGCTGAAAGTTTATCTGTTGGAATTCTTAATAGAGGAAACAGCAGCCTTTGTGCGAAAGATATTAACGATTTACAGACATTACGTGTACTATTTTTGAGCAATTTATATGAAGCCAATTCTTCTACACATTTTATGGAAGAAATATCTAATCCTGGTATTGAGGTACTTTATCTTGTTAGCAATCGTCAAAATAGATTTCCAACTTCCTTATCTGGGTGGTCTTATTTGGATACTTTGATAATGAGGGATAATTCTTTAGGTGTACTTTATGAATTAAACAAAGCATCAAGTAATAATATTCAAAATATTCCTTTTCAGACTTACAAGATACCCTGAAAAAATATAAAGCACCTTATTGTGAGGGATTAGAAGTATTAGCAGGCTTAAGAGAGCTTAAATATGCCAAACTTAGCACATGCTATTTGCCAGAAAATATACATAAAAATAAGGAATTACAACATATAGAAATTCAAAGTCCGAACTTTTATTTTATTCCTAAAACTATTATTGGACTTAATAAACTGCATACTTTTGAAGTCATTACCTATTATTTAAAGCAGATACCAGCAGAACTATTTGAATTGGGGAGTATTCAGTCGGTGGTTATAAGTGCAAATAAGGTTGCTGATTTCCCGTCAATAATTAAAGGTGCAAATCTTCAAAATTTAGTTATTAAAGTTGAGGATTTTACAGATAAATCGCTTCAGGTAAGATTAAAACAGCTACCCAAACTAAAGAGTCTATCCATTGACTATCCCGATATTGAGAAAGGTCATATTCCTCCAATACGTTTCAGCAGACTACGTGCTTTAGATGAATTCTATATCGAAGATTATCCTTATGATAATCTGTCCTGCAAAAGTAAAAATTTTCCTGTTTTAAAAACTATTGACATAAGCAATAGTCCTAAAATAAAATCAATTTCAACTAGAAAAACAGATGGCTTAGAATATTTTAGCCTGAGTGAATTGGAGAATTTAAAAAAAATTAGTCTTTCCAAGAAAAATTGTAAAAAACTACAAGAACTTTACATTGATATTACGCCTAAATTACAATCCTTCAATATTCCTGCCTCTCTAAATAACATTAGAATCATTGGCATGTACGAATCGGGAAAGATAAATTGGACTACTCTACCTGAAATGGGCGAAACTTTGGAAGAAGTACAATTAGATACCTTAACCCAAGTTGAATATGTAGCCCCCAACTTCTAATTGCACTTCCTCTCTCGCCCATGGTTAAAACCATTGGCTACCAAACCATTCGTCGCTATGCGACTTGAACAGCCCATTAAAATGACAGCTTTACAAAGTGTCATAGACACGACCTATCTGGTAGCCTACGGTTTCAACCGTAGGCGAATCGAACGGCAAAATTGTACAATTTGCTATACAAACTATCAAACTTCATAAACTACTGGCTGTGAAAATATAAAGTTGGGGGCTACGATTTCAACTAGGGTTAACGAGACTAAAGAACATCAAGGCTTTAAGGAATAAGCCTAATCTTAAAAGAGTAGAAATGAAAATAATGTCTCATCAAAAAGAGCTACTGAAGGACTTAAATTACTTAGCACGTACAAGTCCAGCTACAATAATTTTAGAAATGCCAAATTTATTTGTTGATGAATTCACAAGAAGCATAGACCAATCTAAAAGCTTAGTCAAAACATGGTCAATAGGAGATAATGCTTCGGGAGTGACAATTAGCAGGCGGGAATAAACGGTGAAACATCAATAGCTTTTGAATTTGCATTTGACATTTGAATTTACCCACCCAAATTCCCAGCTACCACACAAGTTTTCTTATAATAATTCACCTTGCCATTCGTGTCAAACAATTCCACCCAAACCACATAAAGACCAACTCTGGCTTTCTCTCCATTATCCAAATCACCATTCCAGCGGAAGAAGCCGCGCGGGGAAAGCAGCTGATTATTAGCCAGACTTTTGATTTGCCGACCACGGGCATCATAAATACGGACATTGGCGACATAGCCGATTTCGTCCAGTTCATAGCCGATTTGTAGGAAGTCTTCATAACCATCGCCATCTGGCGAAAACACTTCATCTTCTATCGTAATGCTGCCGTCTTCAGTGACCAGTGGATTGGTTTGTGAATTGACATAGCCAGGAGTAGCCCGAACATCTTGCGCTGCCGATTCCCAGTTGTTGGGGTCTTCAGTAGGCGAATCAAAATCAATACGTTCTAAGGAAAAGCCTTTTGTATTATCCAATAAAGGATTGTGAAAATCATCGGAAAAAGTAAATTCATCAATATCTTCACTGCCAAAGCTCCCTGTTTTTGTAAGCGAAACAATGCCTCCATCTGACAGGAAATTGGGCAAATCCATGGCTACTATACCCGCAGGATTAGGCGTAGCAGGATAATTTTGAATAATGTTTTGAGGATTTTCCGTAAGGGCTAAATACTGATTCGGCAATAAAGGACATTGCGCTTCAATTATACCTTCATCTGTGATACCATCTTCATCTTTTTCCTGTATAAACAGCCCGTTGAGATTCAAAATTTTGTTGGAATGATTATAAAGTTCTACAAAATCAAAGCCATCAGCATCTGGTGCAAATAGAATTTCATTGATAATAATATCGCCTATTTCTATTTCGCTATTCGCAAATGTTGTGGTATTCATCATGCCAATCTGATTGTCTCCTGTACAGTCATAAACATTATCGACCGTAAGCTGATAAATCTGGTCGGCATTAAATGTTGCATTAAAATCAAGCAATACGGTATTATTGCCAGGAGCTTCCAATGTTGCCAGACTCGGCATTCCGATACTCTCAACGGTATAGTTTGCAATATCATTTGCAGTAGCAGCTTCTAATGCTTTATTAAAAATCAGTTGAACACTACTTGGTGGAATAAAATTGGCACAAATCAAATCGGGCAAAGCCTCATCTGCTGTCAGGTCGAGGTTGGAATTTTCTCGTCCGGGCGTTCCGCCGCTTGCATCTTCTGAGACCATCCATATTGCTGCACAAGGTTGATTGGGATTGACCAGTTCGAGCGATTTACTTTCTTCGACTTCTGCACCGCTGTATAATTTAGCATGTATTTGACGACTATCAAGAATTCGTCGCAAGACAATTCCATCAGGAGTCGATGAATTGAGCGATAAGGACGCAGGCAATTCCACTACATCGCCAAAACCAGCAAACAGCCCAGAATTTCCACTTCCCACAACCAAGATATAGGCATTAGGACTTAAAGTAAAAACAGGCAGGGCGTCAAAACCTCCTCCACTATCATCAGAAATTTGAAGAGAAGCCAGGTCTATGTTTTTTGAACTGTTGTTCCATAATTCGATATAATCTGGAGTAGGGATATTGCCAAGTGCTGGATCACCATCTGCCATAAATTCATTAATCAATACATCATACGGCTCTGCAATTTCGACCAAAAAATAAGTGAATTCTGCACTACTGCTACCCGCATTGCCATAACAATCTTCTGCACCAGTAGCCGTAATGGTGTAAGTCAAACCAGTAGAAAGTGTTGAGACAGTTAGGATAACACTCCTGCCATCCGCCTGCAATTGAGGATTGCTAATCCCGCTGACTCCTGTAAATACAGCATTATTAATATCAATGATTTCATCAAAAGTCAATAGGACTTCAGTTGCGTTAAGCACAGTTGCGTCGGTCAGTTGTGGCGCATCAGTATCCGGTGTATCATCAAACTCCGAATTTTGTGCGCCAGGCGTTCCGCCACTTGGATTGGTAGAAAGTATCCAATTGGATGCACCAGCACAAGTGAGTGTAGGATTCACTAATTCCAGCGAGATGCCACCTGCTATTTCAGAAGCATCGTATATCTTTGAATGAATTTCAATTAAATCTGAAGCCCGTCTCAGGAGGATGCCATCACCGCCATTGGTCAGGCTGATGCTCTGACTCAAAGCAGGAATACTTGGAAAATTAGCAGCATCATCTGTAAGTATGAGGTAGGCTCCCGGCTCTATGATGTAAGTAGGCAATGTAACATAACTACTCCCAGAATCATCAGAAAATTCCAAAGAAGCCAGTTGAATGAATTTATTACTTGGATTGTATAATTCAATATATTCCGTTTCAGGAAGCCCAATGACTGGCGTCTCGTCTGCCAGAAATTCATTAATTAATAGGTCAAAAGGTTCGGCTGTTTCCGCAAGGATATAATCAAAAGTATAACTGTCATTGGCTGGATTGCCATTGATGTCTTCCACATTTATTGCGGACAAGGTATAGGATTGTCCATTCTGCATTGCGCTAGGAAAGCCAGTCAGGTGAACCAATGTCGGGTCTGCACCATCCAGATTGGCAGCACCAGGATTTCCAATGCCTGTGAGCGAATAATTTCCAGGAAGATTAGCCGTAGCTGAAGTGACTGCTTCGTCAAAGCGTACATCTAGCGCAGTGCTATTCACAATGATGACTTCTGTAATTTCAGGTGGGGTCATGTCCACAAAAATCGGATCAATGGAGACATCATCAAAATAAAATAAGTCTTTGCGTGTAGCGGTATATTCGCAATGAAAACCAAAATGCTCACCAGTCGTATAAGTCGCATCCGTTGTTGTGCCTTCTGAAACAAAATTTGTCCCGCCTGTATAATCTGCCAGTAATTCCCAGTTGCCTGCATTATCACGAATGATGCGCACGCGCGCTTCGGCAGGGTCGCTGGCTACACTGCCTGTTGTGCCACTCAACAAAAGGGCTGAACTTGTCCCATCTTGTCTGCGAAACTCTAGCGCATCTGTACTCCCACTTGCACCAATTTGTAAAAAATAAGCATTCAATGCCCCGCTCAAATCAGGCTGATCGGCATTCAAGTAGACACGCAATTGATTAGAAGTAGAAGGCGCGAACTCCATACGGAAATAAAATTCCCAAGTCGTTGCATCGGCTGTACTGACTGGAGTGGACAGATAAGAAGTCCCGCCTGCAATATCCATCAATTGCAGTTCACTAGCAGCATTGACGATGTAAATGCCAGGATTGCCGCCCCAGACTGGTCCATCGGTAAATGAGCCATCATTAAAATTTTCGGTAAAGGTTTGCCCAAAGGCAGAGAAAGACAGCACAATAGCTATGGCAAGAGCAGTAATTTTTTTCATAACAGAATCGTAAGTTCAAATGCAAATTCAAACGTCAAATTCAAACACAATAGTTGTCCGAATTTAAAGCAGAGTCTAATTGTGCCAAAGCACGTATTTGTCGGGCGCGAAGGATTGTTCGCCTAAAAATACAGAATATCCTGTGATGTGGTGGAATTTGTGGTGTTAAATTTATATGACGATGTTGCTTGTCGGCTGTTTAGGTCGCTTTATTCGGGCAGTTGCAATAATTGTAAATCAAATTCAAAGCCTGGCATAATTTCTTCCCCATCCAGTACTTTGTCGAAGCCTTCGGTAATCGTAGGTGTAGTGCCTACTCGATAAATATACGTTTGTTCTGTTTTTGGGTCTATTAGCCAGCCGAGTCGCACGCCATTTTCCTGCCATTCTTCCATTTTGTCCTGTAAGGTTTTCAGGCGATCTGTTTTTGAGCGAATTTCTACGATGAAGTCGGGAACAATTGACGCAAATCGTTCTTTATCTTCATCTTCTACTGTTGCCCAACGTTCAGAGCTTATCCAGCAGGCATCGGGGGAACGTGTTGCTCCATTAGGTAAAGTAAAACCTGTAGAAGAACTAAAAGATATTCCTTTTTGGTGTTTTCTTTCCCACAAAGCTATTTCGATAATTATCTGCCTTTCATAATATCCTGACTTATTGTTTACTGGAGACATAACTAAAGTATTTCGATTTTTATCTCTTTCGATTCGCAGGTCTTTATTGAGCAGGCAGAATTCATAGAACTCTTCATCCGACATATTGTCGGTATAATTTCGAATGGTATATTTGTTTTCTAAAACCAGCATGACTTAAATATACAAATGTTCGAGAAGAAATTCAAGTCAGAGGGAATATCAGTTCTCCCGAATTTTTAAAATAACAAAATGTCGATAGTCGATGGTCCATGGTCGATAGCTGAAGTTCAATAATCCTCTAGGTTTAAATTTCTTACACATTTTGCAGAGCAAAATGAAAAAAACTAGATAGCTTTAAAACTAAAAATATAGCTATCGACCATGGACTGCTCCACGATAGCTATCGGGAATCGACCTTCCACCATTTTTTTCCTAAAATTTGAGAGACTGATGTTTACAAGAAATAAATAATCCCAAGCAAACCAACCCCACCCAGCACAATCGTATAAGGCAAAGCCATCCAAATCATTTTAAGATAAGATAAGCGAATTGCCGGAGCTAAAGCAGACGTTAATAAAAACAGGAATGCTGCTTGTCCATTAGGCGTTGCTACACTAGGAAGATTCGTGCCTGTATTGATGGCAATCGCCAACGTTTCCAACTGTTGTCGGTCAATTGTTCCAGCATCGAAGGCTGCTTTCACTTCGTTGATATACACTGTTGCCACAAATACATTATCACTAATCATGGATAAAACTCCATTGGCAGCGTAGAACAAAGCAGGTTGTAAAGCTTTATCTTGTTCCAAAACATACTGAATGACCGGCTTGAATAAATGCAAGTCGTGAATCATGCCTACAATGACAAAAAAGACAGCCAGCAAAGCCGTAAAAGGTAGTGCCTCTTCAAAAGCTTTACCGATACTGTGTTCGTCAGTTATTCCGGTGAAGGCAGTTTGTAATACAATAATAGCTAAACCAATCAAACCAACTGGTGCTAAATGGAGAGCTAAAGCAAGAATTAAAAATATCGCGGAAAGAGCTTGTATAATTAAAGCATATTTTTGAGCATTTGTTCTGTTCTTATCCTCCTCTTCGAGAAAGCCTTGGATAATATTTCTGGCCTGTTCAGGTAGTTCTGTGCCAAAACTAAATTTCTTAGTCACTTCGAGCAGGACACAAGTCACTAAACCTGCTGCCAAAACCGGCATAGTAATCGGTGCCATGGCATAAAAGAATTCCATGAAATCCCAGCCCAACTTGTCGCCAATCAATAGGTTTTGTGGTTCTCCTACGATGGTGCAAACTCCACCTAAAGCCGTTCCAACCGCTCCGTGCATCACCAAACTTCTCAGAAAACTTCTAAACTGCTCTAAGGTATCTCCGCCTAGTTCTTTCCTATCCGCAACGCCACTGTGGTCAAAATCGGTATTGCTCGAATGTACTTTATGATACACCTGATAAAAGCCGACAAATACACCAATCAAAACTGCGGTTACTGTCAAAGCATCCAAAAAGGCACTTAGAAAGGCAGCAATGAAGCAAAAGAGTAGAGATAAGACTATTTTCGAGCGTACTTTAATAAATATTTTACCAAAAATAAACATCAAAAGAGGCTTCATAAAATAGATGCCCGCCACCATAAATACCAATAGCAGGATAACCTCCAAATTAGCTTCTATTTCATGGAAAACCGTATCGGGAGTGGTCAGGTTCATCAGCACCACTTCAAAGGCAATCAATCCACCCGATTGGAGTGGATAACACTTTAAAGCCATTGCCAAGGTCAATATGAATTCCCCAATAATGATCCACCCTGTAGCCTCTGGGCCAATAGTGAATAATAAAATAGGATTCAAGACTAAAAAGGCTAAAATAGTTTTCTTATACCAAGTTGGCGAATTTCCTAAAAATGAGTTAAACGCTTCCATAAACTGTATTATATTCTGATTGTAATCGTCAAAGAAAAATGGGGAGCGCAAAAATACAATACTAGGCTGAACTATCTAAATCTTTCAGAGATTAATATTGCGGCAATAAGTAGTCGATGGTCGATAGTCCATAGTCGATGGCTGTCTTTAAGTATTTAGGTCATTTTGTTGTCCATTTTGCTTTGCAAAATGCATGTAAAGTTAGGAATATTCTCACAGCCGAAGGCGGTCTCTCTTCCCGCAGCGCAGCGGTCTATCCTCTAAAAATAAATAGCCCCACCAATCGTATCCCGCTCCGCACCCGTCACCGAACTAAAACAATTTGGAATACGCTCCAGTCGCAACAAGCCCATCAAAGCCATCAGAATCGCTTCTTTATAATCAATGATGTCCCTTTCGGGCAATATAATTTCAGTTTGAATAGGTTCACAAGCTTGGCGAATGCAATCCATCAGATAAGTATTCAGTCCGCCACCGCCCGTGACCAGCATACGATAATTTTCTTGATGTAATTGTTCTTTTTGAATCACCTTTTGGAGGCTGCCGCCAATTTGTTTTGCAATAAATTGAGTAGCCGTGTGTAGTAGGTCAGGAATAGGAATATCGCTCGGCAGAAAAAGCGGAAAAACCTGTTCGCGTATCCAATTATTATCCAGCGATTTCGGATAATCTGCCTGACAATACTCCATAGTATTCAAGGTCGAGAACAGCGATTCATTTAGTGTACCCTTTCGGGCAATTTGTCCATCAGCATCATAAGGCAAGCCGATTTGTTGGGCAAGCAGATTGAGCACCTGATTGGCAGGAGACGTATCAAAAGCAATAAATTTACCATCCGCATTACAGGTGACATTCGCAATACCGCCAATATTCAGATAAAAATCATAGCCGGGAAACAAATAGCGGTCAGCCGCTGGCGCGATAGGCGTACCCTCACCACCCAGTGCAATATCATGCGTCCGAAAATCGCAGGCAACTGGAATACCTGTCAGTGCAGCCAGTGCCGCGCCATCTCCGATTTGCAGGGTCATCATCCGCTCTGGCTCATGAAAAACAGTATGCCCATGCGAAGCAATCAGGTCAGGCTGAATATCATGTTTTTGTATAAAAGTATTGACCAGTTCCGCCATGTACCGACCAAAATAAACGTGCGTTTTTGCCAGCGTATTGCCATCTTGTACAGGCAAATGTGCCAGCCGAGCTACCCACTTTTCAGGATATTTCAAAGTCTCTGCGGCCAGCAATTGCCACTCGACCGCTGGTTCTGCCCGCCCCTTCGTTAGCCGAAGTTCGCAATACGCCAAATCGAGCCCGTCCAGAGAACTACCAGACATGAGCCCAAGAATTTTATATTTTTTCATTGACCATTGAACATTTATCATTGAACATTGAACATTTATCGCATACACGATGTAAACGTATTGAACGAAAGGAACACATGTTTTTTTAATGATAAATGTTCCCTGATCAATGTTCAATGAAAACGAGTCACTTAATTCGTGTTTTTTTCAGGATGGCAAAAAGAATCTTTCCAATTTCATCTGCATCGTGATGAAGGCTTTCAAAAGACCTTTTATCGAGATAATCCGTATCGTGCATCAAAGATAGCCAGTATCTTTGTTTCAAGACATTCTTTAATGAAAAACTACGGAAACTTTTAAACCAAAATTTGTTTCCGATGTTTATAGTACATACATTTGCAATCCAAACATTTGACAACTTTGTATGACAGTAAACACTAATCATAAAGAAATTAAAATTGTAGAAAAGGCGACAGACCTGTTCATGCGCTGCGGTTTCAAAAGCGTGACGATGGACGATGTGGCGAGAGGACTAAGTATTTCAAAAAAGACCTTGTACAAGTTTTTTGACAACAAACTCAATCTTATTCTGCGCTGCGTCGCATTCACAATGGCAGAAGAAAAAGCATTTGTGCTAGAACAAAGCGATAAAAGCAAAGACGCTATTGAAGAAATGCTCGGTATCGCAGGACATGTCAATCAAACGCTCAAAAAGATACATCCTTCGGCTATTTATGATTTGCAAAAATACTACCCCGAAGCCTGGCAGATACTGGAACAATACACACATGAGTTTATTTTTCAGCATATCAAAGAGAATCTTGAAAAGGGAATGAAAACAGGCATTTATAGAAATGATATTCACCCAGATATTATTGCAAAATTATTTATCGGAAAATCACAGTTGATCCTGAATAATGATTTGTTCCCTTTTGCAGAATATAAAACTTCCGATTTGCATGAGGCACACGTTATTTATCACATACACGGCGTAGCATCGGCAAAAGGACTAAAGGTGCTGGAAAAGCATGTTGGAAATGATGAATGATGAATGATGAATGATGAATGATGAATGATGAATGATGAATGATGAATGATGAATTTTGCTTCGCAAAATTAACACGACAACACGACAACACCTCAACACCTCAACACCTCAACACAACAACACGACAACACAACAACACGACAACACGAAAGAAAATGAAAATACACAGCTATTTGTTTTTACTGCTGCTGATGAGCCAGACGAGCTTCGCGCAGCAGGCTTTTACGCTGAAAGAAGCAATGGATTACGGCGTGAAGAACAGCACAGCCATGCGCAATGTGGCTTTAGACCTCGTGGATGCGGATTATCAGATACGCGAGACTGCTGCAATAGGTTTGCCGCAGGTGAATGGACAACTTGGACTGACGCGCTACCTGCAAGTGCCTAGAAGTATCATTGATAATACCGGATTTCCTGGTTTCGACCAGTCGCTCCTACCCCCGCCTTATGATACTGCGCCCATTGATGAGCTGCCGGGCGATATTCGGTATTCCGAATTTACAACAGGCGTAAAAAATACCCTTTCGGGGCAATTGGACTTGAGTGTGATTTTATTTGATCGAACCTATATAACGGGATTGAAAGCAGCCAGACAACTCAAATCTTTGGTCGGTAGTCAGATCGCTTCCACTGCATTGGGCATCGAAAATAATATCCGCGAAGCCTATGTTGCTACCTTGATTATTGATGAAAGTAAAAATACGCTGAACAATAATATCAGCAATTTGCAAAAGACCTTGTATGAAACGAATCTTTTGTATGAAAATGGTTTTGTAGGAAAACTAGACATCGAACGCATCGAGCTTTCCCTCGCCAATCTTTCTGTCGAAATCGACCGACTGGAAGACCAACGCCAGTTGTTGTACAATGTATTGAAATATCAAATGAGCTATCCTGTAGCGGAGGAAATCATTATAACCGACAACCTGAACACACTTTTATTGGATGCCTTGGAAGTAGATACAGATGAGACAGTGGACGTGACTAAACGCCCGGAATTTGTCATTTTTCAGGAACGTTATAAAATCAATGAATTTAATCTGGAACGCATCAAAAGCGGTTATTATCCATCACTAGTTGGTTTTGGGTCTTACGGATTGAGCCTTTCCCGTGATCGCTTGTTCAGGGACAAAGACATTGGTTTATTACCTGCTTCACTGGTTGGACTACAGCTCAATGTGCCGATTTTCGATTCTTTTTCAAAAAGAAATCAATATGAAAGGGCTAAAATTACCATTGAAAAAATAAAGAATGAAGAGGTGGAATTGCGCCGCGCACTCAACCTGCAAGTCCAGAATGCAAAACTGCAATACAAAACAGCTTTGCAGGATATCGCTTCCACAAAAAAGAATCTGGCACTTGCCAATAAGATTTACGACACCACCAAAATTAAGTATAAAGAAGGACTCGGTTCAAGTTTAGAATTGACACAGGGCGAACGCGATGTTTATCAGGCACAAGCCAATTATAATCGCGCTATCTATGATTTAGTGGTCGCAAAAGCAGCTTTGGACAATGCGGTGGGAATGATGAATGATGAATGATGAATGATGAATGATGAATTTTGCTTCGCAAAATTAACTCACCACAACACATCAACACCACAACACATCAACACCACAACACATCAACACCACAACACATCAACACCACAACACATCAACACCACAACACAATAACACGACAACAACACAATAATGAAAAAGATATTACTCCCCTTACTCCTTTTATTCGTACTCATCAGTGCCTGCAAAGAAGGAGAAGATACGCCGGAAAGCCTGAAAAAAGGCATCATTGCGAAGAAACAAGAACTTCGTAAAACACAAAAAACAATTCAGGCAGAAATTGATTCGCTCGAAGCAAAACTCCTGAAACTTGACCCCTCAAGCGCGAAAAGAAAAGAGAAAAAACGCCGCCTGGTCACGACAAGTCCGATAGAAATGAAAGACTTTAAACGCTTTGTAGAAATACAAGGTGGCGTGCAGATAGACAAAACCGGAACGGCCAGCAGTGAAACAGGTGGACGCCTCACACAATTGACCGTAGATGAAGGAGATTATGTAACGCAGGGACAACTCATCGCAGTCACCGACGCTGAAGTCATTAATCGGAACATAGACGAGATAAAAAAAGCACTTGAACTCGCTACGCAAATCTATGAAAAACGCGATCGACTTTGGAAGCAAGGCATTGGTGCAGAAATAGAATACTTGGCGGCTAAGAACGAAAAAGAACGCTTAGAAAAATCCATCATTACTGTTCAGTCGCAATTGAGTAAAATCAACGTCTACGCGCCTATGACAGGTATCGTGGATATGGTGATGGTCAATCAGGGAGAGATGGCTGGACCTGGTACACCGATCATCCGCATCCTCAGTACGGGACGGGTAAAAGTGGTGGCTGATTTGCCAGAAGTTTATTTACGTTCTGTAAAAGCTGGCGATTGGGTCACGATTCAGTTTCCTGCCTTGGATACAGAGCGAAAAGCAAAGATATCCAGCATCGGCAGAACCATCAATGCCAACAACCGAACCTTTCAGGCGGAAGTCATGTTGAGCAATCCGAACGGCTTACTTAAGCCCAATCTCATGGCACTGATGCTCGTTAAGGAATTTGAAGCAAAAAATGCAGTCGTACTGCCCACCGAAGTTATTCAGCAGGATGTTAGTGGGAAAGATTTCGTATTCATTCAAGGCGAGTGCAAGGAAGGCTTATGCGCCAAAAAAGTGCTGATAGAAACAGGTGAAAATTACGAAACAGAAACCCAAATCGTCGCAGGACTCAATGGTACAGAACTGATTATCATGGACGGGGCAAGAACAGTTGCCGACAAAGAACTGATCAAAGTACTCAACGCAGAACCAACAACAGAAAAAAGCGAAGCAAAACCCCGCCAACCTGGCACCTGATTCGTGTTATAGTGTTTTTGTGTTGATGTGTTGATGTGTTGATGTGTTGCTGTGTTTTGCTTCGCAAAATAAACTATAATAAGACAACACCATGACACGACAACACCCCAACACATCAACACCCCAACACAAACTACAAAAAGAAAAAAATGGAGCAAGTGAAAAAAATATACCGCGAATTTAGCCTGACTTCGCTGGCAGTAGACAATGCGACAAGCATCTTTCTGCTGACCTTTATGATCCTTTTCTTTGGTTTTCGGTCTTACAACAGTATGCCGAAAGAAGCCTACCCGGAAATCGTGATTCCAACCATTTCGGTCTTCACCGTCTATCCGGGTAACTCCGCTGTGGACATGGAAAACCTGGTTGCCCGTCCAATGGAGAAAGAAATAAAATCCATCACAGGCATCAAAAACCTGACCTCTACTTCTCAGCAGGATTTCGCTAACATCATTGTAGAATTTGATACCGATGTAGAAATAAGCGAAGCCTTACAGGAAGTCAAAGACGCCGTAGATAAAGCCGAACTACCCAACGACCTGCCCAATGATCCGGATGTATCCGACATCAATTTTTCCGAATTTCCAATTATGTCGGTCAATATTTCTGGTGATATGACAATGGATGAATTGAGAAACTATGCTGAATATTTGCAGGATGAAATAGAACAACTGAGCGAAATATCCGAAGCAGAAATCAAAGGTGCATTGGATCGCGAAGTGCAGATAGATGTGGATTTGCCGAAAATGCAGGCTTTAAAGCTAAGTTTTTATGACATCGAACAAGCCATTCAGCAGGAAAATATCACCATGTCTGGTGGCGAGCTGAAAACAGGTGATTTGAATCGGGCTTTACGGATTGTCGGCGAATTTAAAAACGTCAAGGAAATTGAAAATATTATTATAAAAAGTGAACGCCGCCAGCCGATTTATCTCCGCGATGTAGCTAAGGTACAAATGGGTTTTGAAAGCCGAACCAGTTATGCCCGTTCTGATGGCTTGCCGGTTGTTTCGCTGGATGTAGTCAAGCGATCAGGCGAAAACTTGCTGGCTGCTTCCGACAAAATTAAAGCCATTGTAGCGAAAGCGAAAGAAGATAAATTCCCTGAAGAACTGAATGTCAGCATCTTCAATGACCTCTCTGTACAAACCCGCGACCTAGTCGATAATTTGCAAAACAGTATCATTTCTGGAATTATTCTGGTGGTGCTGGTCTTGTTGTTTTTCCTCGGCATTCGCAACTCTTTATTTGTTGGAGTCGCTATCCCGCTGTCTATGCTGATGGGGATTTTGATTATCAATGTATTGGGCTATACCCTGAATATGGTGGTGCTTTTTTCCTTGATTCTGGCATTAGGTATGCTGGTGGATAATGCGATTGTGGTGGTGGAAAATGTGTACCGGTATATGCAGGAAGGCTATTCGAGCAAAGACGCAGCCAAGAAAGCAACAGGAGAGGTAGCTTGGCCAATTATCGCTTCTACAGCAACGACGCTGGCAGCGTTTTTACCCTTGGCATTTTGGCCGGGTATCATGGGAGCTTTTATGAAATACCTGCCCATTACGCTCATCATTGTCTTGAGTTCATCTTTGTTTGTGGCTTTGGTCATCAATCCCGTACTCACAGCGGTATTTATGAAAGTGGATGCAAGAGCGGAAGATAAAGTTGTGCGCAGACGCAAACTTGTCAATGCCTTGATTCTGAGCCTGCTTCTTGGGGCAGGAGCTGTTGCAGCTCATTTTTCAGAGATTATGTGGCTGAGAAATTTATTAGCAATTATTGCAATTGTTACCCTACTCAATGTCTTTTTTCTTCGTCCAGCGAGTTTCTTTTTTCAAAATAAAGTACTTCCACTTTTAGAAAGAGGATATGACAAGTTTATAAGAATAGCTTTGCACAAATATGTGCCGCATTTTACGTTTGCTGCCACGATAGGAATGTTGATGGGCGTGTTTATGCTGATGCAAATTTTTATGCCGAAGTCGGAATTATTCCCCATTGCCGACCCGCTATATGTCAATGTATTTGTGGAAACACCCATTGGTTCAGATATTGAGACGACCAATGATGTTGTGAAAGAAATAGAAAAGAAAGTAACTGAAATCGTTGAGCCTTACGATGGAATAATAGAAGCCGTCCTGACACAAATCGGGGAAGGAACTTCCGATCCCAATGCACCGCCAGAGCCTGGTGCTTCTCCACACAAATCGCGGATTACGGTGTCTTTTGTACCTGCGCAGAATAGAGGTGAGTTGTCCACCATTGATGCCATGGCAGACCTGCGGGAAAACTTACAGGGCTATGCAGGCGTATCCGTTGTCGTAGACCAAAACCAGGACGGACCGCCGACAGGGAAAGCCATTAATCTGGAAATTGTAGGAGAAGATATGACCGAACTGTCCCGCTTGTCCAATGATGTTTTGCGTTACCTCAATGAAGCAGATGTAGAAGGCGTAGAAGAACTCAAAGCGGATGTGGTATTGGGCAAACCCGAACTCATCATCAATGTCAATCGGGATGCAGCGCGGCGATATGAAGTCTCCACGCAGGCAGTAGCCGGAGCGATTCGGACATCCGTTTTTGGACGTGAAGTCTCCAAATTTAAAATGGGCGAAGACGAGTATCCAATTCAACTCCGTTTAGATAAAAAATACAGAAACGACATCAACGCCCTGCTCGGACAAAAAGTAACTTTTATGAGTCAGGCTACTGGCTCGGTACATCAGGTGCCGATTTCAGCGATAGCCGATGTGCGCTATTCCTCCACTTACAGTTCCGTCAAGCGGAAAGACATGGATAGAGCGATTTCTATTTATTCCAATGTCTTAAAAGATTATAATGGAAATGAAGTGGTTGATGAACTCAAAGACGAGATGGCAGAATATGAAATGCCTGAAGGGTTTACCTATGTATTTACTGGGCAACAAGAAGCGCAAGACGAGGAGATGGCTTTCTTATCCACGGCATTTTTGATTGTACTGTTTTTGATTTTCATTATACTAGTTACACAGTTCAACTCTGTTACTTCACCATTTATCATCATACTTTCTGTTGTATTCAGTATCATTGGCGTCTTGCTGGGCTATATTCTTACAGGCATGGATTTGATTATCATTATGACGGGGGTAGGTGTTATTTCCCTTGCGGGAATTGTGGTGAATAATGCGATTGTACTGATAGATTATATCGAGCTGACCAGAAAGCGGAGGCGTGGCGAATTGGGTTTGGGCGAAGAAGAAGAATTGCCCGCAGATATTGTCAGACAATGTATCGTACATGCAGGGAAGGTGCGTTTGCGCCCGGTATTGCTGACCGCGATCACCACTGTACTCGGTTTGATTCCACTGGCGATTGGTTTTAATTTCAATTTCTTCACTTTTGTCTCAGATTTAGATCCACAAATATTTATTGGTGGTGATAATGCAATATTTTGGGGTCCAATGGCTTGGACGGTTATTTATGGTTTGGTCTTCGCGACTTTCCTCACACTGGTTGTTGTGCCGGTGATGTATTGGTTGTTCTTTATTTTCTCTCGTAATATTCAGCGTGTGCTGGGTATTGGCCCACAAACCTGGGAAGAAGACAAAAGCCCAATAGATACACGACCAGATGATTTTGATGAATATGATTTTGCATAAGAAATAAAGCACCAGAGGTGTAAAAAGTACCAAAAATGTAAACACGAGTCATCCCGAATTTTAGAAAAACAGAAATTATAAGAGGTCGATTCCCGATAGTTATCGTGGAGCAGTCGATGGTCGATGGTTGTATTTTAGCTTTAAATCTACCAGCCCGTCCGCAAGCGGTTCACCAGAATAATGATTCCCCGAATCATTATTCTAGTTCATATTTTGCGTTGCAAAATGCATGAAAAACGGAAAAACGGAGCATAATTTGGATGACAACCATCGACTATGGACTATCGTCTATCGACATTCTGGGAATTTTACTATGAACTATATTACCAAATACATCAACCTGAAAACAGGTTTTCTAGGTGCAGTTTTTCTAGGAGGGTTAGTCTATTGGATTAACCTGGACTTTGGCTGGGAAAAGGCAAGTGTAGCAGGTTTGAAGCAGGGTGTATATACTTTGTTTTTTGGCGGTGCTATTGTGAAATTGTGCGAAACACAAGCCTTGAAAAGCATCAAGCAATGGGACGGTATTTTTCGTGGAGCAGCTATGGCGAGTATTATTGCGATTACTGCGGTGCTTATTCTACACCATTTCAAAGGAACACCCCGACCATTTTACAGCAGTTTGCCAATCATCATCACTGCCCCACTCAGCTTTTTGGTGATTGCTTATCGGAGTCGTAAGAAAGCTAGGAAGTGGAAGAAAAGAGGGGAGACCGCTGCGCTAGGAGAAGAGAGACCGCTTCGCTGAGAGAGGCGAGACCACTTTGTTGCGAGACCGCTTCGCTGCGAGAAGCGAGACCGTTTTGATAGAAAAAATTAGAGGAATAGGTTTTGCGAAGCAAAACACAATCACACAATCACACAATCACACAATCACACAATCACACAATCACACAATCACACAATCAACACAATGCTCCTCGGATTCGATGCAAAACGATTATTCCACAATAAAACCGGCTTAGGCAACTACAGTCGCACCTTGGTGAGCAATCTAATGAAGCAGCATCCTGAAGTGGATTATTTTTTATATACACCCAAAGCCAAAGAAGATGCCCGTTTTGCGAAAGCCCATATTCGCGAAGCGCAACATACACCCGATGCTTGGTGGCGTACTTTTACCATTCCTGAATTACTGAAAAAAGATAGCATACAAATCTATCATGGACTGAGCAATGAACTGCCTTTTAAGTTACAAAAAGCAGGCGTCAAAAGTGTGGTTACGATACATGATTTGATTTTCAGACGCCTGCCGCACACCTACCCGCCAGTAGATCGAAAAATTTATGATTTTAAGTTTAAATCTGCTTGCGAAAAAGCAGATAAAATCATTGCAGTCAGCGAAAATACAAAGCAGGACATCATTCATTATTACAAGATCGAAGCGAGTAAGATAAACGTCATTTATCAGGCTTGCGATGCTGTTTTTTATGAGGATAAAAAAGAAAACGAAGCTGCTCCCACAGAAGACTTTTTATTGTATGTCGGTTCTGTTATAGAGCGGAAAGATTTGTTGTCCATTATACAATCTTATAAATTTCTACCCAAAAATTTTCAACTGCCTTTGTACATCGTAGGTCAGGGAAAAGCCTATAAAAAACGAGTAGAACGGATCATTGAGGACGCAAGACTCTCCGAGAAAATTCACTGGATAGAAGCCAATACGCAGGAGGAATTGCGCGATTTATATCATCGGGCAAAGATGCTCATTTACCCGTCGATTTACGAGGGCTTTGGTATTCCTGTTGTGGAGGCATTATTGAGCAAAACGCCTGTCATCACGACTGCCATATCTTCCCTGCCGGAAGCTGGTGGGCCAGCTACACATTATGTCGAAGCCCAATCTCCCGAAGCCATTGCCGCAGGTATTGAAAAAATATTGAGCGACGATGCTTATCGCAAAAATATGATTGAACAAGGTTTCGAATATGCCAACACAACTTTCCATCCTGCCCGCTTGACGCATCAATTGATGGACTTGTACGAAGATTTGTTGAAGACTTTGTAATTGTAATGCGTTTGCTTTTTTAGCAAAAAAGTTACAAAAAGACAAGGTTTTTTCGTATGAACTTGATATATTTGCATTAAATAGATGAAACTCTAAAATGAAAAGCTCAAATACTTATATTGATTTATTTTCTGGTTGTGGGGGACTTTCTCTAGGGCTGCACAACGCAGGATGGAAAGGTGTTTTTGCTATCGAAAAAAGTGAAGATGCTTTTGAAACTTTGAAACACAATCTAATAAAAAAGAAAAAGCATTTTGATTGGCCGGATTGGTTAGAGCAAAAACATCATGATGTTAATAAGGTTATTGAGAATTATGCTGAAAATTTAAAAGAATTAAGACATAAAATTGATTTAGTGGCAGGTGGTCCACCTTGTCAGGGGTTTTCAATGGCAGGAAGAAGAGAAGAAAACGATTCAAGAAATGATTTAATTAATTCATACATTAAATTTATTGACTTAGTTAGACCAAAGTTAATTTTCTTTGAAAATGTTAAAGGGTTTACGCTTGGATTTAAGAAGAATGAGGAAAAAGGGAAAGCGTACTCAAAGTATGTATTGGAAGAATTAGAAGCACTTGGATATACGGTTAGAGGGGAGTTGATTAATTTTTCTGAATATGGGATTCCTCAAAAAAGAACACGATTTATACTTGTGGGACTTAGAAAAGATTTTGTTGAAGAAAAACAGAATGTAGATAAGGAAACATTTTTTCAGAAGATAAAAGAAAGTAAAGAAGAATTCTTAATCAATAAGAAGTTAAGGATTAATCCAACCTTAGAAAATGCAATATCAGACTTATTGCAGTCTAATGGAGAAGTAGAATCAGAAACACCTAATTTTAAAGCAGGTGTTTATGGACAAATATCTTCTAATTACCAAAAATATGTTAGAAAGCATATTAGGCAAAATAGCCGTGTAGATAGCCACCGGTTTGTAAAACACACAACATCAATAAGTACTAGGTTTCAAATAGCTCTAAATGAAAAACTAAGTAGCTCGGAATACAGAGAACGCTTTAAGTTAAAGAAGAGCAGTACTAAAATCCTCGAAAAAGACAAGCCAACTCCAACAATTACTACATTACCCGATGATTATATACATTATTGTGAACCTCGAATAATGACCGTTCGTGAATACGCTCGTATTCAGTCATTCCCAGATAACTTCCACTTTAAAGGCAAGTATACTACAGGAGGAAAAAGAAGAACTAAAGAAGTTCCAAGATATTCTCAAATAGGAAATGCTATTCCGCCTTTGTTTGGAGAACAGGCTGGGTTAGTGCTTAAAAGTTTAATGCAATAATGAGTGAACAATTAGAATTTAAAATAAGTACTGGTCTTAAAGATATAATAGGAAAAGATCTAATTACTGATGAGTTCATTGCTGTTTTTGAGTTGGTAAAAAATTCCTTTGATGCCTTTGCTAAAAACGTACTAATTACGATTGAAAATAATAAGATAATTATTGCAGATGATGGAAAAGGAATGTCCTTTGATGATTTAAAAAACAAATGGCTGTTTGTTGCTTATTCTGCAAAGAAAGACAATTCAGAGGATAAAGTAAATGATTCGAAAAATGAATCGTACCGTGATATAATTCAAGAAAGAAAACATTATGCTGGCGCAAAAGGTATTGGTAGGTTTTCAAGTGATAGATTAGGTCAATTATTAACAATTAAGACTAAGCAAAAAGCAAATTCCAAAATTGAAGAGTTAAAAATAAATTGGTCAAAATTTGAAAAAAACCAAAAAGAAACATTTGAAACAGTAAAAGTTGTTCATAATGAAATTCCTGTAAATAAAGTTACCTTTCCTAATAATTCAAAGTCAGGAACATTACTTGAGATTTCAAATCTTCATAATTCTTGGAATAGAACAAGAATTCTAGCATTAAAACATTCGCTGGAAAAATTAATTAATCCCTTTTCTACCAACAACAACTTTAATATTGAAATTATTTGTAAAAAAGAGTTAAACGAAGACAAAAAAGGAAAATACAAAAAAGGAAAAAATAAAGGAAAAATATATTTAGAAAGAGATAAAGTAAATGGACCAATAAAAAATGCTATCCTAGACATTTTAGAATTAAAGACGTCTCAAATTATTTTTACGATAAAAAAAAATGAAATTGAAACGAAAATAATAGACAGAGGAGAATTAATATATCACATTAAAGAATCTGCTAAAGAGTTTCAAATCATAGAAGATATACAAATTGACTTATTTTTCTTAAATCGTTCCGCAAAGCATAATTTCTCTTTAAAAATGGGATTGCAACCTGTTCATTTTGGGTCAATATTTTTATTTAAAAATGGTTTTAGAGTGCAACCATTTGGAGAAAAAGGTGACGATAGTTGGGGCATAGATTTTAGGTCTCAACAAGGATATAATAGGTTTTTAGGAACGAGAGATTTATTTGGAAGAGTTTCTATTAAGACTAACAATACCGAACAATTTAAGGAAGTTTCAAATCGGGAGGGGGGATTAATTGAAACACAAGGGTATTTGGAATTAAAAGCTGCATTTGAATTAGCCCATAGAAGGCTAGAAAGATATGTTGTTGGTGTTCTATGGGGCGAAGGATTTAAACGAAGAAAATATTTTGGAGTAGGAAATAAAGCAAATGAAATTGCCGATTTATACAAAAACCATCTATCAAATGATAAAGATGCTGAAAACCTTGAAATAGCTAAGTCTAACCTTGGCAGTAAGCTTGATTTTATTCAAATTATTAAGTCTTTGTCATCAAATAAAGATGTTGAGATTGTTAGTTTTAATAGGGATTTTGTCGATTTAGTAAATGAAAAAATTAACGACACGCAGATTAAGTTTGTTTCTGATTTAAAAGACATTGCTGACAAAACAAAAGATCCAAAACTTTTAGAAAAAGTAAACGACATAAAAAAAGTATTTGAAAGATTAGAAAAAGAAAAAGAAGAGGCTGAAAAAAAAGCTCAAGAAGAAGAGAAAAGAAGAAAAGAAGAGGAAGAGAAAAGAAAAGAAGAAGAAGAGAAAAGAAAAGAAGAAGAAGAAAAAAGAAGAATTGCAGAGTTACAAACTGCGAAAAAAGAAAAAGAAAGAGTTCAAGCCGAATTAGCAAAAGTCAAGGCACAGTTAAAAGCTAAAGAAGAAGAAGAAAAACGCAAAAAAGCAGAAATTGCAAGAAAAAAAGCAGAGGATAAAGCCAGTAGAAGAAAGGAACAATTGACACAGTATAAGTCTGGTGAGACGATAGAATATAAAGACTTAAGAGATTCAAATCATATTATCGGAGTATACTCCGATACGATTTCCAAAAAAATTCTTCGATTTAAAAGAAATCTTGATAAAGGCAAACCCATTAATAAAAAAGAGCTTTTACAATTTATTAGTGGTATAAATATGGCAAATGAGAAAATCGCTGCAATTACTAGGTTTACAACTAAAGCTAATTATTTAACAGCATCTTTAGTAACAACCGAAGATATTGTAAAATTTATATGTAATTACATTCAAAAAACTTATAAGATTCTTTATAAAATAAATATAGAGTTTGTTAATTCCGAAGTTAAGTTTGAAAAGACATTTAAACCAATAGAATTAACAGTAGTTATAGATAATATTTTGAGTAATTCTCGAAAAAAAAACGCAGATAAAGTCATTTTTGAATTTGTTTCATTGGGAAATACCTTAACAATAAACATTAGAGATTTAGGCTCTAAACTTTCAGATGAGTTAGATAGCGAATTGATTTTTGAAGAAGGGATAACGACAACAAGAGGTTCTGGTTTAGGGTTAAGTCATGTCAGGAGAATTATTGAAGAAGAATTAAAAGGAACAATTAAACATAATCCTAAGTATTTAAAAGGGTTTGAATTAAATTTAACACTAAAAAAATGAGAATAGAATATAGAATACTTTGGGTTGAAGACCAGAAAAATTGGTATGATGACTCAAAAGGCTTATTGGAAGATTATTTAAATGATTTAGGATTTCTTCTGAAGTCAAAACTTTGTAAGTCATTTGATGAAGTAAAAGAAGAATTTGGAAGAAATCAACTAAAAGAATATGACTTATTGTTAGTCGACTTTAGTCTTGCTGGTTCTCCGAATGGAGATACAATAATAAAGTTTATCAGAGAAGAAGTTGATGCCCCGATTCTTACAGATGTGATTTTTTACTCAACCGATATAGAGTCGGTAAGAACAAGCTTAAAAGAAAATGGTTTTGAAGGAGTTTATACAAGTCCAAGAGTTGATTTTACCGATAAAGCAGAGAGAGTAATTGATAGTACCATTAAGAAAGTGCAAGAGGTTAATTCTATGCGTGGGTTAATTATGGCTGAAACAAGTGATCTGGATGAACTCATGACAGATATAATTCTTAAGCTACTTAATTCTGATATATCTGAGCAAATAGAGACTTATATCAATCAATTGCTTTCTGGCATTAGTGATAATCTAGCGAAATACGAATTAAAGGATATTGGATCGAAAGTTAAGCATAGCGGTTATTTTAACTCTCTGAAAAAAGCGAAAACAATAAATAAACTTTATAAAATAAAAAAAATTGGTGTCGAAAAATTTGCACATCAATATGATACAAAAGTGATTTCAACTAGGAATCTTTTTGCTCACGTAATCGAGTCAGAAAAAAATGGTGAAAAAGTTCTTATAAGCCATTTAACAGGTAAAGAAGAGATTTTTAATGAAGAAAGGTGTGCCGAAATAAGAAAGAATTTAATTTACTACAGAGAAATACTTGAAAATATCAATGAGCAAATCTGAGCTAGGTTTGCTTTGATTTGTCATGAACTTCATACCCAAACACCTACGCTTCCTTTTCACAGTTTACGGCTGGGGTATCTTGTTTTTTACCCTATTTCGGGTCGGCTTATTTTTGAGTCAGTGGACAGCTTATACCCAATTACCCGATGATCGCGTGAGCCTGATTGCGAAAGCCTTTTTTATGGGCTGGCGATTTGATACCTGCATTTCTGGCTACCTGCTGGCTTTGCCTGTTTTGGTGTTGTCTGTGGCAGCTTTTTTTCGTTATTATAATAATCGTTTTCATCAACTTATCACTTGGTTTATTGGTCTTGTTTATACGCTTGCTTTTTTGATGTGTGCGGTGGATATTCCGCATTACGACAACTTCTATAGCCGACTCAATTCTATGGTTTTTCAGTGGGCATCGCATGGCTTAGATTTTAGTATAAAAATGATCGGAGAAGAGTCCATTCATTATGTCTATTTTGCTGTTTTGCTGCTGATTTGTTTTTTATTTTTTAAAATTATCTTCCGATTAAAAAGGAAATATTTAGATATCCAAAGCGCAGGCGAAATAAAGCAATGGTTGCTAGTGCTGACCACACTTATTTTTATCGGTTTGACTTTTATCGGGATTAGAGGACGTCTGGATGAGAAATCGCCAATACGAGTCGGTACAGCCGCATTTAGCAATCACGCCCTACCCAATCACCTTGGTCTGAATCCAGTATTCACCATGATGAAAAGTATGTTGAATGACCAGAAAGCTGAAAATAAAACCCTACGATTCATGGAGGACGATAAAGCCCTTCAACTCACCCGTCAATACCTCAATGTTCCTGATAGTACAGGTTTTCAGTCACCCATTGCCCGAGCTTTTGAGCCAACAGGTGAAGTTTCAAATGCCAATGTTATTATAGTCATATTAGAATCCATGTCAGCCGCAAAAATGGGACGCTATGGCAGCCCGCACCAACTGACACCCCATCTTGATAGTCTAGCTAAACAAGGACTGGCTTTTGACCGCTTCTACACCGCAGGCACACATACACATAATGGCTTATTCTCAACCTTATTTGGTCATCCAGCATTGATGAAGAAGCATAGTATGAGTGTGGTGAATATTCCGCAATATGCTGGTATTGCAGCTACGCTTAAAGCGCAAAATTATCGCACGATTCATTTTATGACCCACGATGATCAGTTTGATAATGTAGGTGGTTTTTTTAGTACAAATGGCTATGAAAGAGTCGTGTCAGAAGATGATTATCCGCAGGAGCAGGTCAAAAGCACATTGGGTGTTCCAGATCATATTATGTACGAATTTTCTGTGCCGGTTTTAAATACATTACACGAAAGTGGACAGCCTTTTTTTGCCAGTTATATGACGACAAGTGACCACATTCCTTACATCATTCCCGATGATATTCCATTCAAGCCCAAACAGGGCGCGAAAGACCTAGCAATTGTGGAATATGTGGACTGGTCGATAGAGCATTTTTTGGATTTATGTCGAGCCGAAAGCTGGTTTGATAATACGCTGTTTGTTTTTCTTGCCGATCATGGAAGACCCATCAACAGCACTTACGATATTGCGCTCAATTATCATCATTCACCGCTGATTTTCTATTCGCCCACCTTATTGCCAGAGGCAAAAACACAAGATAATTTTGCTTTGCAAATGGATGTATTTCCCACCATTATGGGCATCTTGAATCGTCCTTTTGTAAACAATACTTTTGGTGTAAACTTGCTGGATACAGAACGCCCATTCGCCTACTTCAGCGCAGATGACAAGTATGGCTGTCTGAATGATGATTATTTTCTAATTGTCAGGCAGGAAGGCGAGCCGTCTTTATATCAATATCAAAACCGAGATACCAAAAATTATCTGAAAGAACAGGAAGAACTGGGAGGAGAAATGAAGCAATATACGGAGGCGATGTTGCACACTTCTCAATGGCTGGTTTTGAATGGGCTGACTGGGATGGATGGTGATTAGTGTATTGGGAATCGGAATATTGGGTAAATCACAAATGGATAAAATAGTATTACGAATTTAGTCAAAAACAAAATCATTAGAAAACCCACTTATTCTTGATGATTTAGATTAATTCTTCTGTGTCTATTTTTTGACTATTTGCACACAAAAAAAAGCGGATGCCCAAAAGACACCCGCTATAAATTTTATCCTAAATTAGCAACACTGAATGGCTACTTCGACATTCAATATTCTTCTGTTCGATATTCGATATTCCCTCGGCTTACCAAAGGCTTCGTCTTCTACGTCGAGTCGTTTTCACACCCAAAGCACCCAAAAGCCCTCTCGTCAACTCACGTGCTATCGTGCGTCCGACTTGCTTGGTCGCTGTGCTGTTCATCGCTTTTTCAATCGCACTTTTTTCTGTTTTTGTAGATTTACGCGAAGTTGTTTTAGCTGCTTTTTCGTTTTGCTTTTTCACTTCTTCCTGATGCTCTGCTTCTTTGGCTAATTCAATTTTTTCACCAAGAATTTCATAAGCACTTTCTCGATCTACTTCGATATTATATTTCTTAATCACCTCCGACTGGCTGATGATGTGCTTGATTTCGCTATCCGTCAGTATATCCATGCGGGATTGTGGTGCGCGTAACAATGTATGCGCTAGTGGAGAAGGAATCCCTTTCTCACTTAAGGCAGTCACCAGTGCTTCACCGATACCCAATTTGGTCAGCAATTCATCTGTATCATAAAATTCAGTAATCGGATAATTTTGTGCTGCCAGCTTGATGGCTTTTCTATCCTTTGCGGTAAACGCACGTAAAGCGTGTTGAATCTTCATACCCAGTTGCCCCAGAACGGCATCTGGAATATCCGTTGGGTTTTGTGTAACAAAAAATAAGCCGACGCCCTTAGAACGAATCAATTTTACAATCGCTTCAATTTGATCCTGCAAAGCATCGCTGGCTTCATTGAACACTAAGTGTGCTTCATCAATAAAAATAACCAGTTTTGGTTTTTCTGCATCGCCCTGCTCGGGGAAAGTGGCGTATATCTCTGCCATCATTTGCAACATAAAAGTCGAAAATAATTTAGGACGATCCTGCAAATCCGTCAGGCGAACCACAGAAACCATTCCCTTACCTTCTTCATCGACACGCAGCAAATCTTCTACTTCAAAAGAGACTTCACCAAAAAAGCGATCAGCTCCCTGTTGCTCGATTTCAATGATTTTACGAATAATCGTTCCAGTAGAAGCGGAGGACATGCGACCATATTCACCTTCTATTTCCTCTTTGCCTTCACCAGTCATATATTGTACCGTCTTTTTGAAATCTTTCAAATCGACCAGTGGAATATTATTATCGTCGCAATATTTGAAGACCACAGATACAATACCGCTTTGCGTATCGCTGAGTTCCAGTATTTTTGAAAACAGAACTGGACCAAACTCCGTAACGGTTGCCCGCAAACGAACACCCGGTTCATCCGATAAGCTCAAAAACTCTACAGGGCTTGTAGACGCTTTAAACGGAATACCGATCTTTTCATGGCGTTCATCAATTTTTTTATGTCCGGGGCTAGGTGCAGCAATACCACTCAAGTCACCCTTGACATCCATCATAAGAACAGGAACGCCATTTTCAGATAATTGCTCGGCTAATATTTGCAGTGTTTTTGTTTTTCCAGAACCTGTAGCACCTGCAATAAGCCCGTGTCTATTGATAGTTTTTAAAGGAATTTTGACCAGTGTATTGGTCTGGCACTCGCCATCCAACATCGCTCCACCAAGTATAATGGACTTGCCTTCGAAGTTGTAGCCTTCGTTTATAGATTGTATAAATTGCTCTTTTTGTGACATAATTATTGTGTTTTTCTTCTATTTAATGTTGAACACTTGTGTACTATATATTGACATGTAAATACCGTTAAAGTACAGTTTTCTAACCGGATATTGAATGTTTTCAGGTAAAACGAAAATAATTCATAATTAAAAATGAAATAAATAATGTTTTTTATATAACTTTAGCCAGCGGAATATGTATTTAGACTAAAACGTGACTATTACTGTACTTCTAATCTTACACCCACACTTTATTTTCCTAATCTAAATACAACCGAAATTAGTTCGGTGTTCACTTTGTATTGCTATGTTTATTTAGGAATAATATTACAAAGATATAAAGTCTAATTTGCTAACGCTGTGTTTTAGCTGTTCTTTTTACAGGATGTTAAAGCATGTATGAAAATTCTATCTATGAAAAACCGTAAACTTCTACTCACTTTACTTGCCCTTGCAGTATTGATTGTTGGTGTAACCCTGTTGTTAAGACAGACAAATACACAAAACGACACATCTTTGGCGAATAATGGCAAGCAACCCAAAACGGAAAAGCCTACTAAGACTGATCCGGAGAAAACCAAAAAAAACCAGCCTTCAGGGAACACACCTAAAATAAAAGAATTACAGAAAGGTGTCAGTCCTGTAGCTAAAGCAGCTTCGAATAATAATTCCAATGTAAAGTTTATACCAGGAATTAATAAAACTCCACAAAGTAAGTCAAAGCCTGCTTTGAATAATGAGACCTGGAAAGTCAAAGAAATTATCAAGCTTAAAAATGACATCCAACAAGAAACAAACCCCGCTTATAAAGCTAAATTACAAAAACGATTAAACTCACTACAGTAAAGAAATCCAAAAAATAATTAGTCATGAAAAATAATCTTCTAAATTTATTAATAGCAGCTATCTTTTGTTGCTTTAGTGTACAAAACGTGTATGCGGATATCGTTGGCCCAGCCGCTGCAGGAACTTATACCTGTGATGGAGACGGAAATGTAACGGTTAATGTAGAGGTAACTTATACTTCTACAACACAGGAATGGTTGGATTGTGTCTCTTTTACTTTTCCTGCAGGATGGATGTATGTAAGTAGTTCTTTGACCAGCGGAGGTGCCGACCTGAGTGTGGCAGGGACTAATGTGGCAGCATTTGGTAATGCAGGATCCTGTCCGGCTGGAGATTCTGACCTTGGACCTATGGGAGGCAGTCCAGATAACTTCACGTTTATTATGACGCCTGATGCAGCTTTTTCAACAGGTACTTGTTTTGTACCCGGTGATGGTGACGCCATTCCTTTTACTTGGACTTATGCAGGTGACGGATATGGTAATTTAGGTGCAGCATCTCCTGGTGTAAATGCTGGCGACCCAACAACACAGACGGATCTGCCAGATGATGGATCGACTGTACCACCAGACCCATGTGAAGGTGGTACGCTTGTAAATGCCGGACCTCTTGATGTATGTCCAGGCGAAACATTTGATTTTGCAGTGACGGGCGAAATTATTCCTACAGGCGGTAGTTATACTGTGGGATTTAGTGATGCGCTGGGAGGAACAGGTGGATTAGCTGGTGGTTTTACCATTGGAAATATCGCCCTTCCTTTTAATCTGGATGCTGGTGTCAATGGTATATTAGCTGCAAATGGCTTGGCTGATCTGGTAGGTACATGGGAATTGACTGGCATAGCTGTAGATGCTAATGGCAGTACTTGTACACCAACCACTGCAGGAATGGTCGTGAATTTCTTAGATCCCGCTGATCCTAATACAGGAAACGTTTGTAATATCGTAACAGATTGTATTGCTGGAACTTTAAATACACCTGGACCTGTAGATGCTTGTCCAGGGGATGTTATTGACTTCGGGCCTACTGGTACGATTATTCCGACTAGTGGTGCTTTTGAAATTGGCTTTGATGATAGTGCAGGAGGAACAGGTGGATTAGTTGGTGGACTTACCTTGACAGGCGTTACACCTCCATATACTTTTGATGAAGACTTGAATGGTGTACTTAGTGGCAATGTGCTTCCTGTATTTGCAGGGACGTGGTTGGTCACTGGTTATGTTACAGATGCAAGTGGAAACAGATGTGATTCTACGGCTGTATTAAGTGTTAATTTTCTGGATGCTGCTGATGCTGCTTGCGCTGGTTGTGTCACAAACGGTGGCACACTTTCTACCACTTCTGCAACGACAGTTTGTGCCTTAGATGGCAATCCTGATGTCATTGATGCAGTAGCTGGCGGTGACCAGATAGGCGATAATTTTGGATGGCTGATTACAGATGGGGCAACTGGCAATATTTTATCTATGGGTGTCATGGCTTCAGGTTCAGCAACTTTCTCACCAGACCTTGAAGGCGCACCAATCGGTACCTGCAATATATATGTGATTTCGTGGAATGGCACATTGACCGGAGCAGATCAAGGCTCAAATATAAGCGGTATTACGAGTGATGAATGTTTTGCTCTGAGTGCTGCGCCAATTGCGGTCATGCGTGAAGACTGTAGTTGTGTAGTTGATGCTGGTGAAGTTAGTGCATCAGGTGGTACAGTTACAACCTATAATCGTGCAGTTATTGCAAATAGAGCTTCTGGTACAATTTCAGTTATCAATAGCGATGACAATACGATAGAAGGAACCTATCCTATGCCTAGTGGTGGACAACCTATGTATGTCGTTTATAATTCATCGAATAATACTGTTTTAGTTGGTGATTATAATGGTAGTGTAGCTGCTTTTGATGGTACAACTTTTGCACCCGCAGGCAGTGCCACAGCAGGTAATGGAGTATTCCACATGTGGCTAAGTCCTGACAATCAACAACTCTGGGTAAATAATGAATTGGATAACACTATTTCAGTTATCAACCCGAATACCTTGGCGACAATTACAACATTCCCTATTCCATCAGATCTTTTGGCCATAAGCTATAAGCCACATGATGTTATTGTTTCACCTGATAATAGTGCGGCTTTCGTCACCATGCTTGGAGGAGCTGGAGGTTATGTTATAAAATATAGCACAACGACTTTTACAGAAACAGCTAGAGCTTTTGTTGGAGACGATCCACACGTTTCGCTAACTCCCGCAAATGATAAATTATATGTAGCAAGTCAGGGTTCTGGCGAGTTAGCTGTTCTAAACAGAAGTGACTTATCAGTAGTAACCATTCTTAACATTCCAAATGCACATGGTTTAGGAATGAATCAGGCAGGAACATTCCTTTATGTTGGAAATATTTCTGGTGGTGAAACTTATACCGTTGATTTGGCAACCAATACGTTGGTTGGTAGTCCGGTAAGTGCTCCTTTTGCTGCACCACACAACTATTCGGTAACTGGAGGTGATTCCCAGTTATTTTTAACCCATAGTGGTGCTACTAATGACAAAGTAAGTATCTACACCTTATCACCAACGCCTACTTTAGTGACTTCACTAACGGTTGGTAATAATCCTTTTGGTCTAGTTACCTATTCTTATACAGAGATAGCAGTTTGTGCCTTAGATGGCAATCCTGATGTCATTGATGCAGTAGCTGGCGGTGACCAGGTGGGCGATAATTTTGGCTGGCTGATTACAGATGGGGCAACTGGCAATATTTTATCTATGGGTGTCATGGCTTCAGGTTCAGCAACTTTCTCACCAGACCTTGAAGGTGCGCCAATTGGCACCTGCAATATATATGTGATTTCGTGGAATGGCACATTGACCGGAGCAGATCAAGGCTCAAATATAAGCGGTATTACGAGTGATGAATGTTTTGCTCTGAGTGCTGCGCCAATTGCGGTCATGCGTGAAGATTGTACTTGTACAGTTGATGGCGGTACACTTTCTACTACTTCTGCAACGACAGTTTGTGCCTTAGATGGCAATCCTGATGTCATTGATGCAGTAGCTGGCGGCGACCAGATGGGCGATAATTTTGGATGGCTAATAACAGATGCTGCAACGGGTAATATTTTATCTCCGGGAGTTGCTGCACCAGGTTCTGCTACTTTCTCGCCCGACTTGGAAGGCGCACCAGTTGGCACCTGCAACATTTATGTAATTTCGTGGAATGGTACTTTAACTGGAGCAGATCAGGGTTCAAATATAAGCGGTATTACCAGTGATGAATGTTTTGCTCTGAGTACTGCGCCAATTGCGGTAATGCGTGAAGATTGTGCAAATCCTGTAGGGCTTGACCTTGCGGATCCTTGTAACTGTCTTCTTGGTATTGATTTAGATGGTGATTTTGTGAATGATCTTGCACAGGAAACGATTACAATTACGCCTGGTACTCCTCCTTATACGACTGTTGCAACTGGTCTTGTTAATGCGCTAGGTACACCTCTTGCAAGTACAGCAGTAGATGCCTTGATTGCTGCGGCTGATCCTGGTACAGGTGCAGCATTTGACATTACAGCTTATGTCCCTGCTGATGGTGTTTCTACTTATACACTGAGCATTGGAGATCAAGCTGGTCAGTCTGCAACTATTGAAGGCGGTCCATGTACAGTATGTGAGCAGACAGCTATACCCACAGCATCTGAGTGGGGCTTGATTGTTCTTGCCTTATTGTTATTGAGTCTTGGTGTGGTGTATATCCGCCAGACCCAAACTAGCATGGCAACTACAAATGGATTTAATCTGCCAGTTGGCGATGGTGTTCGTATGCCTTTTGAGCGTCACCTCTATATCAAAGCATTGCTTTGGACAGGAGTGATCGCTTGTGTAGCAGCGATTTGCTCTATCGTATTCTATGGAGAAATCACGCTGACCGATATTATCGGTTCTATATTAGCTGCACCAGTATTTACTTACCTGATGCATATATTGATGATTGACGAGGCGGCTGAAAAATAGCCCTGTTGAAGAAATGAAAAACAAAAAGCGATTTGTGGGTAAACCACAAATCGCTTTTTGTTTGCCCAGCATGGGCAAACTCCCGATGGGTTTATTTGTACAAACCGGACGGGAGTCCTCGTCCGCTTGGCATCCCAACAGTTCGTGACCGAGTAGTGCAACAGGCACTACTGAATGTACTACAACCGATTTTCGACCCTGACTTCCATCCTTCAAGTTATGGTTATCGTCCTGGACGTTCAGCCGCAAGAGCGGTGGCAAAAGCAGAGCGATTTATGAATCGTTTACGAGGCCCGTACGCACGGTTCTGTGAGAGGGATAAAGTGAAAGGAATTTTCCTTTTACTTTACCCTACTCGATATGTTTATATGCGAAATAGGTAACAAATTTTCATTAACTTTGATATAAAGACATGGTATTCATCCAAAAAACAATTATAATGAAACTACGTAGCCTTATACTCATCACCTTGCTGTTCTGCTGCCAGCAGGCTTTCGCCCAAAATCTCAATGCAGGGCATTATATAGATAAAAACGGAAAAAAAGTTGCGGCACTGATTGATTTCAGAGATTGGGAGATCAACCCGACAGAAGTACGGTATAGAAAACGGGGAGGAGCGACAACTGAAATCCTGAAACCTGGCGACATACAGAGTTTTGGTATAAAAGGAATAGACCTTTATTTCAGCAAAACAGTAGCCGTTAATGTTGCGCCGATTGAAGTGAATGAAATGACGGAATCGCCTGATCCGATTTTTGAAAAAAGAACGGTTTTCCTGAAACTTGTGATTGACGGAAAAGCAAAATTATACGTACTCAATGACGAAAAAAGGAAAAGGCATTTCTTTATAGAAAAAGAAGGCTTGCCGGCTACAGAATTGATTTATACTCGCTTTTTTACGTCGGAAGATGATGAACGAAAGATGGCCCGAAAAGAAGAATACAGAAACCAGTTGAAAAAATACCTCTCCGATTGTCCGGCTGTTCAAAAGCAAATTGATGAAGGCGGTTATACCGATTATGATTTTGAAAAATTATTTACAGCCTATAACGAATGTATGGGGGGAGAGGAACCACCAAAAGGCAGCACAGCTTTTGGCCTGACAGGAGGAGTAGGGGGCAGTTTTCTAAAATTTAGTGGAACATCGTCCCTGAATTTAGACGACATGAACTTTACACTACAGCCCGATTTTGCTATTGGTTTGTACGGTAACTTTGCCACTCCCCTCAACCAATTTGCACTTCGCACTGAAATCCTATACAGAACCCTGTCTGCAAAATCGCACCACGAAGCCAGGACATCTGATGAATACTACACCATTAGTGATGTAGCCTTTAGACTGGGATATATTCAGGCTAATTTATTGCCCAGGGTTTATTTTCCGAGCAGAGGTAAAACAACGTTTTACCTAGAAGGTGGAGCAGGCTATGCCTATCTACTCTCTGACTATAATGCTGTCGAATTTGAACGAAAATTTTATGGACCAATTACCTACGATTCGAGAAAGGTTTTTGAAGAAGTCAAAAAAGCCGAGTATTCAGGTATTGCAGGATTTGGCTTTACCAATAAAGGACTGAATGCAGCATTTAGGTTTGAGTATGGCAAACAAATTAGCCCTTATATTTATTCTACGTCATATACGAAAGCTGTATTCTTGATGTTTTCCTACGATTTGTTCAACACAAAAAGTAAGTAAGTGCCTAGGCTCAACTAAACGTCACTTTCAATTTGACTAATTGGCTTATTGTCAATAGTTTTTTGAATTTGTATTTGACGTTTGGATTTGTATTTTCACTTACTTATTGAATACGTCTTCCTACAGACATCAACAAGATAAATTATATTGCCGACTCGCTTCTGAGTCGGTTTTTTTTTATCTTGTACAAACTTATGAAAAATTTATTGCTTCTATTTACTGTTATTATGCTGATCGCTTGCAGCGAAACAGAAATTCCTAGGCCTCCTGTTAGCCAGCCTGTGGAAGAACCCTGCCGTTGTGATAACCCAATACATGGAGGAGATTATATCTACTATCAGGATGGAGAAAAATGGCTATGGGGCGGACAGGATCAGGAGATGGATTTCAAAATTACCAACTCAGGATTAAGTGGAAGTCATTTAAAATCTGGTTTAGGCAGAGAATTTTTTAAAGCACTGGTCAATCCTGAATTGGTCGTCCCATCTTCTTATCCTTATACTATTGCTGCTGATGCAGGCGTCGTGGTCTTAAAAGGAGAAGACGAGACAAAAGTTTATACCTTAGGTCAATTGAGCATTCACGAAGTCATCAATGAAACCATAAATGGTGATGAGGTTATGGTTACTTATTGTCCGCTCGCAGGTTTGATCGCGGTTTATTCGCGTAATTATTGCAACACGGCACTTACCTTTGCCTTATCGGGTTACACCCATTATCAAGAGGGAATCTGGGAAGGAAAAGATGGTTTTGTACTCTGGGACAGAAATACTGAAAGCCTGTGGTGGCCGCTCATCAACAAAAGCGTGTCAGGCGACTTGAAAGGACAAAGTCTCGAATTATACGACCAAAATAAATGGGAACTCAGCACCTACGGAGAAGTCGTAAATACCTATGGGAATGATTTTAAAATACTACCTCCCAATCAAACCCTTGACCTGAATGGCGAATGGAATAATAACCTTGCACAGCCTGAATGTGGAGGATAATGTAAAAAAATGTAGCATGATAAAATGGTGGAATGATAGAATGGCTCGTGCGACATCTACAATCACACCATTCCACAATCTCACCATTATTCTATGCCTCCTCTCCACAAGCCTCCATGCCCAAACCTTCCAATGGGCAAATGCCTACGGCGGTACAGGCGGCGAAAGCCTAAACGGACTCGTCAGCGATACAAACAGTAAGCTCTACATCAGCGGCACTTATGAAAATAGTATCAATTTAGGTGCAAATACGCTGACTTCCATCGGGCAGCAAGACCTCTATCTCGCACAGCTCGACGACTTAGGACAAGCGATTTGGGCAGTTCGTGCAGGGAGTACAGAAGATGATGAAAATGCTGGTTTGGCGATGTATAATGACGCGCTCTACATCGCAGGAAGTTATTGGGATACCGCTGATTTTGGCAACCTGAGCATCAGCCGAACACAAGGCTCCAATAGCGCATTATACCTAGCAAGATATGACAGCAATGGCAATGCCATCTGGGCAAAAAGTATAGACGGCAGCGGCATCAAAAAAGTAGAAGACATACAGGTCGATGATGAGGGCAATATTTACCTGACGGGCTATTTTGGCGGCACATTATTTACCAGCACACCTAATCTGTCAGCTAATGGAAACACCAATTTTTTCTTATTAAAATATAATGAAAACGGCGATTTGCTTTGGGCAAAACAAACAGGTGACTCTGGCGATATACGCGGCAGCAGTCTAGATACAGACGCAGCAGGCAACGTATATGTAGGCGGACGTTTTCAAGGCGACATCAGTTTTGCCGGAGAGTTTATTCCCGGAAACGGGCTGGACAATGACATTTTTTTATTGAAATATGATACCAATGGCAATGAGCAATGGATAAAGGAAGGCGGCGGTGTTTTTGAAGATGTTTGTAATGCCATTATAGCCGATAAAGACGGGAACACCTACCTCACGGGCTACTTTTCAGGCGTGTTACGTTGGGGATTGGTGGAATTAGTAGCGCAGGGTTTTGATGATAATCTTGTCTTGGCAAAACATGATGCCAATGGCAATTTAATCTGGGCAAAATCAGTCGGTGGGGAAGGTGATGCTTATGGACAAAGTCTGGCATTAAGCGGCACACAATTATTTCTGGGCGGGCATTTCAGAGGCGAAAATAATTTTGACAACAGTACACTTACTGCCGATGCCATTCGCTTTGATGTCTTTATCAGCGAACTAGACACCGCAGGCAATTTTCAGTGGATACGGCAGGCTGGTAATACAGAATTTGACCTGCTAGAATGCCTGACTATACAACCCAACACAGGACTGATCGCAGGCGGAAATTTTGATAATAATACAATATTCGACAACCTCAGCCTGAGCTCCTCTGGCGGTTATGATGCTTATCTTGTTGCTATCGCTGATTTTCCACTTTCTGTTTTTAATACATCATTCTACCAACAGATAAACATTTATCCAAATCCCGTGGAAACTCATTTTTATATCCATCTCAAAGAAGCAGCGATAATGGAAATTTTTGACCTTCAAGGAAGGTTGGTGCAATCTCTTAGGATTTCCGACTCAGATGGCAAGACGCAAATAAATATAGAGCGGCTACCTACGGGGGCATATTTTTTTGTCTTGAACACCTCTTCTGAAAAACAGGTGGGACGTTTTGTGAAAGAATAAAAACAAGGGAATTAGGTGTACCTTGGATTAGTTTGTTTCTTGGGGAGCTAATGGTAAGACATTATGTTCTTCGGCGTAAATTTGTAATTTTTCTGCCTCGGAAACATCTATATATTCTAGCCAGTCGGAGCTTCGTAAGTTTTTCCAGATTTGATGTTGCGAAGTGTATTTTTTATCTGGTTCTGTTGAGATTATAAATTTCTTCGAATCTCGACTCAAGTCTTTTATTGGATAAAAGGCATTTATATCATGCTCTACATTATATTTACGCCGTTCAAGATCAATTGATTTGGCAAAAACTTCCACTTCATTTTTCCCTACAAGGTCAAATTTAAGCGGAATGATAGCACCTTTTAAAATAGTATTATCTACAGTATAGTTGAGATTGTAGTAATTGGATAATTTTGGAATAAAATCTTGCCTGAATTTTTCAATTGATTTAGTGTCATCTTCAATCTTGACAGAGAACAACTCATCGTCAATAAATTGTAAATACAATTTTTCAAAAATATTATTATTGATTTCTATTGAAATTTTTTGAGGAGTAGAAAAACTGACGACATTGTTTTTATAATTACTCAAATAACGAATATAGGATTCTGTAAATGGTTTAGGAAAATCATTTTGAAATAAAGAAGAATTATCTTTTTGGATAAATTGGTTGTATGTTTCCTGAATGCCTATAATTTCGTTCTTTACCCCGTGATACAAATGTTCAGGGAGCAAATCTTTTGCTATTGATAATTTCGTTTTAGATATAGAAAGAAATATGTTTTCTTCCGATACTACGAGAAGCCCTAAAGAAATTCTCTCCCCGATTTCAGGACGAATATTTGCCGATATAATAGTGTAATAAGTATTCATGGCTTATTCTTAAAAATATCATAAAAGCGTTACAAAGTTAATCCAAGTATTCCTAATCCACCTCTCACTAAAAATTTTTCCTTCAATCAATTGAACGTATTTTTCAGTTTTTATGTTCCAATCCGCAGGTATTTTACTTATAATGTTATGTAAGTTTTGCTGGCATCTTTCAATGTAAAGATAGTACTTACGTTGGATGTCGGCAACTAATTCCTGGTCTTTAAGTTCGTTTCTTTTGAACAACGACTTTATGATAGAGTGACTTAAAATACTATCATTCTCCGTAAGCTGCGATAATTTTCCTTCTAATGAAGAAGAATTGAATATGTGTTGGTGGTCAATTGGTACAAATCTATTACCCGATGCCAAATCATACATCAAATTAGGGTTGTTTATATTCCTGTCTTCATTTCCTATCCACATATCAAACAGAGCGATTAGCAAAATTTCTTCTTTATGAATAAATTGTTTTTTCCAAGATACGGAGCTTTTAGTCAAAAAATCTGTCACGTCTGAATAATTTCTGGAAAATTTAGTGCCAAAGCACATAGCATCAAAATACTCAGGACTTATATTTTCATGTAAACCAATAGGGACATGTTCTTTTTTTACATCAATAAACTCAAAATCCGGCGTTCCTAATTCCCATAATTGTAAGAAGGACGAACCAATGTATTCATTAAATAAGTTAGTTGCGATTTTACTTCTCTTGTATTTAACCACATAATAGCACAAATCGTTACAATATACCAACACAGGGTGACTGCCATTAGTAGGGAAAACTTTTTCTATTGTGGTTATGCTTTCTTTCAAGATTTACGGTTCATTTAATGCTGCTAATTTACACAAAAAAATATACAAAGACAACTAATTGTACTATACCCAAACCAAAATTCCACCCTCCCTTTTTCCCGCTTCAGCTCCCTTTTTTCCCGTTGGATAAGTCAGAAATGAGCAATCTCTAAAAAGTGGAATCAAACTTGCATAGTAGTGGGCATAAGAACGACTTATGTTTTAGATGCTAAAGCGGACTGGAAAAATGTTAAAAAAACAAATATTAGGGCTTGCTGATGGCAAACAACTTGCAATTGTCATAAAAATCGCCTTACTTCGTTGTCCAATCCATTTAAGAATAAGCGTACGTATTATTTAAAAAATCGAACAATTAGAATATGAGGATTCAAACACCTACTTATCTAAAATTGCTATGCCTATTCGTTTTTTGTTGTTTTGTGTATGTGAATACTACACAAGCGCAAGCCATCTCCGAAAAATATGCATTGGACAAATTAGCCAAAGACTATCCCAAACTAGGTTGGTCGGGCGATGATTATTGCAGTTGGGAAGGCGTGGTCTGCAATGCGGGCAAACGGATTGTTGAACTGGATTTGAGCGAGCGCAATTTCAAAGGCGGCATTCCATCTTACATCTGGTTTTTGGTCAATCTGGAAAAGCTGACCCTGACTTATAATTCTATCACTTCCCTTCCACCGGAGCTGAAAAAACTGAAAAAATTACGGGTACTGAATGTCTCTAAAAATTTATTGCTGACTGTTCCAAAGGAGATCGGCGAATTAAAATATTTGCAAACCTTGTCCATCGCACACAATTCACTCAAAACACTACCGCCAGAAATTGGCAATCTGCCTTACCTGAAAACACTAGCCATACAAGCCAATTTACTCAGCGAATTACCACCCGAACTGGGCAACCTCAGCTACCTGGAAGAGTTGTTTATTTACGATAATGAACTGAAGGAGTTGCCAGCAGAATTAGGCAAACTCAACCGCTTACGCCGATTTATGCTCAATGATAATAAGCTGACGAACTTGCCAGATGAACTCACTATGCTGGCAAATTTAGAAGTGTTGTTATTACAAAGAAATGCTTTATCGGCAAAAGATATTGAGCCATTTGAAGAGCGTGGAATTACGGTACAGCATCAGCCACAATTGGAAAGGTAGATTTAAAATGAGTGACTTACACGGTACTAAATACCAGACAAGTCTCCAACAGCCTCCGCCAAAGCCATTTCATCTGCTTGGTTCGCAACTTTTATGTCGTCAAATCCCAAGGCGCGTAGCTTACTCGCAGTCGTTTCACCTATTGCGAGCAATTGCTGTCCACTTGCCAGGTCATGTAGATCAAAATAAGCTTCAACATTCATTGGACTGGTAAATACTAAGACTTGTTCTGTTCTTATCGCAATGTCTTTTCTTTTTTCATTATGATAAACAATGACTTCATAAGCCTCGATATTATCGCCCAGCAAGTCACGGATAGAATGGCGGGAATTTGTTGCACAAGGAAACAGTATTCGTTGTCCTTTTGCCAATGCTTGGAATGCCTGCGCAGTGCTTTCTGGCTCGCCAGTTCCTACAAAATTAGGATTTATACCCTGTTGCTGCAAAGCTGCTCCACTTGCCTGTCCCATCACAGCATAGCGAAGATTGGCATTTATTTTTTCTTGTTGGAAGAAATACTGAATACCTTTTTTACTATAAAAAAATACCCAATCCACCACAGGAAGCTGACCAAAGTTTAGGGGTGAAAAAGAAAGCAAAGATTCCCCCGCCACCTGCCAACCCGCCGCCGAAAGACGATGCAGGAAAATGCTCTCCGGATGAAGATCGCGAGTGATGAAGGCGGTTTTTTTCATGTTTGTTGGTGTGTTGGGGTAATAGGGTATTGGTGTATTGGGGTAATAGGTGTTGGTGGTTGGTGTATTTGGGTATTGGGGGCTTGGGAGTATTTGGAACTTAGGCTGCTTTTTTTTGTTGCTTTTTTTTCAAATATTTTATGTAGTTATTCGTCATCTTTATCAAAATTTCTATTTCTTCTTTCAACTCATTAGCTCCACTGCTCGTTGGTATATCTTCAATTCCTCAAAATGATTAGGCTTTGACATATCTAATTTCTGTTTTAATTACCAATACCCAAATACCCCCAATACCCCAAATCACCCCAAGTCCCCAATAATACGTTCCGCCATTCCATGATGCGTACTCGAAGACAAATGAGCATACCGCACTGCGCCATCCCAAGTCTCCGCCCTAGAAGCCCATACATGAAAATTGCCAGATGAATCCTGCTCGCAATACGCGCCGAGCGGTGTATGACAACCGCCTTGTGTGAGTTGCAGAATTTTTCGTTCTACATTGGTCGAACCAGCCACTTTCTCATTATGTAAATGTTTGAAAATACGGCGAGTTGCTTTATTTTCTATTCGCGTTTGAAAAGCCAAAACACCCTGAGCAGGAGCCGGAACAAATTCCTTTGGATTCAGTCGCACGACCTGAAAACCAGATAAATCAAGTTCCAGACGGGTCAGACCAGCAGCAGCCAGGAGAATAGCATCAAAATTACCATCCGCCAATTTTTTTAGTCGGGTGGGTACATTGCCACGAATATCTTCGAGTTGTATATCGGGGCGAAAATCCAACATTTGCGCTTTGCGGCGGGCTGAAGAAGTGCCAATAATGGCTTCTTTTTTAAATTTTAATAACTGACTGTCGTCAAATGAAGCCTGACGAATAATCAACCAGTCGGCAGGGTCGGCACGATACGAAACTGCAGTAATACACAGCCCTTCTGGAGATTCGGTCGGCAAATCTTTCATGGAATGTACCGCCACATCCACGTCGCCTCGCAGCAGTGCGTCCTCGATTTCTCGTGTAAAAAAGCCCTTACCTTCAATCTTATCAAAACTCAAATGCTGAATATTATCGCCTTTGGTTTTTATGATTTTCAGTGTAGCTGTGACACCCTGTTTGGCGAGTTCGGCTTGTACATAATTTGCCTGCCAAAGAGCCAGTTTGCTGCCTCTTGTTCCGATAATTATTTCTTTATCTGTAGAATCCATATCTGCGCTTAATGATTTGTGCGAATATAGGGACATTTTTGGCAAGATGGAAGATTTAACTCCTGTTGAATATGTAAGACTTAAATTTTACCTCGGCTTTGGAGAAGGGAGTTTTGGCTAGGTAAAATTTTCATCAATTGGCGCAGCAAAATATTTTTGTGTCTGGTTGTCAATGTGTTGCAAAATTAATTTTCTTAAAAAATGGATTGACATGCTGAATATTTGAGAAAAACGTGATAAATTTAAAGTCAATTTTTAAAAACTAAAGCTATGAAAAGAATTACGACTTACCTTAGCGTCCTCCCTTTGCTACTAGGATTTGGATTGACATCTGCTTCTGCCCAAGTCAATTATATCAGTCCCTTTACGGGCAATGATGGGGCAGGCAATGGATTATTTGGCAATTGTTTTGCTGACGGAAACAGCAATATGTTCCTCGATTGGGATGTTTTTGTAGATGCTGGATTATGTGGGACAGGAAGTGCCGGAGGAGGACAAGGCAGTGATTGTAAAGCAGTCATCAGAGGCATTACGCTTGCTGCTGATGGAAGTTCTGTTATTGCTTCTGATGTGGTTTGTGAAGTACCTGGTAACTATAATGGCGAAAATGGCAATAACGATATTTATTTTGCCAATCTCAATATATGCGGACTTCAACCTGGTCGGTATTCTGTAGAAATCCATTGCGATTGTCAGGCTGGAGATTATGATAATGCTACAGGTGGTGCAACGGCCGCAACGACATGGGATTATGCAGCACCTGAGTCACCTTCTTATTATTATGGCGGTACAGCAGGAGCTTGTGGAGCAGAAGCTGGGTTGGAGGAGTTTTCAGTCAATGGAGATGGCACAGGCGGCTGGCGCGAAAGTGATGATATTTGTGGAGGTTGTGTAAGTCCGCAATTGGAGTACTTCACAGTAGGCGATGCCGATGCTTATCGCTCTATGGTGGTCATAAATGGTTTGTTTATGGATATGGGGAAATTTCAACCTGGCAATCCAGCTCTACCCAGTTCACTGAATGATTTGCAAGCCTTATATGATCCTGGCTGTGTTGGTGCAGCTACTTTTCCGACTGCTGGTTTTTGTGGCAGCGATGTCCTGACACTTGATGGGGCAGAAGTAAATACGATGAAGAATATAAGCTGTGGCAATGCGGATATAACTGGCAATAGACTCTGTTATCAGGTTTATGAGACAGGTACCGTTGCTCCGGGGGTTACCTGTGTTAATATTCCCTATATGGATGATTGTCCGCCAGGATATCAAGGAGGAACAGCTTTTCCAATGGGCGGCTCCTGTATGAATCAAGGCTGCGCACTAGATCAACGTTGGCAGAGCCAGAGCCTTGGTGTTGACTTACTGGCACTTGCGCCCACTGCGGGCAATTATACCGTAGAATTTTATACAGAAACGGATATTGTAGACTGTACTGGTACAGCTTCCACAATTGCTGAACCGCCAGCAGGTGCTTATACGACTGCTTTTGATCGCTTAGACGATGCTTCGACAGCCTGTGGAGCCTGCGAAGCCATATTGCCAGTGTGGAATAATTAAGAGGACAAGCCACTACCGTAATGAGTGGATGAATGATAGAATAAATGAGGAAATTCATTCATTCACTCATTTTTTGAACACCCTTAATCTCTGCCTTTATTAATCTTTGCCCAGTCTGGATCTTTGATTTCGGGTAAACCAGAAGGCAATTTAAAAACATTCTCTTCGATTGGTTTTTCATTGACATCTTGGGCTACAATTTCCAGATATTCAAGATCACTTTCGTAAATGAATTTGATGGGAAGTGCTCCAGTTTTGCTGATGCAATAAGACAAAAAGCGATAATGATGCATGGCATACATATCTGGCTCAACGCTAAGTCTAGGATGGTAATAATAGTAGAGCGTACCTTCTTTGGTTTTAACTTCGAGTAGATCACAATTCCAGCGTTTTATCTTTTTAGCATGGCGGGTGATTTTATAAGAAAGCACTTCTCCAGGCTGCGCCTCAGCATCCACCCACATAATAGCACGGATGTCTTTTTTTGTATTAGAGACTTTGTTGCCGCCGAGATAAAAGCTGGATTTTTCCCATTTACCATTCAGCCGACTTCGATATTTGCCAAGCTTATAGTAGTAAATTTGTCGGTCGCCGAACAGCCTTTTTATCTCTTTTGGAGAAAAATAGCCTGTTTTGTCTTTGTAAGTGAAATTGTAAGTGATTATGCCTTCAAAGTTTTGAGCTTGTGTGTCATGCACAAATAAGCATGCACAGAATGCAATAATTGAAAGTGAGACTTTCATAATTGATTAGGTTTAAGGTTTTAAAATGATGTTTCCTAAATTAGTAAGTGGAAATACAAATCCAAACGTCAAATTAAAATTCAAAAAAGTATTGACAATAAGCCAATTATGTAAATTGAAAGTGGCGTTTAGTTGAGTCCAAGCACTTACTCAGTCCTAATTTTTACGCTTATGGTGAGGGAGATGGAGGGCTATTTTGCCTTTAAATAAATACCTTGTTTATGATAATTCGATACAAACTTAATAAAAAAACACTCATATAGAGAATAATATTGCCTATAGTGCCATACTTTTTATGTTAAAATTTGGCTTTATGAAACAAACAAACAGAATGGATAATTGTATATTTACAAAATTTTTATCATAATAGACACAAATACCAACCATGCAACAGCTACCTTCTTATGTTCTAATCCTTTTTATAAATACCCTATTTTTCACAGCTTGTACAAATGATGTTGATAAAAATCTATTGGTCAATAACTGGCAGGGTGTAGAAGTGACATTTGGCGATCAAACCAATAAAGTACCCAATGTACGACTGGAATTGAAAGAAGATAAAACCTATAGTTTTACTGATATTACAGGTTCTACACAGACAGGAAATTATTCTACGATGGCTAATATGCTATACCTGAAACGAGAAGGAAAAGATAAAATATCGATGGAAGTTGAAGAAGTAAATGGAAGTCAACTGGTCGTCAATCTCAATCCTGGTGCAATACCAATGGTGATGACCTTGAAAGCGGCGAGGTAATGATGAACTATGAATGATGAATCTGGATATTTATAGTTCATCATTATCACGACGCTATAAAATCAACGATCTGCTCCACTACGTCTGGGTTTTTGATGATGCGATAATGACCATACCCATCTGCTGAGAGTAAAACAGCTTTTTCCCAGCCTTCCAGAATTTCTAAGGCGTCGCTGTATGGTACAACGTCATCCTGCTTATCATGTACCAACATGGCTTTTTCAAAAATCATTTCCGATTCAAAACGGGTGATGTCCACGTCTTCTGCGGTCATTTGATAACAATCTTCCATCAGTTTACGAAAGTGGGTAATCACATTGTCCGGTACGCCCAGCATGGCTGCAAAACGATTAAACGTTCCTTCAGCTTTCGACCAGGAACCAATCATGACTAGTCGCTTGACTTGCACATCAGGAGCGACTTTTGCCAGCGCGTAAGCCGACGCGCTACTGCCAAACGAATGTCCAATAATGCCTTCTACATTGCCCAACTGCTGCATCATTTTCACAATAGCCCGCGCATATTTTGAAATATCTGTGCGCTTGCCTGGCGAGTCGCCATGCGCAGGTGCATCAAAAGTCACCACCCGAAATCCACGCGCCAGCAAGCCCGGCACAAAGCCACGCAAAGCTGTTCCCCGCGACCGCCAGCCATGCAGCATCAAAACTGTTTTTTCGCCTTTGCCCCACGAATAGCCCTGCAAAGTCATGCCCTCACAATCAAAGTCAAAACGCGCTGCACTGTTAATCAACTCGTCAGGTCTACGGTGTTTCGCTTTGTTCATGGGGGTTGTGAAAAGCCTATATGCTACCCGTGCGCCGAGTGCAGGAAACCATTTGCCCACAGTACGAAAAAAGAAACGCACATACTTGATCGAGGCGGGCGGCGTCAATGCGCCATATTTGCTATGTGCATCTACAAAGTCGGACTTGAGTGCTATGATTTTATTGCTCACTTTTCTTTTATCGAATCACGAAGTATGTGTAACGTATAATACTTCGACATTCGATGTTCAATATTCTTCTGTTCGATATTCAAATTTATTTAGTGCCGAAAGGTACTAGCCTTTCCCATGACAACGCTTATACTTCTTCCCACTACCACAAGGGCAGGGCGCATTACGTCCCACTTTTTGCTCTTCCCGTCTCACCGTTTCCGGCTTCGCTCTTTGTCCGACGGATGCAGCGGCGGCTCTGGCAGCAGCAGCTTCCTCACGTCCGGCACTGGTGCGACTCATATCCGTTTTTTGTCTTCTGCCTTCTCGCACATCTTTTTGCTCGGCAATCGGAATCGTACCGCGTGAAAGGAATGAAATCACTGTTCGGTTGAGTTCGCCGACCAGCAATTCAAATTGGTCGAAGGCTTCAATTTTATAAATGACCAGTGGATCTTTTTGCTCAAAAGAAGCTCCTTGTACCGAGTCTTTCAACTCATCCATAGTACGCAGGTGATCTTTCCACAAATTATCCAGCAAAGCCAGTGTATTGGATTTTTCTATTTCTGTGATAATGGATTTCCCATTGGAATCGACAGCATTTTCCAGATTAGCCACCAACTGAAGTGTCTTTGTACCATCGGTAAAAGGAATCGCAATATTTCTATATTGATGACCTTCGTTTTTATGCACATCACGAATGACGGGCATGACTTTTTCGACAATCAGTCCCATCTTAGTATGGTACTTTTCTACCACATGGGTTTTATAACGTTCTGCAATGTCTTCAAAATTGCCATCTGTCAATTCAAGATCAGTGATATTGGGTTCGACACCAAAAAAGCGCAGCGAGTCCATACGTAAAGACTCATGACTGCCTTCTTGTCGGTGTATGTCCAATAGTTCTTCCGATAATTCAGAGAACATATTATACAAGTCCAGCGACAAACGTCTTCCGTGCAAAGCGTGGTGACGTTTTTTATAAATCGCTTCCCGCTGAATATTCATGACATCATCGTACTCCAACAAACGCTTACGTGTCCCAAAGTGGTTTTCCTCCACTTTTTTCTGCGCTCGTTCAATGGAATTGGTAATCATTTTATGTTGCAAAACCTCGCCATCTTCATAGCCCATTTTGTCCATCAACTTGGCAATACGCTCAGAGCCGAACAATCGCATCAGGTTATCTTCCAGCGATACAAAGAACTGAGAAGAACCCGGATCTCCCTGACGTCCTGCACGTCCGCGCAACTGCCTGTCCACGCGGCGCGACTCATGTCGTTCTGTACCGACAATCGCCAAACCGCCAGCTTCTTTTACACCTTCACCCAGTTTAATATCTGTTCCTCGACCAGCCATATTGGTGGCGATGGTGACTGCGCCTGCTTTACCTGCGCCTGCTACGATCTCTGCCTCACGCTGATGCTGCTTGGCATTCAGTACATTATGTTTGACACCTTTTCGGGTCAAAAAGCGACTCAGCAATTCCGAAATTTCGACGGAAGTCGTACCGACCAGAACCGGACGCCCGGCATTACTCAATGCGACTACTTCATCTACAACCGCATTATATTTTTCACGAACCGTTTTATACACTAAATCCTCGCGGTCATCCCGTGCAATCGGGCGATTGGTCGGAATAACGACTACATCCAGTTTGTAAATATCCCAAAACTCACCCGCTTCCGTTTCTGCTGTACCTGTCATACCTGACAGTTTGTGGTACATACGGAAATAATTTTGTAGCGTTACTGTTGCATAAGTTTGTGTAGCAGCTTCGATTTCCATGCCTTCTTTTGCCTCTACTGCCTGGTGCAATCCATCTGACCAGCGACGTCCTTCCATCACACGTCCTGTTTGCTCATCCACAATTTTTACCTTGCCATCGACGATGATGTACTGGTCGTCCAGGTGGAACATCGTATAAGCTTTCAGCAATTGATTGATAGAGTGGAGACGCTTGGATTTTAGCGAGAAGTCCTGCATCATTTTGCTCTTCTCTGTTGCTTTTTCTTCTTCGCTGAGGTCTTCAGCTTCATCAATGTCAATAATGACCGAACCAATATCAGGCATCACAAAGAAACCATCATCGGATTGTAGTTTTGCCAGAAAATCAGCTCCTTTTTCAGTCAAATCGACGGAATTGGTTTTTTCTTCTATTTTAAAATAAAGCGGGTCGTCAGCAATATCCATGTGTTTGGATTGCTCCTGCATATAAAAGGACTCCGTTTTTTGCAGCAGTACTTTTATGCCCGGCTCACTCAGGTATTTGGTCAATGCCCGGTTCTTTGGCATACCCCGAAATGCTCGGAATAAAGCCAATCCGCCTTCTCCTTCGTCATGTCCTGTACTGCCTTCGGCAATCAGTTTTTTGGCATCTGCCAGATATTCATTGACTAGTTTTCTTTGTTGTGCAACAAGCGATTCGATTTTTGGCTTGAGTGAGATGTATTCCTGATCTTCTCCTTTTGCAACTGGCCCAGAAATAATCAGAGGCGTCCGTGCATCATCAATCAAAACCGAATCAATCTCATCAATCATGGCAAAATGGTGTTTGCGCTGCACCAGTTCGTCTGGATTGCGCACCATATTGTCCCGCAGATAATCGAAACCAAATTCATTATTTGTACCATAAATAATATCGCATTTATAAGCCTCCACACGGCCAGCCGAGTGGGGTTTATATTTGTCAATACAATCGACGGTCAATAGCAAGAATTCAAATATCGGTGTCATCCATTCGCAGTCACGACGCGCCAGATAATCATTCACCGTAATAACGTGTACGCCTTGTCCTGAAAGCCCGTTGAGGTAAGCTGGCAGCGTAGCCACCAGTGTTTTACCTTCCCCCGTTGCCATCTCCGCAATCTTACCCTGATGCAATACAACACCTCCAATCAACTGCACATCATAATGCAGCATATTCCAGGTGATTTCTACGCCAGCAGCCGTCCATTTATTCGCCCAATGCGCCTTATCTCCCGATATAGTCACATTAGAACGATGGATAGACAAGTCGCGGTCGTGATCTGTAGCGGTCACTTCCAGACTTTCATTATGCATAAAGCGACGTGCAGTTTCCTTGACGACCGCAAAGGCTTCCGGTAAAATAGTTTCCAGAATATCTTCTAAGTGCTTATCGCGCTCTTTGGTGATTTCGTCAATTTGCTCGAATAATTTTTCCTTCTGGTCAAAGTCTTCTTCTGCGTTGGCTTCTTTAGTGAGATGCTCAATATCGGCATCCACGCCTGCAAGATGTTCTTTGATACGCGCTCTAAAATCCTGCGTTTTATTCCGCAACTCATCATTGCTGATGTGTTCGAGTTTGGCATATTCTTCTAAAGTACGATTAACATACGGCGTAATATCCTTGACATCTCTGTCATACTTGGTACCGAACATTTTTTGTACCTTATCGGTAAGAAATTTTAACATGAATCTTTATTGTGGTGAATGTGGGGGAAACATTCGGGCTTAGAAATTTCAGTTTGCAAATATACTGGTTTTTTTGGCTTGTTGCTTGTTGTTGAGTTGCGAGTTTTTGGGTTGCGGGTTTTCGAGTCGTGAGTTAATGGGTAATGGATTGTTTTTAATCCTACTTACCCCAATATACCAAATACTCCAGATTACACAATCAACCCAGTCACTCAATATGGCAATCGCATAAAAATATTTTTTAAACCACTAAGGACACTAAAGGACATGAAGCCGTATAGCTATCGGCTTGTATAGCGTAAAGAACACGAATGAATTTTCCTTTGTGTTCTTTTTATCTGGTTAGTTTTAGTGTTTCTTAGTGCGCTTAGTGGTTAGAAAATGAACACGTATAAGACTAATTTACTTTTATGCGATTGCCATAGACCTGGCAGGTCTTAGTTGTGAAGAATTTATAATTTTAAAGAAACATGAATATTTCTGTAGTCGTTCCATTATTGAATGAAGAAGAGTCGCTGCCGGAGTTGGCAGACTGGATTAAACGGGTGATGGAAACGCATCAGTTTTCGTATGAAATTATCTTTGTAGATGATGGCAGTACGGACAAATCCTGGGAAATTATTGGAAATTTAGCAGAAAAAAATTCTCAGATAAAAGGTATAAAATTTCGTAGAAATTACGGGAAATCTGCTGCGCTCAATGAGGGATTTAAAGCAACTCAGGGAGAAGTAATTATCACAATGGATGCAGATCTACAGGACAGTCCGGATGAAATTCCTGGTTTGTACGAAATGATAACAGCGAAAAATTACGATTTGGTTTCCGGCTGGAAAAAGAAACGGCACGACCCTGTATTTACGAAAAATCTGCCGTCGAAGCTTTTTAATGCCGTTACGCGCAGGATGAGTGGTATTCGCAATTTGCATGACTTTAATTGTGGCTTGAAGGCTTACAAAAACGATGTGGTGAAGAACATTGAAGTGTATGGGGAGATGCATCGTTTTATTCCTGTCATTGCAAAATGGGCAGGCTTTGGCAAAATAGGGGAGAAGGTTGTGCAACATCAGGCACGCAAATATGGGAATACAAAATTTGGGATGAGTCGTTTTATCAATGGCTTTCTTGATTTGTTGTCCATTACATTTGTCGGTAGATTTGGCAAAAAACCTATGCATTTGTTTGGGCTACTGGGGACACTGTTTTTTATTATTGGTTTTATCGTACTGGTGATATTGACCGTTCGGGTTTATATTTACGATGATTTTTATACCCGTTCTTTACCGCTGATGTTATTTGGGATTATGACCATTATTTTGGGAACTCAACTTTTTTTGGCTGGCTTTCTGGCTGAACTTATCTCCAGAAATGCACCTAATCGAAACCATTATCTGATTGAAGAAAGAGTAGGGAACACAAGCCTGCAAGATTCCGTATAAAGAGTGACTCAACTAAATTCAAATTCAAAATTAAATTTGCGTTGCCAATTCTTTTTGTATTTGCATTTGTTTTTTGTTCCGATAATTATCGGAAGAATTTGAAAAAATGTTTAAAAAAAGAAAAAAAATATTAATCATTGGGCGGCTGGATAAAGCCGACTTTCCCAAACTAGACTTAGAAAACATAGAGGTCAAGATAGATACAGGAGCTTATACATCTGCGATTCATTGCCACAATATTCGGGAGAAAAAAACGGCAAATGGGACTTATCTGTGTTTCAACTTATTGGACCCTTCGCATCCCGAATATAATGAAAAAGAAATACGGCTCAAAAAATACGATAAGACGACGGTGAAAAGCTCAACAGGACACACGGAAGATCGTTTTGTTATAAAAACTAAAATTATTTTATTTGACAAAACGTATTCGATTTCGCTTACGCTCTCGGATAGAAAGGACATGAAATATCCGATTCTGATTGGGCGCAAGCTTTTGTTGAATAAATTTGTGGTAGATGTATCAAGGGTGAATACATCTTTTGATTTGAAAAATAAACGCCAGAAAAAATATCAGATACTTTATCGACTAAAAGTCAGTAATCTGCTCCGACAAAAGCCGCGCAAATCCAACCAGATTAGACTGCCTTTTGAATAAAAAGATATGAAGAGCCTTATTCCTATTATCAACTCCTTAAATGGCAAAGAAAAACGTTTGCTAAAGAAGTTTTTTTCTATCCAGTCGAATGGAGAAGAAAAGAAAAAGCTTCAGCTTTTTACGTTGATTTTGGATAAAAAAGTAAAAACAGATGAAGATGCGGCCAAGATATTATATGAAGGTGGTTCGCCCAATTCAGCTTACTCGCATGTCAAAAGACGCCTGAAAAAAGATATACTCAATTTTATCCTCTTTCAGGACACTTCCCAGCGAGATGTTGCCAAACGAATACAGGCAGAAGTTTCCTGCGCCAAAATGAGTTTGCAGGGAAAATTACTGATTCAGCGCGGCATTTATGAAGAAGGAGAGAAACTGCTCAAAAAAGCCCTTCAACTAGCTGAACAATTCGAGTTGTACACGGATATTGTAAACGTAAAAAACCTGTTGCGCACCACCGTTGGCTACCGAAAAGGCGCAGACGCTTACATGGAATACAGCAATAACATGAGCTTTTATGTAGAAGAACTGGACAAGTGGCTCAAAGTGCGGCAATACTCCTACGAGATTGCTCTACCCAATGAATTTTATGCCAATAAGAAGGTAGAATATAAGGAGCGAGGTGCGCAAATGATGAAGGAGTTGGAAGAAATGAGTCGCAATAACACCAGTGACCGCTTCACGTTTTGGTACTATATTGCAAGGATTTATTACCATAATATTATTCACGATTTTGAATCTTCGCGAGATTATGGACATGAGTTGCTGGAGATTTTAAATTCCGGTTCTATTATGTTTTCCAAACCTAGTATTGCCACAATTCACAAAGACCTTGCTTCTGCATATATGAATATTGGAAACCATGAAAAAGCAATTGAGCATGCCCAACTTTCAGTCGATAATTTTAGCGGAGGAATGGTGAATGAGCTGCGTTCATTAGAATATCTATTCTTTGCGCATCTGCGCAATAAGGATTACATTGCTGCCATGAGCATTGTAGAAAAAGGACTCGTGCATCGACAAATCAATAGTGGCAACCGACTCACAAAAGCCCGTTGGCTCTTCTTTCGGGCCAATCTGGAATACCTGGAAGGCGACTTTGGCAGAGCAGCCAAATCATTAAGTACCAATGAACATATTGCCAAAGATAAGTCAGGTTGGTATCTGGGCTATAAGCTGCTGCAAATGATGATTCATATTGAAGAAAATGACCTGTTTTTGATTGATTATCAAATTAAAAATTTCAATAGCCTGCTCTCCCGGAAAAAGACAGAAAATATACAACGCGCCAAGGTTATTTCCAAAGTCATCCGCCTGTTTATGAAAGCGCGTGGCAATTTTGAAGAAACTTTTAAGCTCGCTAAAAAAGAAATCGACGCCCTTTCGGAAGGAAAAGAGGAATTGTTCTGGGATCCAGTCAGCTACGAGGTCATCCGCTTTGATGAATGGCTGCGTTTCAAGTGGGAGGAAAAACGAAGAAGAAGAGGCGTGTCGTCTTAAGTTTAAGTCTAAGTTCAAGATTAAGTTTAAACATAATTTTTTGCTATGCAAAAAATCACCAATCACCAATCACCAATCACCAATCACCAATCACCAATCACCAATCACCAATCACCAATCACCAATCACCAATCACCAATCACCAATCACCAATCACCAATCACCAATCACCAATCA
>CALFBH010000094.1 GCA_937951615.1 uncultured Saprospiraceae bacterium | reverse complement strand
GTGAAATTACTTTTAACTCTTACGTATATTTAGAACAACTTAGAATTATACCCTGTTAAAAAGAGCTTTTTGCAAAGCAAAAAATCCTGTAATAATGGATAAAAAATACTTACAGCTCAATGATATTGAAGCATATAAAATAGCTTTTCATTTGTCTAATTATATTTGGGATATCATCGGCGAGTGGGAATGGTTTGCTAAAAAAACTTTAGGCAGCCAATTTGTAAACGCAGCAGAAGACCCCGCGCTAAGAAGGTTAATCAAATTCACCGACGAAAAATTAAAGCTCTAAAAAAAAACGCAACACAATTTCACAATCATACAATCTCACAATCTCACAATTTCACAATCTCCATACGCAATAAAATGCGGATTCAGCAAATCTTCCTTATTGTATAATAATGGTGTTCCAGTAGCTGCCTGTAGCACTTTGCCGCCGGCTTCTTCCAGTACAATTTGTGCTGCCCCGGTATCCCATTCCATAGTTGGAGCAAGACGTGGATATAATTCAGCATTCGCGGAAGCCAGAATCAGAAACTTCAATGAACTGCCTTTGGCGACTAGTTCTGGTGCATTCAGGTCATCGACAAATTTTTGTGTGCCTTCGTTGAGGTGAGAGCGGGAGCAGACCACGCGTAATCCATTATCTTCCATAGAAAAAGAAGAGGACTTTAAGCGAGTCGTTTCTTCACCTTTTATCAAATACGCACCTTCGCCTTTTGCAGCCCAATACATTTCATCTAATACAGGCGCGTATACGACACCAAAGACTGGACGTTGTCCGTGTACCAACGCGATATTCACCGTAAACTCTCCGTTTTTCTTGATAAACTCTTTTGTACCATCTAGTGGATCAACGAGCCAGTAATGCTCATAATGTTTGCGTACCTCATAAGAGGCTGTTTTATTTTCTTCCGATACGATAGGATATTGTACGCTTAGTTTTTCCAGTCCGTCGCAGATGACCGCATTCGCCGCACTGTCGGCTCTGGTGAGGGGGGAGTTGTCTGATTTTGCTTCTACGCCAAAATCGGCATCTGAGTTGTAAATCTCCATAATGGCTGCACCGGCTTTGCGGGCAATCTCCATTAGCTCAAGTGCTAAGTCTTTATAATTCATGCTTTCTTATTTTTAATTCTTAAGTCGCCTGTCGTCCACGGGCTGTGGATACAAACCTTATTTTTTTAGTCCAAATTTTTTTCTGATTGCCCCTGACGGGAGCAGTTGCCAGGCACGTTCATGGAAATAATAAATGAACATTTTGGCAAAAAATTCTATACCGCCTACTTTCAATGCGTTTGCAATATCGCCAAACACAAAATAGGCGATGGTTACAGTGGTTGTAGTTGCCAGAATACGCCAGGTAAGGGTTTTCAGGACACTTCTAATATGCGATTCGTGCGCCATGGTTTTGTCTAATTTTGAAAAAGGAAAATTTTAGCTTCTATTGTGGGATGTTCAAAAATCGGGGCAAAGCTACTTCTTTTCTTTGTATTCAGGAAGGATTAGCTAATTCGCGATATTGAGACGGCTGATTGTCAAAAAAAGGTACATCAAATCAGTCGGAAAATAGGTGAAAAATGTCGGAAAAATTAAAGGGCAGTTTTTTAGTGTGCTTTTATAAGAAACTTATTTTTAATCAGTAGTGCATTTAGATAAAATATATGCTATAAATAAAAGACATATTTTTAGCGGAAAGCACCAAAAAATGTAATTGTAGAAGTTTAATTATGCCTATACATTTGTATCAACAAAACGGCAATGAGACGGCAGATTGATATTGGAAAAAAACAATTTAGGCATCCAGAAATATGAACTTGAAATGACTGACCTCCCACCAGGAACATATTTTGTAAAAGTAACCAGCCCCAATAACAAGCAGAATACCGTTGAAAAAATATTGAAACTAAAATAGCCTTTTATTCATCAAAAAAAATATACCATGAAAAATTTTATTAAAATTTATGCAGCCATTGCCATCTTATTTAGTCTTAGTACAAGCCTACAGGCACAATGCTTTGAGATGAGCATGAACAGTACAGATTACCCCGATAAAACCTGTTTTCAGATAGACGTAACTTTTGAACGCAGTACTGGTCTTGGTCTGACCGGCGGCGTTACACTTTCTGACAATACGGGGAATCAAAGAGTATGTCATTTTAATGCTACGACGACGACTTGGTGTTATGATAAACCACCGGCTCCACTGATCAAAAGAATAGAGATTCAATGTAAATCGGAAGAAAGAGAAGTCACCTTGCCCAATGGAAATACAGTAGAGGTAGGATGTGCGCAAAGGGATGGTTGTGTAGTTACAGTAGGGCCATTATAGGTTTATAAAAGCATTGAGATTGGAATAAGAACACACATTATTTATTCGTAAAAAATAAACTATGAAAAATCAGATTAGAATTTATGTTGCTATTGCCATCTTATTTGGTCTTAGCACGAGCCTACAGGCACAGTGCTTTGATATGAGCATGGCCCGTACAGATTATTCCGATAAAACATGCTTCCAGATGGAAGTCACTTTTGAGCGTAGTACAGGACTCGGACTGACTGGCGGCGTCACGCTTTCCGATAATGTGGGCAACCAAAGAGTATGTCTTTTTAATTCCACGACTACGACCTGGTGTTATGATAAACCACTGGCTCCACTGATCAAAAAAATAAAGATTGAATGTGAATCTGAAGAAAGAGAAGTCACCCTGCCGAATGGGAATATAATACTGACAGGATGTGCGGTAATAGATGGTTGTACTGTCCTAATATTTCCATAATACATTTGATAAATAAACCTAACAAAGGGGCTATAGGAAGGGATAATACGTTTTGTATTGTCCCTTTATTTTTTGCCCAATGTTTATCTGAATTTTATTATCTTGGAAATCATTTTTTATGATAATAAACTAGATTATGAAACTAACAAAAGCACATTGGGACGAGCGTTATAAAAACAAGGAGACTGGCTGGGATATTGGACATGTTTCTACGCCGATTAAAATTTATTTTGATGGACTTGAAAACAAAGAGCTGTCCATTCTGATTCCGGGCTGTGGCAATGCGCATGAAGCAGAATACTTGTATCAAACCGGCTTCAAAAATGTGGAGATTATTGACCTGTCTCCGACAGCTATTGATAACTTCAAATCAAGAGTACCTGATTTTCCTGCGGCGCAAATTCATTGTAAAAATTTCTTTGATTTAGATAGGAAGTATGATGTCATGGTCGAGCAGACTTTCTTTTGTGCCATTGACGTCGACTTGCGTTCGGCTTATGCAAAACAAGCGCATCAACTACTCAAAGATAAAGGGTGTCTTGTCGGTTTATTATGGAACAAAGCCATGCGCATCGATCACCCACCTTATGGTGGAAATGCTGAGGAATATAAGACTTTGTTCAGCCCTCATTTCAAACTGACCATCATGGAAGATTGCCATAATTCTATTCCGCCTCGACTGGGGAATGAGTTGTTTGTAAAATTTGATCGCCGATGAAATTTGAGACGATATCCCGGTTTAGTAAACTTGCGGGCAGGCAGCAGCGGTGTGGTAGTTTACTAAACCTAACACAGGGCGCAGACTTTAGCAATATAATGAGGCTTAGTAAACACTCCTCGCTCATGGCAATCGCTACATGTTTACTAAGCCTTGCAACACAAACAGCCGATGCACAAAACCTGAAAGGCATCAGCTTTGAGCCGAGTTTCTACTACGGCAGTATCATCAGGCATAATGATAGATTCCAAACACCCATTACAGGCAATACAGCGGGAGCAGAACTGAATATAACGATACAAACCTATGGCAAAAAGGACTGGCACGAGCGACAACATTACCCAAAGTTCGGATTGGCAATTTCTTATTTGAATTTTGGCGACCCAGCTGTTTTTGGTGCTGCAATAGGGGCTTTGCCCAATCTGAGTTTGCAGTTTTTACAAAAAAATCGTTTTTATGCTGAATTTCGAGTCGGCAGCGGACTCGCCTGGCTCAATCGCCCCTACAACCCAGCTACCAATCCAGAAAATAATGCGATGGGAGCAAACCTGAATACTATTTTCAATTTTCGACTAAGCGGCAACTGGCAATTTAATGATAAGTGGACATTGCTAAGTGCTGCATCGCTCACACATTACTCCAATGCTGCCTCTACACTGCCCAATCTGGGCATCAATATTCCTGCCTTTAATCTGGGCATCAAATACACGCCACAACCTTTGGCGAAAGCCGATTATATCCACTCCTCCAAGAGTCCGGAAAAAGATAAACGGATTCATTTTGGTGTCTACCAGGGCATCGCTTTTAAAGAATCGCAAGCCGCAGGCGGACCGAAGTATACCGTTCTTGCGACCCGACTCTCTGCGCATCGTTATATGTCGCATAATAATAGACTACACACTGGTTTTGAGTATGAATATGCCAATCATACGCTTGCATTTATCCAGCACATCGGTTTATTTGATACGGACGAAGAACGTCGAAAAAACGCTCAACGCGCCATGTTTTTTGTCGCCGATGAAATTGGTTTCGGTCGGACAAGTATCTGGCTGCAAGTCGGCACTTATTTTACGCGTTCTTATCAGCAGCCTTGGTTCCTTTACACCCGTCTGGGGATGCGGTATTATCCATTTATTGCCCGCAAAGGCTATCCTCGCGTACACATTGGCTTGTATATGAAGTCGCATAAGGAGGTCGCGGAGTATGTGGATTATGGTATTGGGGTTACGTTTTAAGTTTTTCGGGTTTCGGGTTGCGAGTTGCGAGTTGCGAGTTGCGAGTTGCGGGTTTGTTGGGGTGTTTTGGAATTTTATTCGTCTATAATTCGTGCATTCGTGGCTGTTTTTTGTGTTTCGGGTTTTTGGGTTGCGAGTTGCGGGTTTGTTGGGGGGGGAATTTGTGGATTTGTTTAGGTTTTCCAATGACTACTGACGTATTCGATAAATTTATTGATCTTTCCTCCTAGTAAATCATATTCTTTTATTAGTTGTGCGGTTTCATTGGCAAATTCTGGATATAATTGTTCAATCTTTTTCAAATGGTTTATCGTTTCATCATTACTTGCATGAGAATAAACCAAGAATCGTATGAAGTCATTTTTATAACGCTTGCGGCCATACCCTTCTGCTATATTGGAATTTACAGAATCTGCCGACCTTCTAAGCTGACTACCTAGTTCATAAGTCTCATACTTGGGCATTCGTAAAGAGAAGCGATGAGTTCGAATAAATAAGTCAAACGAAATTTTATAAATATCTAAATCCGTGTAATTTTTTGCCATAATATTAAGTTTAAAGTCAAAACCAATCAACCCGCAACCCGCCAACCCGCCAACCCGCCAACCCGCCAACCCGCCAACCCGCAACCCGCCAACCCGCAACCCGCCAACCCGCCAACCCGCAACCCGCAACCCGCCAACCCGCAAC
>CALFBH010000093.1 GCA_937951615.1 uncultured Saprospiraceae bacterium | reverse complement strand
TAAAATGTTTATAGCCCTGCAATTTGCCCGTTATATGCGACTCTGTAGGAGTCGAACCCGTCTCGCGCTAAGGATTTTCTATAAACATTTCATCCCTTCTGGATGATTGAATAGCTGAACCAATTAATGGTCAATTCCGTTAATTTTTAACAAAAACAAATAATCAATAATCAATACTTTGTATTTTTAAACCTAATTCCCTTTTTGTCCAAAGTCCAGTTAGTCCTACTCTTAATCTTTATTATGAGTAGCATAATTAACAGGCGTCCCAAAATTATGGAACATAAAACTCAAGATGTCCGCCCGTTCTTCGATCTGTTTTTCAGTTGATTTTCCTGCTCCATGTCCAGCATCTACATCTACGCGTATCAGCACTGGGTTTGCCCCTTGATGTCCTTCTTGTAAGGCAGAAATAAACTTGAATGAATGTGCAGGAACTACACGATCATCGTGGTCAGCAGTCGTGACTAATGTAGCTGGATAAGCTGTGCCTGGGCGAATATTATGTACAGGAGAATAACTCAACAGATTTTTAAATTGTGCCTCGCTTTCGTCACTGGTCCCATAATCAGTTGCCCAGAATTTGCCAATCGTGAATTTGTGATAACGCATCATGTCCATCACCCCCACGGCAGGCAGGGCGACTTTAAACAAGTCAGGCCGCTGTGTCATACAGGCACCGACGAGTAGTCCACCATTAGACCGACCTTCTATTGCCAGTTTGTCTGGTGAGGTATATTCCTGATCAATCAGGTATTCTGCTGCGCTGATGAAGTCGTTGAATACATTTTGCTTCTCAAGTTTTGTACCGGCTTCATGCCATTTCTTACCATATTCTCCGCCACCTCTTATATTTGCGACAGCATAAATACCACCATTTTCCAGTAAGATGGTGTTAGCAATAGAAAAACTAGGCAAAATACTAATATCAAATCCTCCGTAACCGTATAACAAGGTTGGATTATTTCCATCCATTTTCAAGCCTTTCCTATGGGTAATAAACATCGGAATTTGTGTGCCATCATTGCTTTTATAAAACACCTGTTTTGTTTCATATTCATCAGCATTAAAATCCATTTTAGAGGCTTTGAATACTTCTGATTTTCCAGTTTTGGAATCGTATTTATACTTCGTGCTGGGTTGCGTGAAAGATGTGTATGAGAAGAAGGCAACAGGGTCTTTACGCTTGCCGCTAAAACCGCTAATTTGCCCTAAGCCTGGCAATTTCATTTCATTCAAGAATCTACCGCTTTCAGAAAACACTTTAACCATACTTGCTGCATCTTTAATATAAGTTGCCATGATTTTGTCTCCCACTAAGTCAATACTTTGCAGCTTCTGCTCACTTTCAGGTATCAGTTCTTTCCAGTCATTGCGTCCTGGTCTTTTGGTATCAATCAGCAATACGCGCATATTAGGTGCCTCGTCATTGGTCATGACTAATAGATTGTCCCCAAAATTATCAATGACCCAGAAATCGCTGTCAAATCCCTCTACAACAGGCACAAAATCCTGGTCTTTTTTATCTAAATCGCGAAAATACAAGGCATTTCCACTGGTAGATTCTGAAGCAGCAAGACTTAGAAAACGTTCATCTTCCGTTGTATTGACATAAAAGTTCCGTTCAGGATTCGAACGGTCGAGAAAAACGAGTTGGTCATCAGCTTGTGTTGTATTTACTTTATGATAAAACACCTGATGAAAGTCATTTTTAGCCGATAGTTCATCACCTTCTTTGGGTTCGCTATAACGGCTATAAAAGAAACCATCATCTTTCCAGGACATGCCAGAAAATTTAATCCAGTCTAGTTTGTCTGCCAGTGTTTTTCCAGTTTTCAAATCCTTGACATAGACCGTACGCCAATCAGAACCTCCTACCGAAACTCCATAAGCCAGATAACGCCCATCCTCAGAAAAGCTATAACTTCCAAGCGAGGAAGAACCGTCTTCCGAGAAAGTATTTGGATCTAAAACCATGCTTGGTTCGCCATCCAGCTTATCCTGCACATAGAGAACACTTTGATTTTGCAAGCCATCATTTTTGAAAAAATAGTATTTTCCGTTTTTCTTAAAAGGCGTAGAATATTTTTCATAATTCCAAACTTCTTTTAGCCGGTCAGCAATTTCATCCCGAAAGCTGATTTCGTCTAAATAGCCAAAAGTCATGTCATTTTGTTTTCTAACCCAGTTTTTGGTGGCTGTACTATTATCGTCTTCCAGCCAACGATAAGGATCGGGGACTTTCACGCCAAAATACTCATCTACAACATCTTCCTTTGTAGTTTCGGGATAGTTATAAACATTATTTTTATCAGTTTGCATATTATCATTTTCACTCAGATTGCCTTCTTGTCCCGAATTACAGGAGAATAACAAAAGTCCGAGCAGGGTAAATTGGAATAGTTTTTTCATGTCTTACTTTTAGAATCGGAAATTTCCATCAAAAAAAGTGAATATACCGATTAGGTGATGTCATGTTTATTTGTTCGTAATCAAACAGTTATTGCGTGAATAGTCTTTGTATAAAATATCCCATTCAGGTAAAGATTAATTTCTTTTTGCCTGTAAAAGGCTTGTCTTACATCAATTTTCGAGGCAATAACTGTACTTGAAATTTGATTTAGGCAAATAATAACTGACAATTTTAGTGTTCTTTTACGTAATTTTACAATTATTTTAAAAGAAGTTTTTAACAAAATAAAATATGTTAATAGCTTATGGCTATTAAACACAACAAAATCATTTAAAAGATGAGTTTTACAAGAGTTATCTATACGGTAGTAATTATCCTTGTCCTAGGGAGTCTGACAGGCTTCAAAAGCACTGCTGTATCACCACTTGAAACCAATAATCATTCATTGATGCTGACGGATACTTTGCCCGACGAAATGGCGGAGAGAGTTCTTAAAATGAATGCCAAGCGAGAAGAAATTCGAACGGAAGTTGCACGTATAAAAATGGAGCAGGAAGAATATGCCCGAAAAAGAGAAGCTGCTCGACAAATAGATGAAGTAAGAAAGGCAAAGAAGACGGCTAAAGAAATTAAAAAGACTAAGCCGCCTGTCACCAATTCTGCCGCTCTTGCAGAGCAAGCTCGTCTAGAACAGGAAGCCGCAGAAAAAGCACAACGAAAAGCAGCAGAACAAGAAGCCAGAAGAATTGCAAAAGCAGAGAAAAAAGCAGAAAGAGAAGCTATTGCTTTAGCAAAAAAAGAGGCGGAACTAGCTGCCTCTGCACAACCACAAGTCGATGAAGCAGAGCAGGCACGTCTTGAGCAGGAAGCTGCAGAAAAAGCGCGACAAAAAGCAGCCGACCAAGAAGCTAAAAGAATTGCAAAAGCAGAGAAAAAAGCAGAAAGAGAAGCTGTAAGAGAAGCCGCACTGCTTGCTGAAAATCAGGCTCGAATAGCAGCGGCAAAGGCAGCACTTGAAAACAAGCAGGTAGAAGTTTCTGCTCCAACAATACCAGAAGAGTCTCCAGAAGAACAACGCATAAAAGCAGAATCTGTAAGTTTGCCTGGCAAAGCCAATACACCTCCCTCTCCTGCTACAAGCAGTGAGGAAGATAAAACGAAAAAAGCAGTTGCCAAAGCCATGGCGAAGAAGAAAAAGAAGAATAAAAAAGGTGGAAATTCTCCAAAAATCAGCTCTAGTTCAAGTAAAAGTTCTAAAGGAAAAGTTGATCTTGGTTCTTGTAAATTTTCTTTTAATGAAGTCGATCCATTCACTCAACGCACGAAACGTAAACTGGAAGACCGCTTTTTCTTTAGCTATACAGAAGAAAAACTGAAAGTTTATATGGAAGGTGAAGACTATTTAACTTGCAATGGCTCACTATCTGATATTCAGGGGATTATGGCACTCAACTTAACGTTCATTATCAACTCGCCTTATGCACGTCAGGAATATGGTTCTATCGGTACAGGAACGCAGCTTATTTTCAGAATGATTGACGGAGAGACTTTACCATTATTGAGTGAACAATCTGATTCTGGTATTTATAATAGACATACTGGAAAGACTATTTATAAAACACTTTTCCTTATCGGGCCTAAAGATGAGAAAACACTTCGCAGAAAAGAAATCAGCGAAGTCCGCATGGTTTGGGGAACTGGATATGAAGATTATCAAATCAATGAATTGGACTTTTTGATCGACCAGTTTCATTGTATTGATGCTGCGCGTAATTAGTGTATTGGTGATTAGTAACTGGTTATTGGTAATTAGTAACTGGTATATTGGTAATTAGATGTTTTTTGCTGCGCAAAATAATTAAATTATGCTAGGACTCAAGTTACCTACTGACCCACGTTGGGTAAATCTGGCTGAAAAAAGTCTGGAAGATATATTGACTGACCACGCCTACTGTGAACAGAAAGCAGCCACAAGTTGCATTTCTATTATTCAGTTATTTTCCGACAAGGAAGAATTGGTCCGGCAATTAGCCCCTATTGTCACAGAAGAATGGGGTCACTTTCGTCTCGTGCTTGCTGAATTGGACAAACGCAACTTAAAACTAGGCAGGCAACGCAAAGACGAATACGTCAAAGCCCTGTTTCAATTTCAGAAAAAAGGCGGCAGTCGTGAAGATCGTCTTTTAGAGCTTTTGTTGATTTGTGCCCTCATAGAAGCACGTAGCTGCGAGCGGTTTCGCCTACTTTCTCTCCATATTGCAGATGATGAGCTTAAAGAGTTTTACCACAAATTCATGGTCGCAGAAGCTGCACATTACCGACTCTTCATTGATCTTGCCAAATTGTACAGTGATGAAGCAAGCGTCAAAAAACGCTGGCAGGAATATCTTGACCATGAAGTAAAAATCATGAGTGAGCTTGAAATGAGAGGTGATCGGATGCATTAAAACCCTACCTTTCATCTAAACTTGCAATTAGCTGACAGTTTTGTCCTTCCTAAAAGCTTATCTTTGTCGTATTCATTAAACATATTTGCATACTTCTTATTATGCATCTCCGCCCCATTCAATCCTAACAATTTAATTAAATATAAATTCATGAGAAGTTTTTTAACTTGTTTATTCACACTCTGTGTGTTCGCACTCCAAGCTCAATTGGCACCACTTAACTGTACCCTTGTGGGACAGGTCAATTATAGTGATAATGGTAACGATATTTGGGGGTATGCAGCCGACGACGGCACAGAATATGCCTTGATGGGACTGCGCAACAGCACCTCTATCGTAAGTCTTGCTGACCCTGCAAATCCTGTAGAGGTTGCTAATATACCAGGTCCTTCCTCCACTTGGAGAGATTTGAAAACTTGGAGTCATTTCGCTTATGTCAGTAATGAAACCAATAATGGTGTTTTGATTATCAACATGGCTGATTTGCCTAATAATGTTACTTCTTACGATTTTCAACCATCGATTGAGGTTAATGGAAGCACGGACGTTTTATCTTCTATACACAATTTATATGTTGATGAAAATGGCTTTCTTTATGTCTCTGGCAGTAATATCAATAACGGTGGTACGATTATATTTGACCTGAACGCTGACCCTTATAATCCTGTCTATGTAGGCAGAACGCCTTCTATTTACGCACATGACACTTATGCTCGCAATAATTTGCTTTATACCTCTGATGTATATGCTGGTGTGTTTACAATATATGACGTATCCGACAAATCCAATATCACAGCGATAGGTAGTAATGGGACGCCATTTGCTTTCACGCACAATGCTTGGTTGTCTGATAATGGCGATGTTATTTTCACAACAGATGAACGCGCTGACGCGCCAACTGCTGCTTACGATATTTCCGATCCAACAGATATTCAATACTTAGATGAGTTTCGTCCTACGGCAACTGTAGGTATGGGTGTTATTCCACATAATGCACACGTTCTGAATGATTACGTCGTTATCTCTCATTATACAGATGGCGTTATTATTGTTGACGGAAATCGTCCTTCTAACTTGGTAGAAGTCGCAAAATACGATACTTATGCTGGACCTGACGGTGGCTTTAGCGGTTGTTGGGGAGCTTATCCTTTTCTGCCTTCTGGCTTATTGCTGACTTCTAATCTTGAAGGTACGCTTGAAGTCTTGCAGCCTAATTATATCCGTGCTTGCTATCTGGAAGGTAATGTTACAGATGCTAATACAGGCGCAGCGATCAACGGTGCAATGGTTACTATCATGACTACTGGTGTTGCTTCCTCTTCTGACATGTCTGGAGAGTATGCAACAGGTTATCCAACTTCCGGTACTTATGATGCAGTATATAGCCACCCAGCTTATATGCCGCAGACCATCAGTGTTACATTGGCGAACAGTCAGGTAACGATGCAGGATGTAGCACTTACAGCACAGCCTCAATTTAATGTTACAGGACAAGTGGTCAGTGCAGATGACGGAACAGCTATTCCTAATGCACAGGTATCTATTGCCAATGCTGATTTTTCTTACGACTTACTGTCTGATGCTTCTGGTAATTTCTCTATCAATAATGTCACGGGTGGTTTTTATGATGTGTATGCTGGTAAGTGGGGTTTTATCGCCAAAGAGATTCTCGCATTTGGTATTGATGGCACAAGCATCACCATAGAATTGGATGAAGGTATTCAGGATGAGTTTATGCTCGACTTGGGTTGGACAGTTACTGGCGACGCAGAACGCGGCATGTGGGAAAGAGGCGCACCACAAGGTACTGCAGACTTTGACGGTGTTACTGTAAATCCTGATGCAGATATATCTTTTGACTTGGGCACTTTTTGCTATATGACTCAAAACGGCGGTGGCGATCCCTGGGAATTTGATGTGGACAATGGTAAAACAGAACTCACTTCTCCCCTATTCGATCTGACTGCTATGAATGAACCTTATGTGGCTTATAATCTTTGGTTTTATAATGAAATCGTACAAGGAACAACGCCCAATGATATATTGGAAGTTATCTTGTCAGATGGAACCAACAGTGTAACCATACAAACGATTACTGATGCTGCTGGTGAATGGCGTCCTCGTACTTTTATACGAGTGAAAGATTATTTCCCAAATCCAACAGCCACTATGCAGATTTCTTTTGAAACTGCTGATAATGACCCTGGTCACTGGGTAGAAGCTGGTGTTGATTATTTTGTTGCTTTTGATGATTCACCAATTGCTCTCAGCAATATTGATGAAAGTATTCAAATGACTGCTTTTCCAAATCCATTTGACGCAACATTGAGCATCAATTATTCATTGGATAATCTTGATGGCAAAACCAGCCTTGAAGTGGTCAATGTTCTTGGACAAACAGTAGAAAACTTTCCAATTTTAAACAAAACAGGTACACTGAATGTAGGACAAAAACTAGATGCAGGTATTTATTTTGTACAAATTCGCAATGCAGTAGGTATGAGCCGTCCGGTGAAAGTGGTGAAAGAATAAATTGAAAAAATTCCAAGTAGGAAATTCCAAATTCTAAGGAGTTTCTTATTTTAAAATATAAAGTGTCTTTGGCTTTTACCTGAAGGCACTTTTTTTATACAAAAAATGCAACTATTTGCCACTCATTAACATCATATTAATATGAAAAACAAGTTATACCTCCTTACTTTTTGTATGTTTTCTTTTTTTACAATAAGCTGCGATAAAGACCTTCCCGAGGAAATAGATCCAACGCTACTTCCTAAGGCAAATTTTATTCAAACATTCACAGGAGAAGCGACTTGGGAAAAATGCCCGACTACTTTTATCAATAATTCTGTAAATGCTACTGCTTATAACTGGGATTTTGGTGATGGTAATAGCTCTAATGAGCAAATGCCGGAACACATTTATGATGCCGCTGGAACTTACGAGGTGAGTTTAACTGCCTCAAATGACCTCGGACAGGATGTTTATACAAAAACGACTCAGGTATTATCCTCCAAGTATGAGTACAAGCAGGATTTTGGTGATGCAGAATATTACTATGCAGCTACCTATGCTACATCTCCTGTCTTTGATGTAACGATATATGGCAGCGTATTAGCTGGAGCGACCAAAAGTCAGGGCGCAGGCGACTATGATGTTTATCTGTCAAAAATAGGAACTGACGGACAGTTGGAATGGGAAAAAACCTTTGGAGGAAGTGGTTTGGATGCAGCTTATGCCATAGCGCCTTCTAATATTATTGGCGAATATGTCCTAGCAGGCCGGACATACAGTCAGGGAGCAGGTGGTTCAGATGCTTATTTTATAAAGACAGACTTCCTAGGCAATCTTATCTGGGAAAAAACCTATGGAGGCACAGGCGACGAATTAATACTTGACATTGCTTATGCACCCGATGCTTATATGTTGGCAGGGCGCACGGATAGTCAGGGAGCAGGTGATTCTGATGCTTATCTTATAAAAACAGATGAAGACGGCAATCTCATTTGGGAAAAAACCTACGGTGGAGCAAACTCAGACCGCGCTTATGCCATTATGCGCATGTCGGATGGTTATCTATTGGCAGGCGGAACTACTAGTCAGGGAGCAGGAAGCAGTGATGCTTGGCTGATTAAAACAGATTTTTCTGGTAATCTACAATGGGAAAAAACTTTTGGCGGTAGTGCTTATGATATGGCGCATAGTATCATTTATGACTCTTCGTATAGCGGATGTTTACTGGCAGGCTGGACAGACAGTCAGGGCAATGGAAATTATGATGCCTATCTGGTCAAAGTAGATCAAAATGGTAATTTGGAATGGGAAAAAACCTTTGGAGGAAGTGGTGATGATCGTGCTTATGATGTGAAGATAGTTGGAAATAGCTATCTGTTTGCCGGCAGCAAAAATGACCAATCATGGCTAGTCAAAATAGACCTTAACGGCAATTTGGAATGGGAGAAAACTTTTGGAGGAAATAATAATAGTAGTAGTAAGATTCATGCTCTGGGTAATGCTGGTGACTGTGGTCACATATTAGCCGGAAGGCACAGTAATGGGAACAATGATGACTTCTATCTTGTCAAAACAGATGCCGAAGGCAATTCTAACTGAAAATTTCTCTACAGAAGAGAGACCGCTTCGCTGTGAGGCCATGCCTTTGTTTGTGCCTGCCAAAACACTGCACAAAAGCGGGGCATTCAGAGCTATATATTTCTTTGGAATTTGGGATTTGTATTTTGGAATTTGTATTTTGCATCTTATTTTAAAAATATGAGCAAAGTATATAAAAACGCTGAGGCAGCTATTCACGATATTCAGGACAATATGACACTGATGTTGGGTGGATTTGGTTTGTGTGGCATTCCTGAGAATTGCATCACAGCATTGGTCAAAAAAGGAACAAAAGGACTGACCTGTATTTCCAATAATGCAGGCGTGGATGATTTTGGTATCGGCTTGATGCTACAAACCCGTCAGGTCAAAAAAATGATTTCCTCTTACGTGGGCGAAAATGCTGAATTTGAACGCCAACTGCTTTCTGGGGAACTGGAAGTCACTTTAACACCTCAAGGCACACTGGCTGAAAAGATACGCGCTGGCGGAGCTGGTATTCCTGCATTTTATACCGCTACAGGCTATGGTACAGAAGTAGCAGAAGGCAAAGAAACCCGTGAGATAGATGGTCGCTGGTATATTCTCGAACCTGCGCTTCATGCTGATTTTGCCTTAGTCAAAGCTTGGAAAGGTGACACGATGGGTAATCTAATCTTCAAAGGTACTGCCCGCAATTTCAATCCTATGATGGCGATGGCTGGCAAGGTAACGATAGTGGAAGTAGATGAGCTCGTAGAACCAGGTGAATTGGATCCTAATAATATTCACACGCCAGGTATTTTTGTTCAGCGGATTTTTCAGGGGGTGGATTATGAGAAACGTATTGAGCAGCGGACGGTGCGGGAGAGTTGATATGTTTCTTGAAGATTGTCTTTATGGAACTTTATTAATCTAATAATTGTTTTAGGTGATAACTAAAGTTGCACAGACATATGGAATTAACCATCATCCCGACACAGATTTTAGGTTAACAACAATAATTTCATGCTGGGCAATGATAGAGTCTGGTAAAATTAGCATGTTTGTATTCTGATACCTCAGCATCAAACCACTTAAAAGGATTAATTCAGACTAAGGCATGAAGCAGGGAAAACAACTCATACGGTTCGACTGGGCAATGAAAAAATTGCTTAGAAACAAAGCAAATTTCGATGTTTTGGAAGGTTTTCTTAGCGAATTACTTTCCGAGGATATTACTATCAAAAAGATTCTAGAAAGTGAAGGCAACAAAGAGGACAAAAATGACAAACATAATCGGGTAGATATTTTCGTTGAAAATTCCAAAGGAGAACTGCTCATCATAGAAGTCCAAAACAGTAAAGAATACGATTATTTTCACAGAATTCTATATGGAACTTCCAAAGCCATTACAGAATATATTGGAGAAGGTGATGCTTATGCAAAAGTTAAAAAAGTAATTTCCATCACCATTGCCTATTTTGATTTAGGGCAGGGTAAAGACTATGTCTATCATGGCATCACTCAGTTCAAAGGAATACATCAGGGAGATGTTCTACATTTAGCCCAAGTCCAAAAAGAAACCTATGAAGTTGATGAAACTTACCAGATTTATCCCGAATACTGGATTATAAAAGTTGATAAATTCAATAATGTCATTCAAGATAAACTTGATGAATGGATTTACTTTCTGAAGAATGGTAAGTTGCCAGAAAATTATACTGCAAAAGGACTGTCAGAAGCACAGAATAAATTAGACGAAATAAATCTGACAGATGAAGAAAAAGCTGCTTACAAAGCCTACCTAAAAAGACTGAGAGACATCGCAAGTGAACAACATACCAAGATAGTGGACGCCAAAAAACTAATCGAAGAAGCCCTTACAAAAAGTATCAAAAAACACCTAAAAAGAGAAAAACTGACCATCGAAGAAATTGCAGAAGATTTTGAAGTGAGTATAGATTTCATCGAAAAAATACGACAAGACATGTCGAAAATCTAAAAATAAAATTCAGGTACCTCTTCCAAAAAATCATAAGTCTCGGACTCGTGATTCATTTTACAACAATAAGTCTCTAATCCATTCGTCAACACCAAATATTCTACACCAAGTGCAAGATTATAACGGGCAATCTGGTCAAAGGTATCTTGTGAAATTGGAACATAAGCAGCTTTGCATTCTACCAGTAGCCAAGGTTTTGTCGCTTCATCAAAGGCTAATATATCACAGCGTTTTCGGCGGGTGTTTATAGTCACCATCATTTCTGTGCGTAGATGAGTCTTTTTGTACCCTTTTTCTTTTATTAGATATTCCAACACTAACTGACGCACGACTTCTTCCGGTTGTAAAATCAGATATTTTTGTCGAATGGGATCGAAAATATAATGCTTATCGCCCTCTTTTTTGAGCTTTAGGTTGGGCTTGTATTTTGAATAGTCGATGTCAATCATCCTTGTTTTTGATTGTTACTGATACTGCGATTGACACTGCTACTGAAACTGGATGTTAATAATAGCGTAATCTTCTTACTTGTGAAATGTATTTTGCTAGTCGCAAAACCTGGCAGGTATAGCCGTATTCATTATCATACCAAACGTAGAGCGTGGCTGTTTTTCCGTCCTTTGACATCTGTGTGGAAGGCGCATCAAAAACAGAACAAGCCGTTGTGCCGATAGCATCACTAGATACAAAATCGCTGGAGGTTGAGTATTTGATTTGTACTGCCAACTCTCCTGTGAGTGAGGCATCTTTTATAGCTTGGTTCAGTGCTTCTACATCTGTGGCTTTATTGAGGGTTAGGTTCAAGATAGCAAGCGATACATTAGGCGTTGGTACACGGATAGCGTTGCCTGTAAGTTTACCGTCAAGTTCTGGGATAACTTTTCCTATGGCGGCGGCGGCTCCAGTTGAAGTAATGACCATATTGACTGCGGCAGCTCGTCCTCTGCGTGGTTTTTTATGGAAATTGTCCAACAGGTTTTGTGCATTCGTATAAGCATGGACGCTTTCTACATGCCCTTTTGTAATACTATAATGATCATTGACGACTTTAATGACTGGCGCAATGGCATTGGTGGTACAACTTGCTGCACAGATGATGGTATCTTCTTTGAAATTAACTGTTTTTTGATTGACACCATGAACGATATTCGGAATGCCTTTCGCTGGAGCGGTGAACAAAACCTGACTTACTCCCGGACGTAAATGAACCCTCAAGGCCTCTTTATCGCGCCATGCTCCGGTATTATCAATCACCAATGCGTCTTTTATGTCATATTCGGTATAATCAATATCCGTTGGATGCTTCGCAAAAATCATTTTAACCCGATTGCCATTGATAATCAACTCGTCTGCATCACGCGCTACGCTGACTGTTCCTCTAAATTTTCCATGCACAGAATCCTTGCGCAATAGGGAAGCTCGCTTGCTCAACTCTTCTCTACGATCCGCCATTTTCGGGCGCACCACAATAGCCCGCAAACGCAGTTGCTCTCCCCTACCCGTTGTCTCAATGATGCGACGAGCAGCCAGGCGACCAATACGTCCAAAGCCATATAAAATCACATCTTTTTGTGTCAGGACTTTTTTGTCTTGTCCAATATGATCTTGTAGTTTGTCATTCAGAAAAGCTGCTACATCTGTATAATTGCCATTTGAATTCAGCCATTCTGTTGCCAGTTTGCCAATATCAATACGGGAAGGTGCAAGATCCATTTTAGCAATGCCATGTGCCAGTTCCAGGCTGGTGTACACCGAAATTGGCTGCTTCACATAGTTTTTCGCAAATAGATGGTCGTTCAGGACTTCGCTTGGGCGGGAATCGTAAATACTGCGTCGAAACAACAACAGTTCTATTGAATGGTCAAAACGCAATTCTCCTACAATATTGAGCAATTCCAATGCTCCTTTTTCCATTTCACGCCAGTCTTCCAGCGACATTTTATTGATTGACGTTTGTTTTCCTTCCATGGCTCTTTGCTCCGATTATTTGTTTGTAATGGGCGCAAAGGTACGGAATTGGGTGGGGATTTTTTGTGGTTTTTACTCTTTTATAATATCAAAAACCTTGAAGATTTCAGCTTTCGCTGATTCGGGATTTTTAAAATTAAAATCGCCAAGTTGCTTGGCATTTTTTATGGCTTCGCTCTGTTCTGGTTTTAATTTTTCATAAATATCCTTGTTCCTTTTTTTGTAGTACTTCTGTGTTTTTTCGTAATCTTTCAAATGGGATTTTTTTAGTGCTTTTTCGGCACTTTCACATTTTGCATAATATTTCCCTGTTGTCTCAAAATGAAGTAAGTACCAAAATTCCATACAAGGCGTATTGACCAACACTGACACATTTTCGTATGCTTTCAATCGTTCACAGTATTTTCTAAATTCTTCAATCTTAGAAGCCTGCCCTTTCGTTGTTTCTTTACTTTCTTTTATAATATTGTCAAAATCCACCAACCATATCACCCTATCATAGTTTTTGGCGTTCTCAACTACAGCATCATACTGATCTTCTAATCGTTTCTTTTTTGGAAGTTCTGGCTTGACGTCAATTCTTGGTAGGTCTTCATGCTTTTTCATCATGTCGAAATACCATTTCTCTGTCTCTCCATCTACTATGATAGAATAGACTTTCCTCCCTCTGCCTTTTCTATGTCTCTTAGGTCTCGGCATCTTCCAATTCTATGTAATAATCCTTTAAATTGGGAACAGCACCTAGTTTTCCTACCTTATAGGCATTGTATATCGAACTTGTATTCCGTATCACAGAAGAATCAAAATCTGCTAGTGAAAATAAATCTGTACCGCCGTCTTCTTTCTTTTCTGTAAACCAAATGACATCATTTCTGAAAATGTCTTTTTCCATTAATAATTCGCGATAATGTGTGGTGGCGATGAGCTGGGATTTTTTGGAATTGACTAGGAATGTGAGTAGGAAGTGTTTTAGTAAGTCTGGGTGTAGAGAGGATGCAAGTTCGTCAATGGGCTGTATTTTTTCTTCACTAATCATCTCGTCTAACAAACCACTAAATTGATAATAACGTTGAGTTCCTTGCGATTCTTCTTCATAAGAAAGCGCATAACCGGCTTCTTTTTTAGCTGTTATTTCATGATAAAAAACGACCTCGTGATGATCGCCGAACCAGCCTTCAACAGTTTTAATACTAACATTTTTGATATTGAAATCGGCTTTTTTCAAAAACTGTAGAATATTTTTCTTGCTAATAGGCTTATCTATTATTCTATTGGTAGTCCAATGATTTATATCATTAGTAGGTTCTAAAAGGATATCCAATTTACTGTCAAACCAATCAATAACCTCACGTAATATATCTGATTCTACATTAGTTTTTAGATACCCTCCAAGAACTGTATTATTCCAAAGTGTATTTGCCTCCAGAACAACTTTATGGTTTTTATTAATTTTAACTTTACTACCAAACTCTATTTCACTCAATTGTTTTTTAACATTTGTTTCTCTATTATAAACCAAAGCTTTATTCGGCTGATAAAAATATAATCTTTCATTAATAACTGCCTGTTTATTAAATTCAACTTCATAGAGATATTTAACCTGATTTTGTATAAATTCTAAGGTAATAAAAGTATTTTCGTTAGGTGTTTTTTCATCAAACAAATAAGGTTTAAAATCAAATATCTCAGTTTTATCATCAAGTGATTCCAAAACCATATCTCTTAAAAAACCCAAAGCCTTCAACACCGTAGTCTTCCCCGAAGCATTCGCCCCGTATATCAAGCCCAACTTCAATAAGCGCAAACCAGGCTTAGGTTCAACGATGTAATAATCTTCCAACTCATCCGAAGAAGATGCCTCGAAAGACAGCGTTACCTTGTCTTTTATACAACCAAAATTTTGAACAGAAAAGTTAATTATCATGATTTTTTAACCTTAATTTGTAAGTCAATTACAAATATAAAGCAAAAAATCGACAAATTCAGCTTTTTGCGATCAAACCAAATCCTCCAAAATATCATCCTCCACCAAATTCGGCAAAGTAACTTTCAGGTTTGGCGTGCGTTCCATTTCTCTTTTAATCGCAAATAAGGCTTCCTCATTTCTAGCCCAGCTTCTTCTGGCTATCCCATTATTGACATCGTAAAACAACATGTTTTTCAGTCGCTTTTCTGCTGCTGCCGAGCCATCCAATAGCATACCAAAACCACCATTGATGACTTCGCCCCAACCAACACCGCCGCCGTTGTGGATGGAGACCCAAGTTGCCCCGCGAAAGCTATCACCTATAACATTATGAATTGCCATATCGGCTGTGAATTTGCTGCCATCGTTGATGTTGCTCGTTTCCCGATAAGGAGAATCTGTTCCACTCACATCATGGTGGTCTCTGCCTAATATGACTGGTGCAGAAAGTTCCCCAGAAGCAATGGCTTTATTAAACGCAGTCGCAATTTTCATTCGTCCTTCGGCATCGGCATATAGGATTCTGGCTTGTGAACCGACAACCAGTTGATGCTTGCCGGCATCTTTAATCCAGGTAATATTGTCCTGCATTTGAAGCTGAATTTCTTCTGGTGCAGTCGCTTTTATTTCTTCCAAAACTCTTGCGGCTATCTCATCTGTTTTTTGCAAATCTATTGGATTGCCAGAAGCACAGACCCAGCGAAATGGACCAAAACCATAATCGAAGCACATTGGACCCAAAATATCCTGCACATAAGATGGATATTTGAAATCAATGTTATTTTCTGCCATTATATCTGCTCCTGCACGTGAGGATTCTAGTAGAAACGCATTGCCATAATCGAAAAAATAAGTCCCTCTTGCCGTGTGTTTATTGACCGCATCTGCATGACGCCTTAGTGTATCCTGAACTTTTGCCTTAAAGGTTTCTGGCTCGTCGCGCAGCAATTGATTAGAAGCTTCATAGCTCAGCCCAATCGGATAATAACCACCAGACCAGGGATTGTGCAGAGAAGTTTGGTCGGAGCCGACATGGATGAATATATTCTCCTCATAAAACCGTTCCCATACGTCCACTATATTGCCTTGATAAGCAATGGAAACGACTTCCTGATTTGCCTGCGCTGCTTTTACCCGACTCACCAAATCATCCAGATTATCTATCAGTACATCTACCCAGCCCTGCTCGTGTCTTTTTGCAGCAGCCTTTGTATTGACTTCCGCACACACCGTGATGCAACCTGCAATATTTCCTGCTTTGGGCTGCGCACCACTCATGCCGCCCAATCCAGCAGTCAGGAAAATTTTCCCGGCAACGGGTTCTTCTTTTTTTAATATTTTGCGGAAAGCATTCATGACTGTAATCGTCGTTCCATGTACGATACCTTGCGGTCCAATGTACATATAAGAACCTGCGGTCATTTGTCCATACTGCGTCACACCGAGTGCATTATATTTCTCCCAGTCATCTGGTTTGGAGTAATTGGGAATCATCATGCCATTGGTAACGACTACACGCGGCGCGTCTTTTGAAGATGGAAACAAGCCCATCGGATGCCCGGAATAAATATGAAGCGTTTGCTCCTCTGTCATTATAGCTAGGTAGTACATCGTCAATACATACTGTGCCCAATTTTGAAAAACTGCTCCATTTCCACCATAAGTAATCAATTCTTCAGGATGCTGTGCTACACGTGGGTCTAGGTTATTTTGTATCATCAGCATAATAGCTGCAGCTTGCTTCGTCTTTGCTGGATACTCATCTATTGGGCGGGCATGTATGGCATAATCGGGTTTGAAACGATACATATAAATACGTCCATAGTCCCTTAGTTCTTCAGCAAATTCTACTGCTAATTCCCGATGCCAGGCTTTGGGAAAATAGCGCAACGCATTGCGAATCGCCAACTTTTTTTCTTCTACTGATAAAATATCTTTCCGTCGTGGTGCGCGATTGGCATCTGTCGGGTAAGCTTTTTGAGCGGGTAGCTCAGTCGGTATGCCTTGTAGGATTTGGGTGCTGAATTTTGTGTCCGTTGCTGTCATTTTGTGTATTGAGTTGATTGAGTTGATTGAGATATTGAGTTGTACACTTAATTACTTAATCAACTCAATTACTCAATCAACTCAGTAAGTTTCAAATAAATCATCATAAACACTTTTCGAGGTATATTTTTCCTTTCGGGAAATTTGTATCAATGCTTTACTGTCTATCAGTTGAATGGCTTGTTCAATGTCCTCCCCAAAAATTCGGTCTTCCGTTGCATGGCTAATTTTTTGGCGAATGCAAGCATGAACTTCTTCCAAAACAGGGCTAGATTTCAAAGGTTTTCTAAAATCAAAAGCTTGAGCTGCACACAGCATTTCTATCGCCAATATCTTAACTACATTCCCACAAATCTGCAAGGCTTTTCTGCTGCCTATTGAGCCCATGCTCACATGATCTTCTTGTCCCAAAGAGGTCGGAATACTATCTGCACTCGACGGAAAACACAAACCCTTATTTTCACTAACCAAAGCTGCGGCTGTGTATTGGACAATCATAAAACCTGAATTGACACCCGTTTCTTTCATGAGCAATTTGGGCGTATTCTCCGTTTTTCCTTCTAAGGACAGATAAGAACGACGGTCAGAAATATTGCCCAGTTCTGCTGCCGCAAGGCTGGCATAATCCAGTGGCAAGGCAAGTGGCTGTCCATGAAAATTACCCCCGCTAATTGTAAAATCTCTTGAAAAAACAATTGGATTATCAGTGACCGAATTGAGTTCTACTTCTACTGCTTCTTTGAGGTGCAACCAGGCATTTCGGGAAGCTCCATGTACCTGCGGAACACAGCGCAGGGAGTAAGGGTCTTGCACTCTATCACAGTCTCTATGTGATTCCATAATCGCCGAATCTTTAAGAAAATGGTTGATGCGATGCGCAACGTGGATATTACTTTTAAATGGACGGGTTTGATGTAAATCAGGATGAAATGGCGTTTGTGCAGCCATGAGTCCTTCAATCATCAGCGCAGCGATCATATCAGCATGAGCCAGACAACTATATAATTTATCGACCACCATCACAGCGTGGGCGGCTATGAATTGTGTGCCGTTGATCAGCGCAAGTCCTGCTTTTGGATGCAAGTCGAGCGGCTGGATATTTAATTCGCTAAGCACTTCGGCGGTAGGTCTAATCTCGTTTTTATACTGCACTTTACCTTCACCAAGCAAGGGCAGAAACAAATGTGCTAGTGGTGCTAAATCACCTGATGCTCCCACTGAACCTTGTTCTGGTACTATAGGAATAATGTCTTGTTCGATGTGCCATAAAATCCGTTCGATGACCTGCATGGAAATACCTGAATAGCCTTTCGATAAAGAATGGACTTTCAGAATCATCATCAACTTGGCAATTTCTTTCGCGATAGGCTTCCCAACGCCAACGCTGTGACTTAGGAGCAATTTACGCTGCAATTCACTGGTTTTGTCTTTGCTGATTTTGGTATTGCACAAAGGTCCAAAACCTGTATTGATCCCATACACTGCTTTGTCCTGGCTTGCAATTGCCAAGACTTCTTCATGACAAGCCTCTACTTTTTTTCTGGTTTCCGCATTGACTTCAGCCTTCAATTCTCCTTGCAGTATTTGGAGGGCTTTGCCTGTTGTCAGCTTGTCTATTCCGTAGTTGAACATTTTCTTTATTGGTAATTGGTAACTGGGGTATTGGTAATTGGGGTATTGGGAACTGGGTTGAAATCCTTGCGATTACCCATATTTTTGCACTTTAGCTTAACCCATCCCCTTCCGATAATTATCGGAATCCCTTACAAAAGGAAGGGAGTTGAAATCCACTTCTTTATTACGACAAACTATCTAGTTCTTCTTGCTTTTGCTCCCACACTTCCATTGCAACTTCCAAATCTTCTTTCGCCTTTTGGTAGGCTTCCAAAGTCTTAGCAGAATGATCGCTTTCATAAAAACCAGGCTCTGCCATTTCGCGCTCATGAGCTTCGATGTCTTTTTCCAGTCTTTCTACTTTTCGCTCTGCATTATGAACTTCCCGTTTTAGCTCACGGCTTTGCTTTTCTTTTACTTTTTTTTCTTCGGGCGTCAGTTCTACTTTCGCCACTACCACTTCCTGCTTCTTCGCTTTATCTGTTCCTGCATTTTTGCCCAGACTCACATCTCTAAAATTATCCACTTCACGTTTTTCCAGAAAATATTGGACATCTCCAAGGTATTCGTGAAGCTGCTGATCACGAAATTCTATGGTTCTCTCTGTCAGTCCTTCCAGAAAATCCCTGTCGTGCGAGACGACAATCAAAGCTCCATCATAAGCCTGAATCGACTTCTTAAGAATGTCTTTTGAAATAATATCCAAGTGATTGGTCGGCTCATCAAGAATCAGCAAATTTGCTGGGCGCAGTAGCATTTTAGCTAATGCCAGTCGCGCCCGTTCTCCCCCTGACAAGACGGATACTTTCTTTTCTGCATCTTCTCCGCTGAACAAAAATGCGCCCAGAATACTCCGTAGCTTCGTCCGCAATTCATCGGGACAGCCATCTTCCATGGATTCTAGCAGGGTCATTTTTGCGTCTAGGCTTTCTGCTTGGTTTTGTGCGTAATAAGCAATCTGCACATTATGTCCGAGCGTCACCTCTCCATCTGTACTACCCAACACACCCGCTATAATTTTGCTCAATGTCGATTTCCCTTCACCATTTCTACCCACAAAAGCAACGCGTTCTTTTCTTATCAACTGAAAACCGACCTTATTCAGCACCAATAATTTATCATATTGCTTGACAATCTTTTTGGCATCTACCACAAGCTCACCGGAGCGTGGCGCAGGCAGGAAGCGCAATTTCATCGCAGAAGCATCCTCGTTGTCCAGTTCGATTTTATCCATTCTGTCCAGTTCCTTCATCAAGGACTGTGCAAATTTGGCTTTAGAACTTTTTGCGCGAAAGCGCTCTATTAATCTTTCCTTACGGGCAATTTCGCGCTGCTGGTTGGAGAACGCTTTTTCCTGCTGTTCTCTCCGTTCTTTGCGAAGCTCCAAAAATTTCGAGTAGGGTGCTTTATAGTCATAAATTTGCGACAGTTCAATTTCTACGGTTCGGTTGGTGACGTGGTTGAGGAAAGTTTTATCGTGAGAAATGACGACCACTGTGCCTTCATAGGTTTTTAGCATATTTTCCAACCAGATAATAGATTCAATATCCAGGTGATTGGTCGGCTCATCCAGCAAGAGGTAATCAGGACGTTTCAGGATAATTTTTGCCAGTTCAATCCGCATCTGCCAACCGCCACTGAACTCGCTGGTCTGCCGATCCATATCTGTCGTCTTGAAGCCCAAGCCTTTCAATACCCGCTCGGCTTCCGATTCCATATTATAGCCGCCAAAAATCGAAAAACGATCTGTTCCATCCGACAATTCCTGCAATAAATCGGCGTAAGAATCGGATTCATAGTCTTCCCGAGTTTCCAGTTCTACATTGATTTCCTCCAGTCTTTTTTCCAGTTTTTTGATTTCGTCAAAGGCAGTCAGGGCTTCATTCATCACCGTTTTACCCTGCGGCAATTCCAATTCCTGATGCAGAAAGCCCATCGTGTAAACAGAAGGATAAGTCACTTTACCACTATCCGGGCTTTGATCCTTGGCGATAATTTTGAGGATGGTTGATTTCCCCGTTCCATTCTTTCCCACTAAGCCCACGCGCTCTCGTTCGCCAATAACGAAATTGACGTGATCCAGCAGAACGCGGTCGCTGTATTTTACAAATATATTGGAGACGGTTATCATTTTGTTGTGTTGTGTTGCACAGACATTCCTGTCTGTATTTGTGTTGTTGTGTTGTCGTGCTGTTGTGTTGTCGTATTGTGTAACGAATTACATCAACACATTAACACTTCCGCACTACAACACATTTAAACGCAAAGATAGGAATAAGTGTGGTAAGACCTTAATTATTTTATTTTCTAATAAGGAAGATGCGAATCCTGAATGTAAGGAGTGCCGTGCACAGACTGGTAATACTCCACAAATTCGATTTTCTCCAATTTAAAAAGCTCCAAATCCCAAGTCATATCAGCACTAAAGCTTTCCTGATATTGGAGTCGTCCCACAGGATAAACACGAATAAAGTGATAAGGTCGAAACTGAAAATCATAGCCCGATAGCTCGCCTGGAGGCTCATCAAAAGCACCTGACCTAAGATGCTCCTCTCCAATATAATCCAGCAGCTCCTGCACTGTTTTTCCCTTAAATTGACTTTCAATAATCTTTATTTTTTCAGGAGTAAAAGAATTCTTTTGTTCAGCTACCTGCGCATTGACTTGCTTAAAATTCATACAAGTTACAAGGCTTATGACTAGTATAATTGCTGTCATTCTCATTATCGAGGGCTTTAATGAATAACTATATATTTTCGCTTATTATCTTTAAATTTCTGTTCAAGTTCTTGTTTTATCTTGCGATAATCATCCCATATCATCCACTTCAGTAAAGTAACTGTCAAAACAGATGCTCCAATTGGTAATAACCAAAAACGCCAATCAACGTTTTCTCCATAAATACCTGCCCATATTAGAACCGGAATGATTAAAAACACCGCATAAGCTCGCCTAACAGGTTTAAGGATGACATCAAGAGTACAAGATGTAGGGTCGTATTTTATATGTACATCTGCCGATTCATATACTTCACTGACAAAACGATTTAAGATGATTTCATTTCTATTCAAAACTTTTTTAAAATACAGTTCATAAGACCACATAGTTTTCCAGCCTTTTTTACGATTCCATTCGCTTAAAAAGTCTGTTAGGTTTTCATCTCCTAAATCACATTTATACCTTATTCGTTTTGTAAAAAAATGATCCTGCATATTGAAATTTTAGGCTCGTTCTGAACTATTTCCAAAAAACATCCGTTGTCCAAATGTATGAAAAATTATTTCAAACATAACACCTCTTTCTGCTTCATTATGCGCCCTTGCGGTGCATAATAACTTTCCTATGTCCGCTTCGGACTAATAACATCCTCCAAATACACTTTTTCAACGCAGCTATTTTTATATTTGCAAACTTATTTAGAACTATGAATGATAAACGATGAATGATGAATTTTATACTCATTTTGCAAAGCAAAATGTCCTAAATGCATCATTCATCATTCATAGTTCATCATTTATCATTAAAAAAAATGACAAAACGATATACCGTAACCGCCGCTCTGCCTTATGCAAATGGCCCTTTGCACATCGGACACCTCGCTGGCGCTTATTTGTCTTCCGACATTTATGTGCGTTACCTGCGATTAATGGGCAAAGATGTGGTTTATATTTGCGGCTCTGATGAACATGGGGCAGCCATTACCATACGGGCAAAAAAGGATGGCGTGACGCCAAAGGAAATTGTCGATCGCTATAATGAGCAGATCAAAACGACGATGGATCAATTGGGCGTTTCTTTTGATATGTATCACCGCACTAGCGAGCAGATTCACCATGAGACAGCGCAGGAGTTTTTTAGAAATTTACTGGATAAAGGTGAGTTTACTAAAAAAACTAGTGAGCAGTATTACGATGAATCAGAAAATCAGTTTCTTGCCGACCGATATATCAAAGGTACTTGTCCGAAGTGTAGCCACGATGCCGCTTATGGCGATCAATGTGAAAATTGTGGTTCGGCACTGAGTCCCACGGAGTTGATTAATCCTGTTTCTACCCTTAGCGGGAATAAGCCTATTTTGAAGGAAACCACCCATTGGTTTTTGTCGCTGGACAAACATGCGGAATGGCTGGATGAATGGATCAATACTGGCAAGCTGAACGGCGAGCAATTACATGACCCGAAGGAATGGAAAAATCATGTCTTGGGTCAGTGTCGCTCTTGGGTGGGCGATTTGCAACCGCGCGCCATGACTCGTGACCTGGAATGGGGCATAGATGTTCCGCAAGAGATTGAAGGTTCGGAAGGTAAAAAGCTGTATGTCTGGCTCGATGCGCCGATTGGTTATATCTCGGCGACTAAGCAGTGGGCTTTGGATAATGGGAAAGACTGGGAACCTTATTGGAAAGATAAAGACACCAAACTGGTGCACTTTATTGGTAAAGATAATATTGTGTTTCACTGTATTATTTTCCCCGCAATTCTAAAGGCATCTGGCGATTATATCCTTCCGGAAAATGTACCTGCGAATCAGTTTATGAACCTGGAAGGCGATAAGATTTCTACTTCGCGCAACTGGGCAGTCTGGGGACATGAGTATCTGGAAGATTGTAAGGACAGCGTGGTGAATCATATTGATGTGCTGCGTTATGTGCTGATCAAAAATATGCCGGAACTCAAGGACAGCGAGTTTACCTGGGGCAATTTTCAGGAGTTGAACAATACGGATCTGGTGGGCAAATTTGCCAATTTTATCAACCGGGTCTTGGTCTTGACGAATAAGTATTATGGTGGTGCAGTTCCTGAGTTTGATGCTAGTCTTGCTGTTGCAGGTTCGCAGGAGGAAGGGACGACTTCTTCTTATGAAAATGAATTGAAAATTTTGCACGGGAAACTGGTCGAACTTGGTCAGTTTATCGAAGCCTATGATTTCAGGGGCGGCTTGAAGGCTTTGATTGAAATATCGAGCATGGGGAATCAGTTTTTACAATTTAATGCGCCCTGGAAAACTGTGAAAACTGAGCCAGAGCAGGTCAAGGTTGTGATGAATCTGGCTTTGCAGATTGTCGGGGTATTGAGCGTGGCGAGTCAGCCTTTTATGCCTTTCATTTCTGCCAAGTTGCGGACTTTACTGAATTTGCCTGTTGTACAAAATGGCGATTTACAGCTGATGCTGAATGATCTGGAAGCTGGAAAAGCAATTTTACCGAAAGGCAGTACAATCAATACACCGGAACATTTGTTTACTCGTATTCCTAATGAGGTGATCCAGGCGCAGATTGATAAATTGCAAAATAGTAAGGAACAGAAAGTGTCTTATGAACCGGTGAAAGATGAAGCGACTTTTGATGATTTTGTCAAAATGGATTTCCGTACCGGGACGATTATAGAAGCTGAAAAAGTGCCTAAGGCTAAGAAGTTATTGAAGCTGAAAGTGGATTTGGGATTTGAGCAGCGGACTGTGGTGTCAGGTATTGCTGAATTTTATGAGGCGGAGAGTATTATTGGACAACAGGTTGTTGTGGTGGTGAATCTTGCTCCTCGTAAGTTGCGTGGCGTTATGTCGGAAGGCATGATTTTGATGGCGGAGAATGCGCAGGGGGAATTGGTGTTTGTGGGTCCGGCGGATGGATTTGGGAATGGGTTTACGGTGAGGTAATATTGTGTTGAGGTGTTGTCGTGTTGAGGTGTTGATGTAGTTCACACGATAACACGACAACACATCAACACATCAACACCGCAACACAACTAAAAAATGAAAAACAAGATAAAACTTCCTTTATTAATGCTGTCGCTAATTATCGCAGTCTTAGCAGGCTGGCAGATGTATAGCCGTAATCTTGCAGGTGAACTGTGGGGGCATCGTCCTTTGTTTTTGTATCTGGGGCTGATGGGTTTTGTGTTGTTGTTACTGGAAAAGCGATTTGCACGAAGAGAGAAAGGCTGGAAAATGTTGGGCTGGGCTTTGCTGAGTGGTGTTTTATTGTCTGGTGGATTTACGCCCTCTCCCCTATTTCCTTTGATGTTTGTGGGTTTTGTGCCGCTGTTATTTGTGGAGCGGAGGATTGCACAGCAGTCGGGTTTGGCGAAAAAAACGGTTTTCAAATATGCCTTTTGGGGCTTTTTGCTTTGGAATGTGCTGACCACTTATTGGGTGACGAATACTTTGTTTATGGCAGGTTTGATGGCGATTTTGCCAAATACTTTGCTCATGACGATCCCTTGGATTTTGTTTCATCAGACGAAGCATATTCTAGGTAATAGGTTGGGTTATGCTTCCCTGCCGGCTTATTGGATGACTTTTGAATTGGTGCATTTGCATTGGAAAGACATGTCTTGGCCTTGGTTAAATCTGGGCAATAGTTTTGCTCGTTTCCCTGAGATTATTCAGTGGTATGAAATTACTGGGACGTTTGGTGGTTCGCTTTGGATTTGGGTTTTGAATCTGCTGATTTTCTTTTTGCTGTGGCAAATTTTAATAGAAAAAAAGAACATTGCGAAAGGGAAATATATATTGCCTGCGGCAATTTTGTTTCTGCCGATTATTGTGTCGTTGATTCGTTATGCAACTTATCAGGAAACTGGGGAGCAGATAGAAGTTGTCGTCGTGCAACCAAATTATGAACCTCATTATGAAAAATTCACTGTTCCACAAAGAGAACAAATCAGAAACTTTCTCAGTATTTCCCGTGAAGGGCTGACGCCTGATACAGATTATATCGTTTTTCCAGAAACTAGTTTTGGTTCGGTTTGGCATAATACGCGCCGCGACCACTCAGGCATTAAGCCTTTTGAGGAACATGCAGCTATTGTCTCCATGCGGGCTTTGTTGAGTGAATATCCAAAGCTGAATCTCGTGACGGGACTGGGCTCTTACCGGATATTCACCGACCCGACACAGGCTAAAGCGCCTCGTCAGTTTAGCGATGGAACGACTTATGAGAGTTATAATTCTGCGATACAACTGAGCAGTGGTGATCCTGGTGTTCAGATTTATTTGAAAAGTAAATTGGTGCCAGGTGCAGAGTTTCCACCTTTTGCCAGTCTGACCATTTTTAAACCACTGATTGATGAGCTTGGGGGGTCTATGTCGGGACTTGGTACGCAGAAAGAACGGCTTGCTTTTTTCAATAAAGACCAATCCGTAGGCATTGCTCCCGTGATTTGTTATGAATCTATTTTTGGAAAATACACGACGGGATATGTGCGTAAGGGGGCAAATGCTATTTTTATCGTAACCAATGACGGCTGGTGGGACAATACTGCGGGGCATATCCAACATAATCATTTTGCTTCTTTACGGGCTATCGAGACGAGGCGTAGTGTTGCGCGTTCTGCCAATATGGGGACTTGTGGTTTTATCAATCAGCGTGGAGATCGGACACAGCAGACTACTTATGGTGAAATGGGTTTTCAAAGAGGAAAAATCACGCTGAATGACAAGTTGACTTTTTATACGCGATATGGTGATATGATTGGTCAAATTGCTTTGTATTTGGCGATTATTTTGTTTTTACAAATGGTGGCGCGGGGGCTTAAGAAGTAGCGGTATCAGTATCAGTTAAAATACCTGCGGGCAGGTTCTCCTTTAGGAGCTAGAGGCGAGCGTGGGTAGTGAACAATTCAAAACATGACAAATGAATAAGTTACAGGGCATACAATCTAGTATTTGTTTTTTGCTGGGGCTAATATTTATTCATTGTACACCTTCCAAACAACTGACAAACAATACCTCTCAACCTGCTCCTACTACCATTATCTTCCAACAACTGACTTGCAATAATCTGAGTGAAAGCATGATGGGTTTTGGCACATCGAATGATGAGACGCTTTTGCTGGCTTATTTTATCAATGAAAAAAACGGAGTGATTCAACAGTGGAATAGTGAGTATCAGGTTTTTGATGAAGAAATAAAGCTTGTCGAACTAGCAGATACGATTCAGCTTCCAATGGGTTTTCATCGTTTGTTATTGGTCTTGGTGGAGCAGGATACCGAACGAACAATTGAGCAATTAGATGGCTTGATACGGACAAATCTTGACTTTGATAAGCTGCCTTTTGTTTATAAAATAAAAATGCAAGAAGCCTTGAAGGATGATGACTTTCTCGATGCACAAGTCTTGAAAGTGGAAGACTTGAAATCTACACAACAAGTTACTTTTTGGGGTATGCAGTTATTTGATGAATTTGAATATTTGCTGGATATTACTGTGGTTTGGTAAACTTGCGGGCAAGCCCTGCGATGAGAAAGTTTGCTAAACCTATTTACACTGTAAGTGCTTGGACTCAACTAAACGCCACTTTCAATTTACATAATTGGCTTATTGTCAATACTTTTTTGAATTTTAATTTGACGTTTGGATTTGTATTTCCACTTAACAAAAATAAATTAAAGGGCATTAAGTCTCTGGGTTGCGCATCACGACGTTTTTTGAACCACTAAGGTACGAAGGGTCACTAAGAAAGTTTTATTACAGAAGCACTATGATAGCAAGCAAAAGAAAGTTTAGCAAACTCCCTTCCCGCAAAATCTATACACAAGTTTACGAAACTACAAAATACTAATAAAACTTCTCAAAATAATAAGCTCGATAAAATTTTTCATAATCCACATGCCAGAGAAAATTACCGGATAAATCCGTGATGATGACCGCATTTTGTTCGCTATTGGCAAACATGACCTTATCGGAATCCACCATCATACAATTGCTTTGTCGGGGAGAGAAAAAATCGGGAGGTAGTTCTACTTTAAGACTGGTGGAGGCGGTCATATTCGTTTCATCTATATCAAATACTAATGCACGGGTTCTTTCTATTCCACTTTGCCCGTTATCGTAGAGCATTAATTTCCCTTCTGGGTTGAGTGTGACGGCGTGTTGCTTATAAAAATAATCATCTGTGTCCATTGCGAAATCACCATTAAGCCCCAGCTTCCACATTAGACTGCCATCCTGCCGATTAATTTTCCAGATTTGATTAAAATTGCGAAGGGAGAGTAATAAATTACCATCGGTATCATAAGCCACTGCATTACAGTGTGTCCAGTCATTTTTTGTAGAAAAAACATTTGGATCAGTAGTTGGATCAACCACATCAAAAACATCCCACTGCCAGGTTTCTGTGCCATCGGGTGCAAAAGTTACAATACCATCCGAATACACCTCATCACTTATAGAACCCCCAACACTTGACAGGTCGAAGCTTTCGCTGTGCGTCACCAATGTAACGGCTTCATTATTATCATTTACAAATATTTCATGGTGAATATTATAATTGAAACTTGACAAGTATGCAAAAAGGCGTAATTCCTCACCAAAGAAGTCCTTTTCTACATAGTCCTTTGATCCTAATAACGTTATATGTCCGAGTCGTGGTGTGATCGTGCTGACCAGTACAGGCGAGCTAAATATTTCATACCAGACAATTTTCCCTTGATGGTTCATCGCAAATAAAGTCCCCGACAAATAAGTATGTCCTAAAATATAGCCGTCAAATTCCAGACCTACATTATTCAGATTAATCTCCGGTAGCTCAATAGGCAGCTCTCCTGTTGTAAACGTGTAAACTTCACTGGTGAAGGTGCAATCGCCCGCTATACTGACAATTTCATACTCATATTCCGTCTCGGCGGTCATATTAATAAGTAGGATGGCATGTTCATCTTCATTTGCTGAAAGCCTGGAACGCTCCTTTTTCTCTTCGCCAGTTGGCCAATAATCCACATAAGCATCTACAAGCTCTGAAGTTCCAAAAAACACTTTATAGCGCAGTGTATTATTGAGTTCCACTTTGGCACTTACACTATCTACGGTATAAATTCGCTCACAAGGATTAGGTTCGCTTGTCGTTTCATCGTCTTTTTTACATGCTTGTAAAACCAACAACAGCATAAGTACATAGAGAATATTTTTCATGGCTCAAAATTACGTAAAGGTTTGTCAATCTTCTGTTATTTTTCATATTCTACGATAAAACTGCAACCATATTGTATACAATGCGTAAAATAATTCGCAAAAAGACATTACATGTCGCGATTCTTACAAACTACATCCCTTCTTTTAAACCATCCTTGAAAATATCAAACATTACTTTAGTAAAAGTAAGGTATTGTCTTTTTGATAGCAATACCTCCAAACATTGTATCATGTCAACAAAATTCGTGTTAGTCCTGGGCTTGTGCAGCATATTACTCGCAGCCTGCCAAAAAGACAATAAAGGCAATCAATTAGATATTCAGCTGAACGCTGCTTTGTTCAATGCCTCAGATGGACTCGGTCGAGATTATTTTAAACTTCCCGACAACAGAGATTTTAATAAAATTCCACAAGACCCTCAAAATCCATTGACTACGGAGAAAGTGGAATTGGGTAAGATGTTATTCCATGAAACAGGGCTTGCTGTAAAGCCTAAAGATGCTGTTGGATTGAAAACATATTCCTGTGCTTCCTGTCATTTTGCAGGAGCAGGATTTCAGGCAGGTGTCAAGCAGGGACTTGGTGACGGCGGTATGGGCTTTGGTGTGAATGGAGAAGGTCGTTTTCACAACACTGATTATCCTGCCGATTCAGTCGATGTCCAACCCCTTCGCACGCCTTCCGCCATGCATGGTGCTTATCAGAAAAACCTACTTTGGAATGGGCAGTTTGGCGCGACAGGTACAAATTCAAATATCAATTATCTCTGGGAAGGATTGAGTACTATTTCTCCTCTACAAACTAATGAATTGGGTTTTGAAGGCTTAGAAACACAGGCTATTGCGGGACTTAGTGTACATCGAATGGATTGCAATGAAGAGATGGTAGAAGGAGGTGGTTATATGGACTTATTTGATGCTGCATTTCCAGATGTTCCTACGACTGAACGTTATGACCTGAAAAATGCAGGACTCGCTATTGCTGCTTATGAGCGGACTTTATTGGCCAATCGTTCTCCTTTTCAGAAATGGCTCAGCGGCAATGAACTTGCTATGAGTAATCGGGAGAAAAAAGGAGCCATTTTATTTTTTGAAACAGCCAATTGTGCGCAATGCCATACTGGTCCAGCTTTAAATTCTATGGAATTCCATGCTTACGGAATGGATGATTTAAGTGGAAATAATGTCATTGGATACAACCCAGAAAATCCAGCACATAAAGGACGAGCCAGTTTCACACAAGAAGAAAACGACGAATATAAGTTCAAAGTTCCTCAATTATATAACCTGACGGATTCTCCTTTTTATGGTCATGGTGGATCGTTTACTTCTGTCCGAGATGTTGTGGTGTATAAAAATAAAGGACAGTCAGAAAATTCAGCCGTTCCAGCTTCCAAATTGAGCAGTGAATTGCGCCCTTTGCAGCTTTCTGAACAAGAAATAGATGACCTGACTTTATTTCTCGAATATAGTCTTCGTGATCCTGATTTGCAACGTTACCAGCCGACGACTTTACCTTCTGGAAATTGTTTTCCTAATGGAGATGAAGTCTCTATGGTAGATTTGGGTTGTGAATAGAAAATATACCCTTATCCAAGTTGATTGGAGCTATTCATTCACTTCTCCTAAAATAACAAAAGGCAGCCAAATAAATTCGGCTGCCTTTTGTTTTACAATCAAAAATATATCTATTTCCTCACAACCTTCTTCGTAGATTGTTCTACTCCATTATCCAAGATAATAAAGTACATCGCAGAAGAAAGTTGAGACATATCAATCACTTTAGTATTGATGCCCACATCAGGTGTCAGGACTTCCTCTACTAAGGTACGTCCTAATACATCAACCAATCTAAAGACAATATCGCCTCTTTGTGTCATTTCGTAAGTAATCACAACTTCGTCATCTGTCGGATTTGGATAAATATCTACAACTCCAAATTCGCCATTCAGACATTCTGCTGCTTCTACTCTTGAGAAAGTTTCTACACCATCCAATTCTACAATACGTAAACGATAGTAATAACTTGCCAACAAGCTCGTTTCATCTACAAAATTATAGTATTGAGTCGTACTGGAATTACCAACTGCCTGAACTTCGCCAACAGATGTATAGTTGATACCATCTCTAGAACGTTCTATCACAAAGTGTGAGATGTTTGATTCCGTAGAGGTTACCCAATTCAGAACGTATTCATCATCTTTGCAATCACCTTCAAAAGCAGTTAATTCAAGTGGTAATAAGCAGTTTGCTGTAGCTTCTACGATACAACCCGTCAAAACATCCATGATTTCGACCGTGTATATACCATCTTGTGCCACTGTAAATGTAGTTGCCGTTCCAAAAGCTCCACCATTGAATGAATACATCAAATCATTCACATCACCAGAAGGTGCTGTAATGCTAGTCAATGTAATCAATCCATCTTCAGAGCAGTCTGCATCAGCCGAAGGCAAATCGTATATTTCAACAATCTCAGCATAATCCACCGGACAAGAATTGATAGCAATCGCTGGAGCAGTCACTGTGCCGCCCATACCTGTACCTGCTACATAGCCGTAGGTTGAACCAATAGTATGGAATCCAGGTGTCAATGCGCCTGGATCAAGCGTCACCGGAGGAACAGAAGCAATGCCATTATCAATACTAATCATCGGCTGCCCCGCTACTGCTGTAAATGTAACATTGGTTGAAGTCTCTACAACTGTCAGATTCGTGATTGGATCATCATTGCCACAATATGCAGCATCTAAGGGTACAAAATCAAGTACCGGATAGGCACAAACATTCGAGAATATCAATTGACTGCCTGCTGTATTTAAGGCATTATCAAATGTCGCTCCTCCATCAGAAGAAAATTCAACTGCTACGGAATAGCCTATTCGATCAATATGATTGAATGTCAATTCATAACGTCCAGGTGCTACTTCTATAAGCTGTGCAGGTAATGGAATATCTAAACCTGTTGAAGCTGTACTAGCCTGAACAATGAGATTTGGTGGTCCCGTGACTGTTATGGTTTCACTGAATGTACCATCACCAGCTCCATTAGCCGACTGGTCACCATTACATGAACATGGATCATCAAAGTCGAAACTATTGACAATTTCAATGAAAGCACAAGCATCTTGCCCAACAATTACAGAAGTAATTGCAGAACAACCTAAGTCATCGCTTACGGTAACAATATAAGTACCAGCAGGCAATCCTGATGCTGTGGCTGTGGCTTGCCCATTATCCCACTGATAGGTGTAATCCGAAGCTACTGTACCACCAGTGGCTGTAACAGAAACACTACCATCAGCTTCTCCGCAAGATGCATCAGTAATAGTTCCAACTGTAACCGAAGGTGCGCCAGAATCACTAATCGTTACAGTAGCTATTGCTGGACAATTATTATCATCTGTTACGGTAACAATATATGTTCCAGCAGGCAGTCCAGTTGCTGTAGATGTTGTTTGTGCAGCAGCATCGTCCCATAGATAAGTATAGCTTGAGGCTACTGTGCCACCCATTGCCATTACTGTAGCTGTACCATCGCTATTACCACAACTTGCTTCGGTAGAAGAAGTTGTTGCTATAGTTGGACCAGCTATATCGCCAACGGTCGCTGCGCCAATCGCTGTACAATTATTATCATCCGTTACCGTAACATCGTAAGTACCAGCAGATAAACCAGTTGCTGTAGCTGTCGTTTGACCATCACTCCATAAGTAACTGTAAGGTGCTGTGCCGCCTAAGGCGGTTACACTTGCTGTGCCATCACTGCCACCACAAGTCGCATCAGTTGCTGATGTATTATCTACTGTTGGTCCAGCTATATCACCAACTGTTGCTGCGCCAATCGCTGTACAATTATTATCATCCGTTACCGTAACATCGTAAGTGCCAGCAGATAAACCAGTTGCTGTAGCTGTTGTTTGACCATCACTCCATAAGTAACTATAAGGTGCTGTACCACCAGTCGCTGTTACGCTTGCTGTGCCATCGCTGCCACCACAAGTCGCGTCAGTTGCTGATGTATTATCTACTGTTGGTCCAGCTATATCGCCAACTGTCGCTGTACCAATTGCTGTACAAGCATTATCATCTGTTATAGTAACAGTATAAGCTCCAGCAGATAAGCCAGTTGCTGTAGCTGTCGTTTGACCATCACTCCATAAGTAACTATAAGGTGCTGTACCGCCAGTCGCTGTTACACTTGCTGTGCCATCGCTGCCACCACAAGTCGAATCAGTTGCTGATGTATTATCAACTGTCGGTGCAGGTGTATCGCCAACTGTCGCAACTGCAATCACTGCACAACCATTGTCATCTGTCACGGTCACATTATAAGTACCCGCAGATAAGCCAGTCGCAGTAGCAGTTGTTTGAGCAGCTGCATCATTCCATGTGTACATATAACCACCGGCTACTGTACCTCCAGTTGCTATCACTGTTGCTGAACCATCACTTCCGCCACAAGCAGCATCAGAAGAGAAAATATTACTCACTGTAGGTCCGGCTATATCTCCAACGATAACTGAACCAATCACAGAACAACCATTATCATCGGTCACGGTAACATTATAATTACCGGCTGTCAGACCTGTTGCTGTGGCTGTGGCTTGTCCATCATCCCAATTATAAAGATAATCAACAGCAACTGTACCACCACTGGCAGTTACGGTTGCCGTACCATCACTAGCTCCGCATGTTGCATCAGTAGAAGATGTATTATCAACTGTTGGTGCGCCGGCATCATTGACACCCACCGAACCTGTTGCTATACAGCCATTGGCATCTGTTACGGTTACATCATAAGTGCCAGCAGATAAGCCTGTGGCTGTAACTGTCGTTTGCCCATTACTCCATAAGTAGTTGTAAGCAGGCGTTCCACCAATCGCAGTTACACTTGCCGCACCATCACTACCTCCACAAGTTGCATCAGTAGCTGATGTATTATCAACTGTTGGTCCAGCTATATCTCCAACCGTAGCCGAGCTTATTGCTGTACAAGCATTGTCGTCTGTAATCGTCACATCATAAGTACCTGCTGCAAGTCCTGTTGCTGTAGCTGTCGTTTGTCCATCAGACCATAAATAAGCATAATCAGCAGCAATTGTTCCGCCTGCGCCTATTGCAGTAGCAGAGCCATCACTACCTCCACAGTTTGCATCTGTAAAAGATGTACTGACTGTTGGTCCTGCAATGTCTCCGACTGTTATCATTTCTGATATTTGGCAGGCGTTTGCATCACTAACCAGCACAGAGTAAGTTCCAGCTGGCAATCCTGTGGCTGTGGCTGTTGTTTGTGCCGCAGCATCACTCCACAAGTAAGTATAAGGCATCACACCTCCTGTTGGTGCTACAGTTGCTGTACCATCTGAATTTCCACAAGTCGCATCTGTTGCACTTAAAACAAGTGCTGGTCCTGCATCATCGGTAAGTGTGACTGTTCCTGTTGCAGTACAACCTGTAGCATCTGTTACAGTAACAGTATAAGTACCTGCCAACAGACCTACTGCTGTAGCAGTAGTTTGTGCTAATCCATCATCCCATACATAGGCATAAGGAGCTGTACCATCAATCGCTGTTGCGGTTGCTGTTCCACTTGCGTTTCCACAAGCTGTATTTGTGCCTGAAACATTATCAATTATTGGTCCTGCTATATCACCGACTGCTATAGAACTTGTTGCTGTACAGCCATTATCATCCGTCACCGTAACGGTGTAGGTTCCGGCAGCAAGGTCTGTTATCGCTGCGCTTGTTTCTCCATTATCCCATGCATAAGCATAATCAATTGCAACTGTACCTCCACTGGCAGTTACGCTTGCAGTACCAATTGGGTCACCACAAGTACCGTCTGTAGAAGTAATGTTATCAATAGATGGACCTGCAATATCATTTACAGTAATCGTAGCAATAACTACACAAGCGTTATCGTCAGAAACTGTAACGCTGTAAGTACCTGCTACAAGTCCTGTTGCTGTTGCTGTAGTTTGAGTGGCTGCATCATCCCATTGATAAGTATAACCTCCTGCACCGACTGTACCACCACTGGCAGTTACAGTTGCAGTTCCCTGGCTTCCGCCACAAATTGCATCGGTAGAAGTTATATCATCGATTGAAGGTGCACCTGCATCATTCACTCCAACAGATGCCGTAGCTGTACAACCATTGTCATCGGTCACTGTCACGGTATATGTATTGGATGACAATCCTGTAATTGAGGCTGTCATTTGTCCATCACTCCATAAGTAAGTATAGTCGGCTATAATAGTAGTACCACCACTTGCTGTTACTGTAGCTGTACCGTCAGTACCACCACAACTTGCATCAGTAGAGCTAATAACATCAATCAACACAGCCGGAGTGCCTCCAATCGTTAATTCGGCTGTAGCCAAACAACCATTATCATCTGTTACGGTTACGCTATAAAAACCTGGCATTAGTGCGTTGATATCCATCATTCCATCATACGTATCATCATCCCAGTCATAATCAAACGGACTAGTTCCTCCACTGAGGGATAAGGTAATACTACCATTATTATCCCCTAAACAAATTTCTCCAATCACAGTCTCGTCAATTTGTGGAACAGCATTGATGTCAATACAAACCGTCGTTGGCGATGCACACTGACCTCCATCTGGGGTAAAAGTTGAACATGCAATAGGCCCATCAGTTGCCGGATTGACACTTGCTGGAAGCCATGTTCCAGAAATACTAGAAGCATCATCAGAATTCGTCGGCAAGACAAAAACAGCCTCATCTCTACAAAGTTCCAAATCGAAATTAAAGGTTGGTTCTGGGCCAGAAGCACCAGCACTAATATTAAAGGTTTCACTGACCACACAACCACCATCATCAATGGTCAAAGTATAGGAACCAGCACCAAGTCCACTTAGATTCATCATCCCATCATAGGTGTCATCATCCCAGTCAAGGGTAAACGCACCACTTCCTCCTACAATCATGACCACAATCGAACCGTCCATCAAGCCACTACAAGTTTCATTTGTTGGGGTACCCGTTATCGTTGGGGCGATATTGGTGTTGGAACAGGTACAACTCCCTTCATCAAATACATCTTCTGTACAAGGATCACCATCATCACAATCTGCATTATGTAAACATTCACATGCAATGGGATCAAACACATCATTCGTAACATCACAGCCATCGTTACAAGAAGGTTCCTGATGGGTACATTCACAAGTGATTGGGTTGATGATGTCATTTGTTAAAATACAACCATCATCACAAGTGACACTAATCGTAAAATTAAAGGTATTATTTGAGGCGATATTGCCACAGTTATCTGTGATCTCACCACAATTTCCAATATTAGGCGCAAAGGAAATGGAGTAATCTCCCGATTCTATAAAAGGCGGATCAACTGTTAAAACAAAGTCTTGATCAAAAACAGCACCTGCTGAACAATCTGCATTGAGACCAGCAACTCCAGTTATGGTATAATTTTGTGCATTTGGACCAATTAACAAGAAATCACAAGGCTCCACCGAACTACAAGTCACCGGTTCGCTAAAATGGATTTCTAAAGTATTATTACCACACATGGGTACGTCAGCTTCATCAAATACAGGAGGGTTGTCATCAAAAATTACAGCAGATGACAATGAGAAATTGATATGAAAACCAGCACTGTTGTTAAACGCAGAAAGGTGAATGGCATAGGTTTCCCCAGCATTCACATTGATGGGAGGTACAATTGCTCCCGTTGCTATAAAGTTGGCGTAGATCGGGTCGTCAGTCATCCCGGTATGGTTAAGACCTCCTGAATTTCCCACAGAATTACATTCGATCTGCGGACTCGCCCCCGTCGGAATTCCCGAACATCCACTATTGGTAATATCGTATAATGACCAATCGTAATTGTTATTTGAAATTAAAGGAGTAAGTATAAATTCTAAGGTTCCACTTTGCTGTATATTTAATATATACCAAGATTCATTACTTGGGGTATAACAATTGATTACTGGAACATCTATACTCGATGGATTATTCCCACTTCCACTATAGGTACTATTTTGAAAATAAATATCTTGACAAACAGGTATTCCAGACTGACAATCTTGATCCATTGGATCTGGAGCTTCCCCACATTGAACACAGGTAACTTCCAATTCAAATCCCCCAAACTCCCCAGCATCGTTCGATCGAAAGTTAAAAGTTAGACAGCCCGTTGGATTCTGTGCAGAAAATGGCCATACCGCATCAATCACTCCTGTACCACCTGACCCACCTGAAGCCACAACAGCACCACCAGTATTACTA
>CALFBH010000092.1 GCA_937951615.1 uncultured Saprospiraceae bacterium | reverse complement strand
AAGAGAAGAATTGGTTTATGAATTTAGAGATGAAGAATCGAATCACAGTTCAACAACGAATTACGAAATGGTAACAATCAGAAAAAGAGAAAAGAACACCACACACAACAAAGCATAAAATGTTCATTGCGAGCAAAAGCTCGCAACGCCATTTATGCAAGACGTTGGCTTCCATAAAAATATTGAAACTTGAAAGTAAAGTAATATAATAATGAATTATAGTGAAATAAAGAACAGTTTAACTAATATTAATCAAGTAGATGATTCCAATTCCTTGATTGTGAAAATAAAACCTTTAAAAAAAGAATTAGATAAAAAGGGAGTTGATATAAGATCAGATTATTTTTTCTATATGACTAACTTAATTACAAGTTATAGTCTAAATATTAAGAACTATTATCTCAGAGCATTTATTGACTATGAAAAAAGTAAAAGTGAGGAAGAATTATTGGAATTATCAGAAAACTTTGATGAAAATTTGTTTAATGAAGAATTCAAACCTTATTTAGTTAATTATAAAAACTTGAAAATTAATTTGGACAGAAATCTAATAATAGAATGTTGGTCATTATTTGAATTCTGCGTAACTGTAATTTTTGAATCAATATTATCTACTGAAGATATAGAGAAAAGTAAAGATAAATATAGAAAGAAGTTTTCTAAGGTAATTAAAGGGCAACTAAAAGATATTGATACTGAAGTGTTGAACTTGATTTTAGATGGATTAAAACAGCAAGTTGATAATTTTATACCTACTATGAATAAAGTGAATAAAATTATAAAGCATACAAAATCAAGTTACCCTGAAAAAGATGAAGATATAAAATTTATGACATTTATTAACAGGCTTAGAAATGCTATTCATTTCAACTTTATTTATAAAGGGGTAGACAAACCACCTTTCAAATTTAAAAACAATACATATCGTTTTGAAGATGGCAAAACAGTTATGGCAACAACAAATGATCATTTTCAAGTATTAGGTTTATTAGAAGAATTTATAAATGTAGCTTTTAGATTTCTAAATTGTATTGAAACTGAAAAAGAATTAAAAAATCCAACTGAAACAACCAATGATAAGTGAAAAAAACGGAAGCCAACAAATGCTAAAATGGGCTACCCGTCTAACGTTAGACAGCATTGTAAATCAATCAGTTGTGTAACTGGTTAGAATTTAAAGATATATGCTTTTGAGGAGGGGAAAATACCTTGCTTTTTGTCCAACCTTAGACGGGTAGCCCTAAAATGTCAATAGCTGCACCTACTATTTTGGTCTTAAAAATTGATATTGGTCTTTGGGGCAGCTACTGCATTTAGCAAGATCGTTCACTTCCACCAATAAAAAAGAAAAAACAAAGCGAAAAAACCGAAAAACAGTTAATTTTGTTAGAGTAGAAAAACGAAATAACAGAAAGTATGAAAAAGGAAGAAGAAAAATATATCAATCCACTTACCGATTTTGGGTTCAAAAAATTATTTGGTACTGAGCCGAATAAAGATTTACTCATTGATTTTTTGAATGAAATCTTACCAAATCGAAAAATAAAAGACCTTAATTATTCGACTAATGAGCATTTCGGAAAGTTTGAAATTGATAGAAAAGCTGTTTTTGACATTTACTGTATTGGAGAAAATGACGAGCGATTTATTGTAGAGATGCAGAAAGCCAAACAAAATTATTTTAAGGACAGAAGTGTATTTTACTCCTCTTTTCCGATTCAGGAGCAAGCCAAAAAAGGAGATTGGGATTACCGATTAGACCCCGTCTTTTCAATAGGAATTTTGGATTTTGAATTTGCTGAACATAAACAAGATAAAGACTTATTGCATGTAATCGAGTTAAAAAATCAAAAATGCGAAGTGTTTTATGACAAATTAAAGTTCATCTATATAGAATTGCCGAAATTTAAAAAGAAGGGATCAGAATTGGAGACTCATTTTGATAAATGGTTGTATGTATTTACTCATTTACAAAAGCTGCAAGACAGACCTAAAAAATTGCAGGCAAGAGTGTTCAAAAAGCTGTTTGAAGTTGCCGAAATAGCTGGATTTACAGAAGAAGAAAGAAAAGAATACGAAGAAAGTTTAAAAAATTACAGAGATATTAAAAATGTGGTAGATACAGCTAGAGAAGAAGGCAAAATAAAAGAAAAGTCGGACGTAATAAAAAGGTGCATGGAAGAAAAAATGACACCCGAAACTATTTCAAAGATTGTGAATTTATCAGTCTCAGAAGTCAATAAGATAATAGAGGAAATTAAAAAAAGAAAAGAAGGCGAGAAGTGAATAAATAAGGCTTCATCCTCAATGCTGCAAACCGAGGATGAAGCTGATATTGTACGAAGTCGATAGCCCCCACAATCACACAATTTTACAATTTCTCAATCCCCCAATAAATCAACTCAAAATCCCAATCCCATCAGCAGAAATATGTATCGTCCGCATATCATCTGTACGTTCATTAATATCAGTTGAACCATTCTCCAAACGCAGTACGCCGCGTGGACAAACCGCCGCACAAATACCACAACCTACACAGGAAGCTCTAACAATATTTTGTCCTTTTTGCGCATAAGCGCGTACATCAATCCCCATTTCACAATAGGTCGAACAATTCCCGCAAGAAATACACTGACCGCCATTTGTCGTGATACGGAAACGGCTAAAAAATCTTTGTTGCAAACCTAGTAAAGCCGCCATTGGACAACCAAAACGACACCAAACCCGGCTACCCATCAAAGGATAAAAACCAACGCCAATCACACCAGAGAAAATAGCACCAATAAAAAAGCCGTACCATGCTTTTAGTTTATGACTATCCAGAAAAAAGACATTCCAGCTTCCCGTAAGCAGCGCAATAACACTCAATAAAGCGGTGATGCCCATGATAATATAAATAGCCCGATAGACTTTTCTACCCACATTTTGAAGAATTTCTTTTCTGTTGAAATATATAACACCTGCCACTAATCCAGCCAATACAACCACAATAGCTGTGAATACCTCTGGGCTAATCCAAAGTCGTCCTTCTGCATCACCTTTAAAATAAGAAAACAAAACGGCTACCGTAACGATCGTTATAAAAACCAATACAATATGAATCAGCCAGCGTTCAATTTTCCAGGCTTTTGTCGATTTATCCGATAATTGACGAAAAGGATCACCAACAGTTTCTGCCAGTCCGCCACAACCGCAAACCCAGGAACAATACCAACGTTTTCCATAGAAATAGGTCAAAACGGGAGAAACAATAAAAATCATTGCAATGCCCGAGAACAACATAAACATCCCCATATTACCACCGTCCAACATAGCATTGAGGTGCCAGTCTTCGAAAAAATAGTAATTCAGCGGCCACATATTTTTTATATCGAAGGCAAAATACGCGCGATCTCCGTTCAGGTTTTCCATAAGCGCAGGAATCAAAAAAGCAAAACCCAATTGGAAAAACATGACTGAAATGGTACGAACCAACTGATACTTATTGTGCCAGTATTTCAAAATAAACTTAAAGCCAAAAATAAGAATTCCCAGTGTATAGAGCGTTCCGTAAACGAACCATTCACTCGCAGCCTTTCCCTTCAAAGCCATACTTATCGGGTCAAATAAAGCCACTATTCCTGTATTCGCAACTCCTTTTCCTCCCAGTCCTAGCAAAGCTGGATAAAAGTACAATAGAATATAAAAACCAGTCATCAGAATACCAACCATCCAGCCCCAAAGCCCACGATTCGTCAGGCTTCTGTGCCATACGTGGTTATTTTTAATGCCTGCTGGTTTGTTGGCATATTCGCGCCAAGCGTAGCCTATCACTCCAACTGCCATCAAGACTAGTGAAGCCGTTAACCACATTGGATAATTACTCTTGATCGCGCCAAAAAACGCAACAAACAAAATCAGCAAACCTATCGCACCAACTGCCGCCGCAATTTTCTGCACCACATCCATATTATTCGGATGCGGATTTGCTAAAGACATACTTTTATCTACTTGAGCCATAATTTATCTTTAATGATGAACTATGAACGATAAATGATGGATATAAAACATTTTGCTACGCAAAATGAGTATAAAATTCATCATTCATCGTTCATCATTCATCGTTTTCAGAACTGATTTTTTAAAAAACTAAGCACAGAATTGAGTCCGCGCTTCTCCTTTAATTGAATATTTTTACCCGTTTTCTGATTGTACATGGCGACTACATCGGCTTCGTATTCATCAAAAAATTCTGGGTCGAAATTCGCCAGACCGAGATTCATCAATACATTTTCGATATGAGCGTGATCCTGTAACCAGCGTTCACAAACCTCATGACGATAACGCACACCCATTGTCTGAAATCCAGCTACCCAGCCAGACATTGAATCCCAAACCAGTCGAATGCTTTTTTCACCATCGGGATGTTCCCAGTATAAGGTGTCATATTGTTCCGGCATTTGTGCAGGAACATCACCATAAACCTGATATTCAATATCAAAAAACTTAGCCGAATTGAACCAGATACCGGGATCATAAGGAGTTGGCTTGCCGCAAATATTATAGGCTGCGGTTTCGCCCATCATTCGACCGACATACCATACGGCTTCTATCGGGCGTCTGCCTGGAGGCGGGTTGCGAAGTTGAGCACAATCGCCAATGGCATAAATATCTTTTACACTGGTTTCCAGATGTTCGTCCACCAAAATGCCTCTTTGATTTTCAATGGCAGTTTCTTTGATAAAAGCCGTATTGGGGTGAACCCCCGCAGTCAGTCCTACAAACTGACAGGGAATTTCTTCGCCTTTATTAGTGATGATTGCTCTGGCTTTGCCATTTTCATCGGGCAAAATTTCTTTCAGTTCTGTTGAAAGTCGCAAATCAATACCATTCTTTTTAATGACTCGATTGACCATCGCTGATTCCTCCGGTGCTAGCACCCCATTCCAATAACTGCCTTCTCGTACCAGGAAAGTAGATGAAATATGACGCGAGTGAAACATCTCCGCCATCTCAATACCAATCAGTCCGCCACCTACAATAACTGCGTGTTTCAGGTCTTTACTATGGTGCTCCATGCCTTCCAAATCCTGTGCAGAGTACATGCCCTGAACACCATCCAAATCCTGCCCCGGCCAGCCAAACTTATTGGGTTCAGAACCTAGCGCAAGCACTAGTTTATCGTAAGAAATACTTGCACTATCTCGCATCTTTAGGGTTTTATTGTCCGTATCAATAGATTGCACCCTGTCGCGTAGCAGTTTGATTCGATTTTTTTCCCAAAACCAATTTTCGTAGGGTTGCGTATCTTTGAATCGCATGTGTCCCATATAGACATACATGAGTGCGGTACGCGAAAAGAAATAATCCGTTTCATCAGAGATGACGGTAATTTCATGATCGCTTAATTTGCGAACCCATCGGGCAGTTGTAATGCCACTGATGCCGTTTCCAATAATGACGATGTGCATAGTGAACTTTATAAGTTTAAAATTTACGTCGATAGTCGATGGCTGTTTTAATAGGAATGACAATTTTACTCTGCCTTTTCACTCATTTTGCGAAACAAAATGAATTTCATTATTGATTTTTTTCTATCGACCATGGACTATTGACTATCGACCTAATAATACATACAATAATATCATATTTTCCTCAATATAATAGGGTTTTACGTAAATACTTGTCTCGTGTTCTGAAAAAGATGTTACATTGTCTATGAAAGGACAAAAATGTAGAATAGCTTTGTTTACTTTTGTAATCTTATGAAAAAATTACTTACTAGCATATTTGCACTGGTCTTAGCGATTGGAATGTACGCACAAGTTGCTGTGGATTCTGAATTTGATGAGATGTTGAATGATTTACTCAGCTTCTCTGTACCTTATGTTACAGTGGATGAACTCAAAGCATTAGATGGAGCTTGCTTGCTGGATACCCGTGAGCTGGAAGAATACGAGGTCAGTCATATTCCAAATGCGGAGTATATTGGTTATAATACATTTGATGAAAGTGCCTTGGAAAATATCCCGAAAGAACAAACGATTGTGGTCTATTGTTCTGTAGGATATAGAAGTGAAAAGATAGGCGAGCGATTGAAAAAAATGGGCTATAAAAACGTCTATAATCTATATGGAAGTATTTTTGAATGGGTGAACGAAGGCAATGAAGTCATTGATAAAGATGGCACGACAACAAAAGTACATACCTATAACAAACAATGGAGTAAGTGGCTAGAGAAAGGAGAGAAGGTTTATTGAGTGTGTTGAGGTGTTGATGTGCGCATGTGTTGATGTGATTTTTTTGCGAAGCAAAAAACACGACAACACGACAACACGACAACACGACAACACGACAACACGACAACACGACAACACGACAACACGACAACACGACAACACGACAACACGACAACACGACAACACGACAACACGACAACAAATGAGCGATAAAAGTTATTACAAACCAGAAGACCTGAAAAAATTTGGGAACATTACCGAATTTCAGGAATCTATGGGTAAGAAATTTTTTGAGTATTACGAAGAAGTCTTCAAAGAAGGTGCTTTGACCGAAAGAGAAAAAGCCCTCATCGCACTAGCCGTTGCCCACTCCGAACAATGTCCTTATTGCATTGATGCTTACACGTCGGACTGCCTGAAAAAAGGAGCAGATGAAGAGCAAATGATGGAAGCTGTACACGTTGCTGCCGCTATAAAAGGAGGCGCAGCGCTGGTACACAGTACGCAGATGATGAATCAGGTGAAGAAACTTAGTATGTAGTTATTGAGTGTATTGAGTTATTAAGTAATTGGGTATATTAAGCAATACCAACTCAATCACTTAATAACTCAATCAACTTAATACACCAAATCAACTAACACAATGGCAATCAAGCAAAGAAGTAAATCTCTGAAATCGAGGGAGAATGATCTGGCAGATTCTTTTTTTCAACTCAAGGTATTGAATGGAAAAGATATGATGGATGCTGAGTTTCCACAATTTACAAAGCAGTTGGGCGACTTAGGTTATCAAGAATTGAAGCCTTCCAAAATTGATATTTTTCAATTGAATATTGGCAAACTCTGCAATCAGACCTGTGCGCATTGCCATGTCGATGCCGGGCCAGATCGCACGGAAGAAAATATGTCGCGCGAAACACTGGAACGCTGCCTTGAAATCATTTCAAGTATCGATGTTTCTACGGTGGATATTACTGGCGGTGCGCCAGAGATGAATCCGCATTTTCGCTGGTTTGTAGAAGAATGTAGCAATTTAGGCAAGCAAGTTATTGATCGTTGCAACCTCACCATCCTTGTAGCCAATCCCAAATACCACGATCTACCGGAGTTTTTTGCGAAGCATAAAGTCAATGTCGTTTCTTCTCTCCCCTATTTCAGCAAAAGCCGTACAGACAGTCAGCGTGGCGATGGCGTATTCGAGGATTCTATCAAGGCCTTGAAAATGTTGAATGAAGTTGGTTATGGGCAGGCAGATTCTGACTTAGCGCTCGACTTGGTGTATAATCCATCCGGCGCATTTTTACCTGCTGGACAAGAAGGACTGGAAAAAGAATTTAAACGCCAACTCAAACGCAAATACGATATTGTTTTCAATCGCCTATTTGCCATTACCAATCTACCCATCAGCCGTTTTTTAGATTATTTGCTGGAAAGCGATAATTATAAAATGTACATGGAAGAACTGGTCAATGCCTTCAATCCTACGACCATAGATGGACTGATGTGCCGCAACACCATTTCTGTCAGTTGGGATGGCTATATGTACGATTGCGATTTCAATCAAATGCTCGACCTCAAAGTGGCCAGCAAAGGACAACACATCAATGACTTTGACTTAGAAGCATTGAACAATAGAAAAATTGTATTGAATCAACATTGCTATGGCTGCACGGCTGGCGCTGGCTCTAGCTGTGGCGGGGAAATTACTTAGTGGAAGTCGATGGTCGATAGTCCATAGTCGATGGCTGTCTTGTCAACATTTACGTCATTTCAGTATTTCATTTTGCTTTGCAAAATGCGTGTAAAACTTATAAAAATGGGTACACTATTAAATTACAGCCATCGACTATCGACCATGGACTATGGACAAAAAATTAAAGCATGAGCTACTTAGATACCACCGTAGATGTATATAAAAAAGCCGCAGAAAATCCAGACGTTGGACTCTGCTGTACGACTACGCCCATCTGGCAATTGCCCGAGCTGACTATGCCGACTAAAATGCTGGAGATGAACTATGGCTGTGGTAGCACCGTCAATCCACGCGACTTGGTGAATGACCCGACAATGCTCTATGTTGGCGTAGGTGGCGGGATGGAAGTCCTTCAGTTTTCCTATTTCAATCGGAATAAAGGCGGCGTCATCGGACTCGATGTAGTGGATGAAATGTTGCAAGCCTGCGATGAAAATCTCTATGAGGCAGAACGACAAAACGACTGGTTTCAGCGTGATTTTGTGGATTTGCGGAAAGGCGATGCGCTGAATTTGCCGATAGAAAATGAAAGCATTGATATTGCTGCGCAAAATTGTCTGTTCAATATTTTTGAAAAAGAAGACCTCATTACTGCGCTGAAAGAAATGTACCGTGTACTCAAACCGCATGGCAGACTCGTACTTTCTGATCCTATTTGTGAACAGACAATGCCTCAAAATCTACGTAATGATGACCGCCTTCGCGCTTTGTGCCTGAGTGGCGCTATTCCTTTACAGGAATATTTGGACATGATTACGGATATTGGTTTTGGAACGGTAGAAATACGCGCCCGCCGCCCTTATCGCCTGCTCGCGCCTGGTCATTATGACACCAATGAATTGATCTATATTGAAAGCGTAGAAGTCTGCGCCGTCAAAGATCCTATGCCTGCGGATGGCCCTTGTATTTTTACTGGAAAGACCGCCATTTATTATGGCAATGAAGAACATTTTGATGATAAAAAAGGACACGTACTGTTCCCGAATCAACCAATGGCTATTTGCGATAAAACAGGTGGTGCATTAGCCACGCTGGAACGGAATGATATTTTTATTTCTGAAAGCACCTGGTTTTATGATGGCGGGGGATGTTGTTAAGCGAGTTGCGGGTTGTCGGGTTGCGGGTTGGTGAGTTGAATTTTTATTCGTCCATAATTCGTGCATTCGTGGCTAAATGAACACGCCACTCAAGCTCAGGCTGGAAGCCTGAGGTACTTTGAAATTTGGAATTTTCCTATTTTGGATTTTTTCAGAACGTATATCCAAAGGCATCAATATCTTTCTGATAAGCCTCCTGAATCATCTTTCGAGTCGTTTCATTATAATATTTCCGATAAGCTCCTTTCTGTCGATTATTCAGATGCGGCAATGAAGTGACTGGAATACCTATTTGCTGTTGAATGTATTCAAAATCAGCATTCAAAGACTCATAGCGACCAACGTAGCTGACCATTTTTTTTCCATCTACACCTAAAAAATCACTTTGCAATCTACAGGCATCATGGACACGCCAATCCACATAGTTCTCAAAATTTTTCAGGTCTTTCACAATCGTATAATGATGACTCGTCGGATCATTGAGTATTTGAAAGTATAAAGACAACTGCCAGTCCCAGGGATTACGAACAAAGGCAAAACTATAATACTGCTTGAACCGTTCAGCCCCCAGATATTCAATCGCATGTTGAACCCTGCTGTGTTTATTAATGGTTTTGGAATGTAGCACAGGATTGGGTGTGAGTCGGGTTTTCAGTCGGTGAAACAGCCCATAGCGGTCATCATAACGTTCCAGTACTTTGCGAATACTGGTTCCACCCGTTTTGTAAATATGAATAAAAACAAACCGCTGCCGGCTACTGATAAGCATGTCCTTCTAATTAGTTGATGATTGTTTCAAACAAATAAACAAACTATTCCATTCTTTTTATGCATTTTTGCTTCTCTAAATGTATTTCAAATTCTCTCGCAAAGGCGCTAAGAGAAAACAAACTTTGCGCCTTCGCGACTTTGCGAGAAAAACAGCCATTGACCATGAATCATCAACTTAAAATATGATAAATTACAAAGCCATTTCCTATATGGTTCTGTCGGCTGTAGCTTTCACACTGCTCAATTCCTGCGTGCGTTACGTCGATTATCTGCCTACATTCGAGTTGGTCTTTTTTCGTGCTATTGGGTCGATGGTTTGTGGATTACTCTTCCTCACTTCAAAGCGTATTCCAGTATTGGGAAACAACAAAAAAATACTTCTTCTACGGGGTGTAGTCGGCGTGACTGCCATGTCCCTTTTTTATAAAGCCTTCCAGATGATGCCCATGGCTTCCGTGGTTTCTTTGCGGTATTTGTCACCTTTTTTTGCTGCTGCATTAGCCATTTTGCTTTTAGGCGAAAAGATGAACCGACTCCAATGGTTTTTCTTTTGCACTGCCTTCATGGGAGTGGTTTTACTCAAAGGATTCGATCATCGTATTTCTATGCTGGCACTTGCCGTTATCCTCAGTTCTGCGTTTTTGAGTGGGTTGGTGTATGTTATCATCCGCAAAATTGGCGAATCTGAACATCCAGTGGTGGTCGTCACTTATCTGATGACTGTAGCGACGACTGTTGGTGGCCTGATGTGTTTGTTCAACTGGATAACACCGCAAGGAATAGAATGGCTGATTCTCTTGTTCATGGGCTTGTCTGGTTTCGTTGCACAGGTATTGATGACCAAAGCCCTCCAAATCGCAGAAGCCAATCTGATCGTTCCTTTCAAATATTCGGAAGTGGTCTTCACGCTCCTAGTCGGCTGGATTATTTTTGGTGAGCATCAGACGGGGATGGCTTTGCTCGGCATGGGCGTCATTGTGGTTTCTTTGTTGGGGAATGTTTTGATGAAGGGCTAAGAGCTTGTTGGGGCAATGTAAAAGTCAAAGCAAAATTTCCATGAAGTGATCATTTTTATATATCTTAGCATTGGCTAGACAGCACTTTAGTTTAAGTAAAATCTAAAATTATGAATAAAGGAATGCTCTTTATTTTTGCCATCTTCTTTTCTATGCAAGTTTATAGTCAAGAAAATAATGCGATTACTTGTTCTGACGGAATAGATAATGATGGAGATGGTCTCATTGATTGCCAAGATTCTGAATGTGACTTATTATCAGATGGAGGCTGTACCATTTGTCTTGAGAATGGTCTTTCTTTTGCAGATGTACTGATTGAATATATTCCAGGTCCAGGCTGTACACCTGATCCAGACCCGTCTGGAGCGATAGGTGTAAATGATGTTGATGGCACTAGCGGAGATAATCCTGAATTTGTATTTCTAGGGGAGGGAGGGTCAATCAGACTGGGATTCACCAATAATTTATTGACGAATTCAGGAGACTCAGATGCAGACTTATGGGTATTTGAAGTTGGAAATGATGTAGAGTCAAGTCAATTGGAATTAAAACCTTCTGATTTATTTACACAATCGGCATTACAGCAAGTTGGCATTCCAGATAGTGATGGGGATGGGTATTATGAATTTGGGGGTATCAGCGGTTCCACCTCAAGTCTTGACATTGATGCCATTATTCAAGGATATGCGCCTGGTGTATTAAGGTTTGATGCTGTAGAAATTATAGATGTTCCAAGTGGATCTTGCTCTGGGAATACACCTGGGGCTGACATTGATGCGGTTTGTGCTTTACAATCGATTGCTCAAGAATTGTGTTTTAATAATATTGATGATGATGGCGATGGATTAATTGATGAAGGCTGTGAATTTACCTATTGTGAATTTGATAATGGCCTTCCAACGAATGCAGAGGTCGAAGGCAATGCTTGTATAAATGGCACCATAAGCGTCTCAGAAGCCGTTCAATTGACACCACTCAATGCTCCGCCCTTATCACCCAAAGTGGGTACTATGTATTTTGATGGCGTACTTTCAAAATTGAGAGTTTGGGATGGGAATGAATGGAAAAATTGCTGGTAATTGTGTTTAAGCTATTTTAGATGTTTTCTATGTTTCATAAATTTAAATATGCAAAAGAATAATCCTCTTCATGGAGTAAAACTGGCTGACATACTAGAATTTCTAGAGGCAAAGTATGGTTGGGAAGAATTAGGGAAAAAAATTGATATTCGCTGTTTCAAATTTGAACCCTCTGTCAAATCAAGCCTGAAATTCCTAAGACGCACACCATGGGCACGCCAGAAAGTCGAAACACTTTATCTTGACTCAATTTAGTGTTTATACTGTAAAAACCTGAATCGGACTCAAAATGAACAAAATAATCTCCCTCCTTCTAATCTTACAGGAAAGCGACTGACCGAACTTCCTTTGGAACTTTAACGGGTTGCGAGTTGTTGAGTTGCGGGTTTAGCGGGTTGCGAGTTGTTGAGTTGCGGGTTTAACGGGTTGCGAGTTGTTGAGTTGCGGGTTTAACGGGTTGCGAGTTGTTGAGTTGCGGGTTTAACGGGTTGCGAGTTGTTGAGTTGCGGGTTTAACGGGTTGCGAGTTGTTGAGTTGCGGGTTTAGCGAGTTGCGAGTTTCATATACATTTTGCTATGCAAAATATCTATATTCGCAACACGAACACACAACTCGTAACTCGCAACACGACAACACGACAACACGACAACACGACAACACGACAACACAACAACACAACAAAATATGAGTACATTCAACATCAACAACACCCCCTCACAAAAAGGCAAATTGGCTGTCGTTACAGGAGCTAATATTGGTTTAGGCTATGAAACAGCACTTGAATTGGCAAAAAAAGAAGCGACCGTCATTATGGCTTGTCGCAATATAGATAAAGCCAATGCAGCAAAAACCAAACTCTTAGAAGCTGTGCCGCAGGCTGATTTAGTTGTCATGCAATTGGATCTCGGCGATTTGGCATCGGTCAAAAAATTTGCAGATAGTTTTTTGGAAAAATATAATAAACTTGACCTGCTAATTAATAATGCCGGCATCATGGTTCCGCCTTACCAACTCACAAAAGACGGTTTTGAAAGCCAGTTTGGCGTCAATCATCTCGGACATTTCTACTTGACAGGACTGCTGTTGGATACTGTTGTGGCTACGCCCAATTCTCGTATAGTGATACTCAGTTCGCTGGCACACCAGCCTGGAAAAATCAATTTTGACGATTTGCAAAGTAAGGAAAAATACTCCGCCATGAAGGCTTACCAACAAAGCAAACTAGCTAATCTTATGTTCGCGCTAGAGCTTCAGCGACGACTGGAAAAAGCAAATCATCAAACCATTGCGGTAGCAGCACATCCTGGTATTTCCAATACTAATCTAGGGCAGCATATTCCCAGAATACTGTATTATCTTGTGCTGCCCTTCTTTTCATTTATGATACATTCGCCCAATGCAGGTGCCATGCCCACCCTATACGCAGCACTAGGCGATGATGTAAAAGGCGGCGAATATTTCGGACCGACAGGACGCAAAGAAATGAAAGGACCAGCAGGCAGAGCTATTATATTTCGCCATGCAGAAGATACCGAAGTCGCCGGAAAATTATGGGCAGTTTCTGAACAACTGACCGACATTCGGTATTTAAATTAAAAAATAAACAAACATGAGTTTCTACGATTTAAGCATCAACACCCCAGCCGGTCAGCCATTAAACATGTCGGACTATAAAAACAAAGCCGTACTGATTGTCAATACAGCCACCAAATGTGGACTAGCACCACAATTCGACGCCTTAGAAAAACTACATCAAAACTATCGCGATGATTTAGTGGTCTTAGGTTTTCCCTGCGACCAATTCGCCAACCAAGAACCAGAAACCAATGACACTGTAGTCGAAGCTTGCCGCATCAATCATGGCGTCACTTTCCAGCTCACAGAAAAAATTGATGTGAATGGCGAAAATACCCACCCGATATTCGAATACCTAAAAGATGAACTCGGCGGTCTGCTCGGCAAAAAAGTTAAATGGAATTTTACCAAATTTTTAGTCGCACCAGACGGCAAGCCCTTCAAACGCTATGCCCCAACAACTACACCTGATAAAATAGAAAAAGATATCAAGAAAGTGATTGCAAAATAATTGATTCTTAAATCCAGATAAAAAAAGTCCCAACTTCTCTGAAGTCGGGACTTTTTTATGAATTTGGTGCTTTTAATTCCTACTAACGACACTTACCTGGTTCCCAGCGAGTCACCCCTGCTTTTGTTGCAAAGCAGTCATTATCATAAGTTTTGCCATCACAACCACAAACTGGTCTGTAAATTTTCACACACATACCATCTGGGTCGATTAACTCTTCATTGATACAGTCGCCAGTAGCACCATCTTTTCTACATTTGCCATCTTCCCAACTCGTGAGACCCGCACGCTCGGCAGTACAGGCATTATCGTAGGTTTTTCCATCACAACCACAAACTGGCTTGATGGGCGCACGACAAGGTGTTGGATCTATTTTCGATTCGTCGATGCAGTCGGCAGAGTCACCTTTGCGACATTTGCCTGGTTCCCAGGTATTCAGTCCTGCTTTTTTCGCTTCACAGGAATTGCTATATGTTTTCTTATCACAACCACAAACCGGCTTATAATCCCGTGTACATGGCATGTCAGGATTGATTCGACTTTCGTCAATACATGCTTCTGAACCAGAGCATCTTCCTTTAGTCCAGGTAGAAACGCCTGCATTGGACGCCTGGCACTCATTGGGATAAGTCTTGTTGTCGCAGCCGCAAACAGGCATGTAAATTTCCGGGCAGAATGCGTCTGTATTAATTTTACTTGCATCAATGCACTTGTCATTGATAACTTCTTTTTGAATATCTGCTTTCGTCGTTTCTTCTTTGCCATTGTCCACACTTGTTACTTGTGGGATACAACTTGCGACAAAAAGTGCCAAAGCAAAACAGGCTAATGTGAGTTTGGTGAATTGTTTCATAATTATTGCGTTGATTATAAAAATGGTTGATGAATAGACTTTATTTAAAGAGAACAAGAAATAGTAATAAAAATCGTTCCATTTAGTTTGATTGGCTGAAAAGGTAAGATTTGTTTTTTAAAAATACGTCATTTGAAATTAATTTTTTCATAACAAGCCCAATGGCTACCTTACATTATCAAAACAGTTTCTTACATTTGCATAGGAACAAATTTTAAAACCCATACAATAAACAGCCTATGAAATTACTTCAATACACCTTGCTAACTGCTATCTTGGCTAGTACATTATTGGCCTGCCAGAATGCCAGCACGTCAGATCAAAAAGTACAAAGCCCAAGCACACAAGTCGTGGAGGCATCTATATTACCCGACCTATTGCCCAATAATGACTCTATTCCCATGGCAGAAAAAATACTGGATGTCTGGGAAATTGTCAGTTATAAACTGGGTGAAAAAGACTTGCCGATGGAGCGTTATAAAGACGCCACCATAGAATTCACTACAGAAGGTCGTGTAAAATCTTCATTCAGAACCAGAGAAGAGATGTACCGTATCGAAGGCAATCGCCTGATTTATCCGAATAGACCAGAGAAAAAAGCAATACTGGAAGATTTGGGTAATGGACAAATAGCCGTATTGGCACAAGACAAAAACGGACAATTAGCCCGCATGGTTTTAGAACGTGTAAAAAAATAACATGAAAAATATCGTTTGCTATCTACTGCCTTTATTGGCAGTTTCTATGTTTTACATGGCTTGTGGTGAAGCCGCTGAAGCCAATAAAAAAGATTTGCAGGGACGCTGGGAATTATATGCTGCACAACGCAACAACCAACCGACGCCTACATTTGAAGGTGTATTTTTTCGTTTTGAACAGGATAAAATGGAAAGTAATTTTCCTTCTCAGCCATCCATACCTTACACTGTCTCTGTTGAGATTGGTGAAAACACCATCAAAAATCTCGACCAACCGGAGGTGATTTTTGATATTCTTCCTGATGATTATAGGGATACGCTGCAACTTAGTACCACGCTTATGGACAATTTGTTTGCACTGCAATTGCGTAGGGTGGAATAATCAATAGCTCAAATTCAGGCAGGAATGCTGAGCCACGTCATTACAACCGCTCCTTCAAATACTCCAGCACAATCTTATTCGCAGCTGTTGCCGCTTCTTCTTGATAACGCGGGCTACTAGGATTCGCGAAAGCATGATCGGCTTCAAAGGAATGAGAAATCAACTTCTTACCAGTTGCCTTCATCAGCCCTGCAAATTTTTTCTCTACTTCGGGGCTAATCCAGGCATCCTGGATGGCAAAAATGCCAAGTACATCAGTCTGCAAACCAGCGAGTACTTTTGCATCTTGTACAGGCATTCCGTAATACATCACACAGGCTTTGGACTGATTACCTGCCAGCAGACTGCTTTTCAGCGACCAGCCACCACCAAAACACCAACCTATCGTGCCAATTTGGGCATCTTTACCAGCCATAGCCAATGCACCATTTACAATAGCATTCGAACGATCTTCACTCACAGCCTTCATAAAGCGGGAAGCATCGTCGGGATTATCGGCTACATTGCCATCATACATGTCGAGTGCAATCACATGAACATCCTCCAGCTCTTTGGCATAACGATCTGCTTCCTGTCTGATGTGGTCATTCAATCCCCACCATTCATGAATAACAAATAGGTATTTATTGGATGCTGTTTTTGAACTAAGCATATAGGCACTTCCTTTTTTACCATCAGCTGTATCAAAAGTTATTGACTTGCCCATCAAATCCGGTGAAATCGCGTCTGGCTTTTCATGGCTGTCTTTAAACTCTTTGTCCTCACTGAAATCGCTCATGTCTTTGTCTTTTTGCGGATTAGTGCCGCAGGACAAAAAACAAAGTATTAGAGCAAATAGTATAATTTTGTTTAGCATAATCTTTTATTTTAAGCTACTCTACATGAGAAAAATTTAAGCAATAATTTCCGGCTGTCGAATAACTGAAATTCTAGTATCCGGTGCAATTTTATCTAAAGCTACTTTAATCGTATCCAATTGGGAAACAGCATCTATTTTACAACCTAAGGTCAGGTCAATTCCCGATTTATCCTGCGTATATCTTTTGAGTTCGACATGTGGTAGATGTTCCGCAATGCAGTTTATCAGCGGTTCGAGTTGATCGGATTTACTTTGTATGGACAAGAGCATTTTATCATCATATTTCATCCGTACCCGTCCGGTTGTGTATTTATAAATACCAATCATCGTCAGAATAACCGGAAAACCAATCACTGCAATCAATAATTGATCGGCTCCTGTTATGAGTCCGAGCGCGATGCAAAGAAACAGATAAGTCAGCTCTTCCGGGTCTTTGATGGCTGTTCGAAAACGCACAATAGACAAAGCCCCCACCAAGCCAAGCGACAAAGCCAATGAAGACTTGACCACTGTAATGATAATCATCGTTGTCAGTGTTAAAGGCAAAAATATTTGTGCAAAACGCTGTCGGTTCGACAAAGGATTAGCAAAACGGATATAAAACAGATAGAGAATCATAGCAAAAAATGCTGCAACCAAAAAGGACAGCATAAACCGCCAGATGTCTATAGTGCTGTTAAATTCCTGTAAATATTGCTCAAAGGTATTCATGAATAATCAATGATGAATGATGAACTATGAATGATAAATGATGAACTATGAATGATGAACGGGTCTTTTGCTTCGCAAATTTACTCATTCACTCATCCATCCATTCATTCTCTCATTTATTTATTCACTCATTATGGTAATAGCATTGTCACTTTGGGGAATCTTGAATCGCAAAGGTATGAATTTTAGCCATTAGACCAACCAAGACGTTTGAAGTTTCCACCAAGGAACGTGAAAAGAATAACTTATAACATTCTGCTTCATCTTTTTGCTTCACTCCGCGTTAGTGAAACACTTACTATGCTTAGGCATAGCGCATATTTCACTGCCTTGATTGAAACAAAAATATTTCGCAGAACATTTACATTTTATTCTTTTCACGTTCCTAAGTCTGTTAACTTTGCACTTCGCCTGATTTATTCATTGCTACATTTTGCCCGACTTATGAAGTACGAAACTGTTATTGGACTCGAAGTACACGTCCAACTCAACACCAAAAGCAAAGCTTTTTGCGGAGATGCTGCGGCTTATGGTGCCGCGCCAAATACCCACATCAGTGCAATTTCTATGGCACATCCCGGCACTTTACCGAGGGTGAATGAACGGGCGATTGAATATGCCGTGCGACTAGGGCTGGCTTTGGGTTGCGATATTACCCGCGACACCCGATTTGACCGGAAAAATTATTTTTATGCAGATTCGCCGAAAGGCTTCCAAACCACACAGGACAGCCACCCGATATGTGTAGGCGGCAAACTGGATATTGAAGTCGGCGGAGAACAAAAGACGATTCGTTTGCACCATATTCATCTGGAAGAAGATGCTGGGAAATCTATCCACGACATCAATCCAAAACACTCCCTGATTGACCTCAATAGGGCTGGTGTCCCCTTACTGGAAATTGTAACTGAACCAGATTTGCGTTCTGGCGAGGAGGCTTATGTCTTTATCACCGAATTGCGAAAACTGGTGCGTTATCTGGACATATCGGATGGCAATATGCAGGAAGGCTCGATTCGTTGCGATTGCAATATTTCCATTCGCCCAAAAGGCGAAACCAAACTGGGTACACGCTGCGAAATCAAGAATGTCAACTCCATGCGAAATGCTAAACGCGCCATTGAATACGAAGCAAAAAGACAAATCAAAGTCATAGAAAAAGGCGGGACAATCGACCAGGAAACCCGCTCTTTTGATGCGCAGGTAGGACATACCAATAATGTGCTGCGCAGTAAAGAAAATGCACATGATTACCGATATTTTCCAGAACCAGACTTATCACCAGTACTGCTGACCGACGAATACATTGACACTGTACAAAAAAACATGCCCAAACTGCCCAATGAAATCAAACAGGAATTGCAATTGGTGTATGGCTTATCAGATTATGATGCAAATGTGCTATTAGAAGATAAAGACATGGTCTTTTTTTATAAAGAAATCACTCAACACACCAAAAATTATAAAGCTGCTGCCAACTGGCTCACCAATGTCATCAAGTCCTATTTGAATGAAAATAACCTGTCGATAGACCAATTTGCTTTATCTCCCAAAACAATTGCCAATCTGATTGGCATGGTGGACGATAATAAACTCAGTAATGCCGCTGCCAGCCAGAAAGTATTCCCAGAACTCGTTAAACAGCCCGATACGTCCCCATTAGAATTAGCTGGGCAACTCAACCTGCTTCAAGACTCTGACGCTGGCTCTATCGAAGCCCTTGTAGATCGCATCATTGCTAAATTTCCAGATAAAGTCAAGGCTTATCGCAATGGCAAAAAAGGTCTACTAGGTATGTTTATGGGCGAAGTAATGAAAGCTTCTGGCGGCAAAGTGAATCCCAAAGTAGCTAATCAACTCCTGAGAGAAAAGCTGGACAATAAAACATGAGTCATTCTATATTAGACTTTATTCTGAAATATATTCAGAATGTCCATGGTCGATAGTCCATAGTCGATGGCTGTGAGCCATCGACCATCGACCACCGACTGCGGACTATCGACCTCTTATAATTTTTGTTTTTCTAAAAATTCGGAATGACTCACCTTTCCTGTGCTGAAATGTCAGAATTATATCATATTTTCTATAAAACGACTGGAATACTAAAGTCTCTTGTGTCTATATGCTGACAGTGCGTTTGTTTACGTCCATTTTTATTTGATTTTTAATTACATTTGAAATCTTTTTCACCAACACCCCGTTATCTTAGTTTATTCACAATAAATATGAACATGAGAAAAATTCTTACACTTATGCTGGCTTCTTTCATGCTGATTTCAGGCATGTATGCACAAATAGCCACACCAGGAACACCTCCAAGTTTTACCTACGACGTGGACGACCGCGTAGAGGTAGAATATATGCCTTCTTTTGATATGCAGGCAGCACTCGCTGAAGATGAAGAAAACATGGCAAAGAATGCTGGGCCTTTCCGCTTTGCGATGCCATTTCCAGTAGAATTAAATCCTAAAAATGCCGGTACCTGGACAAAGTTGCCTAATGGAGATCGTATTTGGAGAATGACCTTTACTTCTTTTGATGCGTATTCTATCAACTTTTTATTCAGCAAATTTTATATGCCGGAAGGTGCAAAATTATATGCTTATAATGACGATCGTTCGGAAGTACGTGGAGCATTCACTGCATTAAATAACAAAACAGATGGCATGTTTGCCATCACACCTATTGCTGGTGAAACGGTTACACTGGAATACTTTGAGCCTGCTGCTGTACGTGGACAAGGTCTACTGTATATTTCACAGGTCGCTCATGCTTATCGCAATTTGCACGAGACGATTGCTGAAAAACTAGCCAGAGGTTATGGCGATTCTGGTTCTTGTAATATTGATGTGGCTTGTCCTGAGAGTGCAGGCTGGGAAGATCAGATTCGTTCTGTTGCGATTATACTTCAGGGCGGTTCAGGATTCTGTACAGGAGCTATCGTAAACAATACAGCTCAGGATGGTACACCTTATTTCCTCGGTGCCGACCACTGTGGTACTAATGTCAGTAGCAACTGGTCTTTTGCTTTTAATTATAACAGCCCAAGTTGTAATGGCCCAGATGGCGATTTCTCTCAAAGTATTGTCGGTGGAACATTGCGAGCAAATTCCGCCCCCTCCGATTTTTCTTTGATTGAATTGAGTATGCCACCACCTCCCAATTATGTGGTTTATTATGCTGGCTGGAACAGGACTAATACTCCTGCAATCAATACAACAGCTATTCATCACCCTTCAGGCGATGTGAAAAAAATATCTTTCAATGATGACCCAGTTTATCCTGGCACTTGGGCACAGGGCGATGCCAATGTACCAGGCGGTGATCACTGGAATGTTGATAACTGGGAAGATGGCACGACAGAAGGAGGTTCTTCTGGTTCACCACTTTTCGACCAAAACAAACAGGTCGTTGGCCAGTTGCATGGTGGCGGAGCTGCTTGCGGCAATACTGCATTTGATACTTATGGAAAATTCTTTACGTCATGGACAGGTGGAGGAACATCTGCTAGTCGCCTGAGTGACTGGCTCGACCCACAAAACCTGATGCCGGATACGCTTAATGGAGCTTATTTTATTGATCCGCCATTGGCTATTGATATGCAAAGCGTTATTTTAGACGCTCCTTCAGGTGATTATTGTGATGATGAAGTTACGCCTGTTTTGCAAGTTAGAAATATTGGAGGAACGGATATTACAAGTTTCACTATTGAGTATAGTTATAATGGTGGCGCGACACAAACCTATAACTGGACAGGCAGTCCACTTGGATTTTATGCGTCTACTACGGTTACGCTTCCTGCTACTACATTGGCGCTGGGTGCATATACTTTTGATGCAACGATTCTCATGCCTAATGGTATGGCTGATAATGATGCCACTAATAACAGTTTTGCCACCAGCAATTTTAATATCATTGATGGTAATACATTGCTTGTCAATCTTACAACAGATAATTACCCAGGTGAGACGTCTTATCAGATTGAAGATGATATGGGTAATATTGTATTCACGGGAGAAGGTTTCCCTGGCCCGCAATTGAATATAGATGACTATTGCCTAGCTGATGGCTGTTATACTTTTACCATTTTTGATGTTTACGGAGATGGTATCTGTTGTAGTTATGGTATTGGTGGCTATGAAATCGTAGATGAGGCTGGTCTTATTATTGCTGAAGGTGGTGAGTTCACCGACCAAGAATCTGTCAATTTCTGTCTACCATTTAATGCACCTGCACCTGTAGCTACTTTTACCAATACAGCAAGTGTTTGTGTAGGCTTACCCGTAACAATGGACAATACCAGTCAGAACGGAGCAACTTATTCCTGGAGTGCACCTAATGCGACTCCTTCTACCAGTACAGATGAAACGCCAAGTTTTACTTATAGTACGTCTGGCACTTATACCATCACACTGACGGTTACGAATGCAACAGGTACAGATATGACAACTGGAACTGTTGAGATTATTGATGGAAATATTTTTACTGTAAATCTAACAACAGATAATTATCCAGCAGAGACTTCTTATGACGTTACAGATGGAAGTGGTACGGTTGTATACAGCAGTACAGGCTTTGCAGATGCAGCCACTTTAAATATAAATGACCTTTGTCTTGATGATGGTTGCTACACTTTTACGATTTATGATAGCTATGGAGACGGTATTTGCTGTGGTTTTGGTGAAGGAGGCTATACATTAGTTGATGCTGCTGGTAATTCATTAGGTGAAGGTGGTGAATTTACCGACCAGGAAGCAATTGATTTCTGTCTGCCATTTACTACAAGTCCGGATGCTGTTGCGAATTTCAGTGTAGGCGGATCTTATTGTGTAGGCGACCAGGTTATGATTACCAATAACAGCCAGAATGCTGACACGTATTCTTGGACTGCGACCAATGCTACACCAGGTACAAGTACGGATACTAATCCGATTTTTGTCTATAACGCAGCAGGAACATATACCATTAACTTGACTGCGACTAACTCAATCGGCAGCGACATGACCAGTCAGACGGTGACCATCAATCCAGCTCCAAGTACTGGTGCAGTTAATGGTTCATCTATGGTTGTTAATGGAAGTACTGAAAATTATAATGTTTCCGTAACAGGTGGTTCTACTTATGACTGGGCTATCACAGGCGGTACACAGGCATCAGGTGGTACAGGCAATGCTATTAGTGTATTGTGGAATACCATGGGTGCAACGGGTCAGGTTTGTGTTACAGAAACCAGTGCAGCAGGTTGCGACGGTATTCCAGTTTGTCTGATTGTTGATCTTACGGTTAATATCAGCGACTTGGAAATTGCAAAAGGCTTACGGGTATTCCCGAATCCTACCAGCGGAATGCTTTTCATTGAATCCAATGAAGTGCCTACATCCATTGAGGTGTTTGATATTATTGGTCAATTGATCAAAACGGATAATGCACAAAACAATACGATTGATTTATCTGCTTACGAAACGGGTGTTTACTTATTAAAAGTTACCTATAACGAAGGCGTAGTCACGAAGAGAATAGTGGTGGAATAGTCATTGACTTATCATCATAAACGATACTTATACTACAAAGCCCCGGCTCGCGCCGGGGCTTTTTTCATGAGTGATTCGGGGTTAAAAATCAACATTAACAGAGGGACTCACGGTCTTTCTGGGGAATTTATTATAAGGTGTTTTTTATGGGGGTACAGGGGTTTATTCGGGCGTAGCATAAAATTTCCAGGCATTCACTGACCAGATCAATCCGCCTTTAGGCACCATAGCCAGCCAATCATCTCCGTATTTTTTATAATCAATGGTTAAGGTCATTTTATCGCCATCAAGAAAATTGATAAATACCTGATTGCTTTTAACGCTGTAAGAACCCTTCTTTTCCTTACTTATTTTTGCATCATAATAAGTACAGGTTCCATCAGCTCTGAAGGTATGTCTGTATCTTTTATCCTCTTTTTTATGCTGGCGTGTCCAGGTTTTACCTTGCAATTTACGAGGCAGTGCTTTGACAAATTTGTGTACTCGAAGCAGGAAGTTCCCTACAGAGGAAGCAGATGCCTGTTTGATAGGAAGATTGAGTGAGGTTTGATCGATAATCCAGCCACTTGAAGTAGGAATCAAATCGACAGTAAAATTATCTTTTCTGTCTTCCGGGCGAAAACCCAGAATTTCACCAAGCGTTGTATTGATGTCAATATTGAGGGAAAAGGTAAGGGTTTGTCCTGCTCGACCACTGCTCGTGCCTAAAGTAGTATGGGCAGCCAGTGGATGCTCACATAATCCAACAGCAAGATGCCAGACCGTAATGCCTCTTTGAGTTTCCGTTTCTACCAGCAATTCGCGTCCTTTGTCTGTCAGCGCAACTGCCATACTGTTTCCAGAAACCTGCCCTTTTAATAAACCCTTTTCGGTAGCTTTACGGATTAGTTCTATTGTCCCTGATGTCGTATTTGGATAATAGCTTTGTATGGGATAATGAACAGTTACCGACCCTAAATTATCGAGCAGACCTTGGGCATCCTGTGTCGAAATCAGGTTGTTGACATCTACACTCACACTTCCGCCAACATGCGAAGGTGCTGCTGCGGTAGTACTACCCATATTCCCTACTAAAGGATTTTGAGCAGTGACCAGCGTCCAACATCCAAGTATAAATGTCAAAAGCATTAATTGTTTCATAGTTACGTTTTATAATAAAGTTTGTAAAAATTAGAAATAGATTGAAGCGATTTTAATCGCACTGCAAATATGCAAGCTTAATGCTGGGTTATTTTTATAAGATTTTAAATATCTTATATTCCTAATATCACAATTCTTCAATAATCAAAAAAATAAATCATTAAAAATAATTAGGGATAATTTTCACGTAAAAATCTAATTATCAATAAAATACAGTTTCGATAAAAAATTAAAACCGCCTTAAAAGCCATTTTCAAAAATTTGCTTCTTAAAGCCTCTTATCAGGCATGAAATTCTTCAATTTTAATTTGATTTCGGGTTTGAGTTCGTATTTTGCGCTAAATAAATGAATCAGACTATGCTAACAATTGATCCAAAATCCACCCCAACCCGCGACCTACACCAGTTTTTACTAGGTGCTGTTGCACCTCGTCCTATTGCTTTTGCAAGTACTATTGATGAAAATGGTGTGGCGAATATTGCACCATACAGTTTCTTTAATGCTTTTAGCTCCAACCCACCTATCGTCGTTTTTTCATCCAATCGACGCGTATCTGATAATACGACAAAGGACACGCTGTACAATATCCAAACCAATAAAGAAGTCGTTATTAATGTGGTCAATTATAGTATTGTGCGACAAATGGCGGTAGCGTCTATACAGTTTGATAAAGCGGTGAGCGAGTTTTCTAAATCGGGGCTGACACCACTTGCTTCAGAGTTGATAGAGCCACCACGCATCAAAGAATCTCCTGTACAAATGGAATGTCGGGTGACAGAAATTATCACTTTAGGCGATCAGGGAGGTGCAGGGCATTTGATTGTCTGCCATGTATTGCGGATGCACATTGATGAAAATGTGGTGGACAATGGGCGTATCAATCCACACAAAATAGATCTTGTCGGGCGCATGGGACGCTCCTATTATACTCGCGCAAGTGGAGACGCGATTTTTACTTTGTTTCAACCTGTTACCAAGATTAGTATCGGCTTTGATAGCCTGCCTGCTTCGGTACGAAATAGTCATGTATTGACGGGCAATGACCTCGGTACACTGGCTGGACTAGAAGCTTTGCCAACAGAAGCAGAGATAAACAGTGCATCAAAAGATAAAAGAGTACAAGAATTGATGGCTGAATGTGGCGATGATAAAGTGGCTTTGCAAACGAGGTTACACCATTATGCGAAAGCCATGATAAAAAGCGGGCAGACGGCCAAAGCAGCTGGTATTCTGATGCTAGCTGTTTAGGTAAAAAAAATGAATGAATGAATGAATGAATGAAGCATTAAAAGTATTTATTCACACAATCCTTATAAAATCTAAAAGACCTGAAAGATTTTAAAAATCTATCAGGTCTTTTCTTTTCAAGCCGCCCCACAGGGTTTCATTTAGTTACTTCTTTATAAAAGCATGTCGGAATTGACCATTAATTGGTTCAGGGGCTAAAAAATGAATTTTCCATCCGCCTATTTCGCAAAAGCGGTGGGTTTAAACCCACCGCTTTTGCGAAATAGGCGTGCAAATCAATTAATGGTCAATTCCGAAGCATGTTAGTTGCTCAACATAACGGGCATCACCAACATTAAAATATCTTCTCCTTCATCTGGCTCGGCAGGCAATAAAATACCTGCACGGGTAGAAGAAGATAACTCCATTTTGACATCATCAGATTCTAATACACCGAGCATCTCTCCAAGAAATTTGGCATTGAAGCCGATGCTGAGTGGCTCGCCTGTATAAGTACAGCCCATTTTCTCAACTGCCTCATTGGAGAAATCCAAATCCTGTGCAGAAATATCAAGGTCTTGATTTTTAATATTCAGAATAACCTGATTGGTTGTTTTATTGGCATAAATAGCGATACGCTTGAGCGAGCTTTGAAAATCACTGCGCCCCAATGTCAGTAAGTGCGGATTATCAACTGGAATAACGGCATTATAATCTGGGTAACGTGCATCAATCAATCGGCAGGACATATCCACGTCGCCAAAATTGAAAAATACGTGTGCTTTGTTGAAGGACACTTTCACATCACCGCCTGAAGGCAAAGCATTTTTCAATAAGTTCAACGCTTTTTTCGGTACGATGAATGAAGTCGAAACATCACTCTTTATATCGCTGAAGGTATATTTAACCAGTTTGTGTGCATCCGTTGCGACAAAAGTAATCTTATTGAAATCAACCTGAAAATATACGCCTGTCATTGCCGGACGCAACTCATCATTGCTGGTCGCAAATAATGTTTTTACAATCGCTTTATTCAATGAACTCGAAGGCACTTCAATACTATCCACACCATCTGGTGAAGGGATGCGCGGGAAGTCCTGCCCATTTTCTCCAGCTAGTTTGTATTTGCCATAAGCAGATGTAATTTCTATCCCGAAATTTTCATCATCTACATTGAAGGTAATTGGCTGTTCGGGAAGAGCTTTGAGTGTATCCAGCAGAATTTTACCAGGAATGGCTACGCTCCCGTTCTTGTCTGCCTGAATTTCAAGTTCTGTAGCAATGGAAGTTTCCAAATCCGTAGAAGCAATAGATAATTTATTGCCATCAATTGTAAATAAAAAATCTTCCAATATCGGGAGAACCGGATTTGAACCTATGGCTCCACCTACAAGTTGTAGTTGTTTGAGCAGGTCAGATGAAGAAACACTAAAATTCATATTTTATTATTGAGTTAATCAAAGTTTGTTATAAGTAATCGTAAAGAAAAATACTAGGAGGTCAAAAATACAAGTTCTCTTTGTCTTTTTTGTATTTAAATATTAACAAAATGTGGAAAACGGCTGAATAAGGCAATATCAGTGGCAATATCAGTGGCAATATCAATCTCAATACTAATTTATTGTCTCAATTCATGAATAATGATTGTAATTGGTACTGAAACTAATACTGAAATTGAAACTGATACTGCCATTGGTACTGCTACTGCCCACGCTGGACTCTAGCTCCTAAGGGAGAATCTGCCCGCAGATACTTTAATTGGTACTGAAATTGAAACTGATACTGCCACTGATACTAGTTTCTTCCTTTGCCTAACGATTTTGGGCGGTCTCCTGTGGGTGTTCCTGTTTTGTCGATTTTTCCTTTCCCACCTTTTCCTCCTACTGTTTTCGGCGGGTCTTTCAGGCTCATGACTGTTTCTACATCCCAATCAGGTCTTAATCCAGTGATTTGTTTGATATAAACTTTTTCGGGCTGTTGTTTTTTGAGGTAATTCCCGCTGTCCCATTTGCCATTTTTGTTCGTGTCTTCTACTACACGCACACTGTATTCGGTAGGTGATAACATGGGAAAACTTCGCTGGAAAATTTCACCATTTGTAGCGGTCATATTTTCTATCAGCTTTCCTTTACTATCTAATAGCTCTATGAGGTAATGTTTTCCTTTTTCCAATGAATCAATGGTCAGATCGAGTGTACTGTAGTCGGCTATTTTATTGACCTGATAAGGTATGCGTAGGGAATCGTTGGTGAGTCCGTAAATATCGGTCAGTGCGCCTGCGGGGATATTAAGCTCATAGCGCACTCCTTCTTTCCAGTCGTAATCCAGCACTAAAATTCGCCGCGCATTTTTTTTGACTTCAAGAACGGGTACGACGGGACGTTTAATGCTGTCTTCTAGCAGCACAATATTGGTACCTTCTATTTTATATAATGGGTGATTAAATTCTATGTCGGTGGGCTTGCCTGGTGGTATATCCTGCCGTTTGGCAAGTGTGACGGCTTCTTCGTATTTGTCTGTAGCCGCTTTCCCTTTGCTGGCTGGTGCGCTGGAAGTGGTGCGGAACATTAGTTTGACTTTGGGTTTGCTTTCCAGAAATTTGTCTTTTGTGGGTACACTGACTTCAATGCTGTCCCGAAAATCTGCTTCGGAAAACAGTACAAATTGCTGCTTATCTGGACTTGTGGGCATGTCGTACCAGTAGAGGATAGAATCTGCATCTATTTCTGCATAATTGGAAAAACCACGCTCATCGGTCAGGTGTTGCAAGTTGATTTTCTGTGGAGGTTCAGTCAATTCAAAACGGATTCGTCCGTATTGTGTTGCTTCGGCAGTTTTCAATTGTAAAGGCTGTGCTTGCTGAAATAGCAAAAAACGGAGAGCACTAGCAAAGCTGTCGGTCAGCAGGATTTCTTTTTCTAAAAAAGCAATTTGTTCACTTTCCAAATCAAATCGGTAATTGAAATTTTCATCTTTTAAAGCCAAGGCTTTGTATTTGCCCTCTTTTAGATTTTCAATTGTAAAACTGCCACTGCCATTCGTTCGTGCAAAATAATATGGATTTTCTTTATAAATAACGGAGTCCTCCATATTTGCGTAAAGCATCACCAATACATCTTCCTGCCCTTCGCCTGTGTAAGCATCTACGACTGTTCCTCGGACAAACAGGGAATCAATTTCATTGCCCGTTGAAAAAACAAAACGCAGGTCTTTGGCTTTATTGCTTTCTGTCAGGTCTTCGACTGCTTCCCCAAAATTGATGGTATAAGTGGTATTTGGACGCAAGTCCTCTTCAAATTCCATCACGACGGATTTGCCTTTTACTCTTACCTCTGGGAATTTTTCCGGTGGTGGCGAAATGACAATTTGTGTCTGTGGATTTTTGAGTCGCACCCATTCATCAAAAGTGATGACGATTTTATTTTCATCAAAATTAGTAGAAGAAAATGGTGTCGAACTGGTCGAGTCTACCCTAGGTGCCTGCTTGTCGCGCGGCCCTCCATCGGGACGAATGGGATTGGCACAACCGTACAAGACTAAAGTGCATAGACTGATGAAAACAAATAAGACGGAACGAAATGGCTGCATATTTTTGCTAAAATTTGTGTCAAAATTATAAGTGTTCAGCTATAAAGACGAATCTAAGGCACACTATTTTGTTATGTGAAAGTTAATTTGGCATATTATATGGATAGTAAGTTTAAGTTTAAGACTAAGTTTAAGTTTTAAATGGGGTATTGCCAGAGGCAACACTTTTTATAGCAAGGCTTAATAAGAGATTAAGAACATGTTCTAAACGGAGCGTTCTAATGTGACACTTTTCGACATTTCACGTTCCTATATGGAAAAGTGAATATAAAGGTTCTATTTAAACTTAATCTTAAACTTGTACTTAAACTTATTTAGTTTTACTTTACCTAAAATAATATTACATTTATCATGAAGAAATTTACAGTACTTGCATTGCTTATGGTCTTTGGTATTTCAGCCAGCTTTGCACAATTTATCGAAGAAGGCATACAATTGATGAGCCAGGGTTCTTATAATTCTTTGTCAATGGAATTGCCGAAAACAGGTCAGAAAGATGTACAAAAAGCCTGGGAAAAATTTGCCAGCAAAACGCTGAAAGGCAAAACTAAATATGATAAAAAAAGTGGAGAAATTTTCACTGACAATGCCAAATACAAATCATTAAGTAATAATGATTTTGATGTGTATGCCAGAGTGGTGGCAAGTGGCACAAGCAGTATCATCACAGTATGGTATGATCTAGGTGGCGCATTTCTGCATTCAGAACAGCATCCTGCAGAGTTTAAAGTCGTCGAAAAACAATTGTATGAATTTGCACTGATTGTTGCTCGCGATATGCTGGAAGATGAAATCAAAGCAGAAGAAAAAGCGATGAAAAAACTGGAAAGTGATTTGAAAAAATTAGGTAAAGAAAAAGAAGGTTACGAGCAGGATATCGAGAAAGCTAAAGAAACGATTATTGCCCGCGAAAAAGATATTGACCAGAATTTTGTGGAGCAGGGCGTGAAGCAGGACGAAATCGGTGCGCAAAAGAACACTATTGAAGCGCTGAAAGACAAGTTATCTGATTTGAACTAATAAATTCAAATGCAAACGTCAAATTCAAATTCAACTGGATGTGGCGTTTTTGAAAAAATTGAAGCCTGGCATTGCTGGGCTTTTTTTTATAGTGGCTTAATTTCGCTTTTATTCAGATAAGATTTATTCCATTTAGGAGCTTTTTTTATGCTTCCAGCGTTTTTCAATAATAAATTACTATATGATCTAGCTGCATCATAGAGACTGTAAACCCTTAAAGTACACAACTCGTAGTCCAAAAAAACATCAAGGCAAGACCAACTTCGACCCTTTCTCAATAGCCTGCAAAAACTTCACCCCTTCCGAAGTATATTTCTTCACTTCAATCGTAGCTGGTCCATACTCCGGTTTTTTGCGATAAGCAGCAAAAGCGCGGGTGCAATTTTTGATGTTGATTTCATCTACATACACTTTTGAGAGGTCTTTGGAGGCTAAGGCACTTACTGCACCATTGATTGTCGCTTTTCCGATACTGACGGTGGATTCTTCGCCTACGCTGATGCCTTTGTCGCCTGCCTGTGTGATGTTACAATTAACAATATGTAGCTGGCTGCCTGAAAAATCTAGTCCGTCATTGCCGGGGTTGATGACTTCTATATTGTCGATTTGTCCGGTGCAGAAATCACCGTCGAGGGCATCGCGGAGGGCATTGATGATCTTGAGTTGCTGGATGCGGATATGGCAGCGAATCAGGTTTACGGCATCTTCACATTGATTGTCTGTTACGACCATACGGTTGATGGTGATGGGCGATTCGTAGAAGGTGACTGCGCCAGTCATATTCCAACTTCCTTTTTGTAGGGCATTGAGGTTTTTGAAAATGGCGTGGCTGACCATTGATTCTTCTTTTGCCTGTAAGACGGTGAAGCCGGAATTTTGTGCTGTTTTTGCCTCTATGACAATGGGATTGTCGGCTGTACCGCGCAATTGTACCGCGCTGTACGACAGGATGCCTGCGCCTTCTTCCAAGACAATTTTTGCCCCGGCATCCAGCCAGAGCGTTTTGCCGGCAGGAATTTCCATCAACTGATTGAGTGTAAACTCGCCTTCTGGAATTTTGATGGTATTGCCTTCTTCTATTACAAAATCGGGCAAGGTGGCTGTGCTTGTTTTAGTTTTCTGAAAAATGGGTATGGGCGTTGCCAATACAGGCGTGCGATACACAGAATCCAGTCCTGCCATTTGGTAATCTACAAAACGAGGTGTTTTTCCTGGTGTATTTTTAAATGGAATTTCATGGAATTTTGGGACTGCATTGCGTTGTTGCATCTGCATGTAAACTGGTGGGATTCCAATGTCGCTATTTTTGCCAAAGCTATACCCAACTACCCGCAAACCAACTGCATGGGCATTGCGAACGTAGAGTTTTTTCGATGCTGCATCCCAATGTGCCCGCACTGATTCTGCGCCAAGTGGCAGGAGGTGTAGCCTGATTTTTTTCGCCCGTTCTACAATATAACTAGCATCTACAAAAGCATCGGGAAATTCTGATAATAATAGGTCTTTTCGATTGTCTAGGTCTTCTTTGATATTGGCAAGAAAAATCTGCACAAATTCTTTGTCGGAGTACCGCAGCAGGGCTTTGATATAGGCATCCATAAAAATCGGACTGGCAAATAATTGTTTATAAGGTTCGGTTTCTACTTTTTGAGTCGTGTTATAATGGTAAGCCAGAAAGGGACGCACATAATCGCCCGACGTTTCACCAAAACCATCAAAACCGACAGGTTCTAGTTTTCTGATGACCGGGTTATAATAAAAACGGCTATTGTGCCAGGTCAGCCCGTGATGGGCATTAAACAAGTCCATCGTGGCAAAATAGCGGGCTGTTTTTTCAATATCAAAAACGTCTTCAATTGGCTGAGTTCCATTTTTATAAGCATATAATTTCCGAATGGCTTCGGTATAAATGCTGAGTCGAGTGCTGTCTGCCATGAGGCTGCTTTCCTTGAATCCACGTATCACACCGCTGTTCAGCGCATTGGCATTATGATCCTGAACCATTTTTGCACCAGTAGCTTTTCTTTGCAGAATAAGCTGCCAGTAGGCTTCTTCCGAAAATTTTAAAATGGGTCCTTCTCTTCGCTTATTATACTCTGGTAATTGTTTTTCAAAATGCTCTTCTATCGCATAAATACCGCGTGGCTGTCCATTGAGCGTGACGCGTATAAAATCGTAGCGAGGTGTTAGTACATCTTCCGATTGGAGGAAACGGTGGTAGAGCCATTCCCGCATATAAGAACGAGTGGAAGGGTGCTGAATAGAGAATGTTTTGAGTCGTTTAAAACTTTTATCCTTCTCGGTCTTGATCCGAAACGACCATTTATCTCCTCTCAAATGGTCGGTCCAGTCTCCTTTCAGCCGCAATGTGATATCGGTTTCAAAACCATCTCTATCGTCTTTCAGTTTGCCTTTTACCCAGTCATCATCGGCAGAAACCAGTAGACCGATTTCTGAGGCAGCCTGTTTTTTATTATCTAATTTTTTAAACTCCTGTGGTTCGACAAACAGAGAAATTTGATCGAAAGGCAGGCTATCTATGGTCGCCATTGTATTTTTAAGGGGTCTGATAGATAAATCATCCAGATAAACACCCTCGTTGCTGTTTGCCCATGCGTATATTTTTATGTGATCTAAAGCTTTGGCTGGTGTCTGGAAAATAAGTTGTACTTTTTCCCATTTCCCTTGTATTTCCATCACTTTTTCCGATTGTGCATAAAAATCGCCCGGCTGACCAGAAACCACCAGATCGACCTTACCAGCAGTTTTGGTGTACCTCCATACCTCGCAGGAATAGAGCGTGGCGGCAGGTGGATTATCCAACTCCACTGTAAATCCATAAGCATTTTCAGCATCTAGCTTAACTGAATGTGTTCCGCTGCGGCTAAATGCAGAGGATTGCAAATTACTTCCAAATACTTTCACATTATTATCCGTAAGGAAATACTTACCTTCTACCTCTTCGGCGTCACAACTGACAAAGACATTTTTTTGCTCACTCGCCTTATGCACTAACAGTAAGGGATAGCCAATCAGAAATAAAATGGACAAGCCGACTAAAGTCAATAGCCAGATGAGCGGACCTTGTCCAGCGCGAGAGCGTTGTATGTTTCCTTTTATGAGCAATGGAAATGGATTGTTATGATTGTGTGATTGTGAAATTGTGTGATTGTGTGATTGTGAAATTGTTATAGTGATTTTTTGCGGAACAAAAAACAATAGCAATGAAGCAATTTCAACAATGAAGCCATCCTACAATGAAACAATAATGCTGTCTGATTCGCGAAGATAAGGAATAGTTCAAAAATAAGCCCCGCAGAAAAAACAAACTTTATAGCTTTGCGCCCTGACGAGAAAAAATACATTTTTGCAAAGCCAATATTTACTTGTAATTTGCGTAAGCAAAAAGATAAAAACATGTTGATAAAACGTAAACAAACCACCTCAAAAATCCTGATGATTCGTCCAGCTAATTTTGGATTTAATCCAGAAACTGCAAAAAGTAATGCTTTTCAACAAGAAGCAGGTGCAGAACGTATTGCCGAAATCAAAGAACAAGCCATTCGTGAATTTGATGCTTTTGTGGCAACACTCCGTGAAGCAAATATACAGGTTATAGTGGTGGAAGATACAGCACAGCCAATCAAAACAGATGCAGTTTTCCCCAACAACTGGGTTTCTTTTCATAGCAATGGAACAGTAGTGACGTATTCTATGTGCGCACCAACACGCCGTACTGAACGCAGACCGGACATTCTGGATGCTTTATCCAAAAAGTTTGATTTGAAACGCCAGATTGACTTTAGTCATTACGAATCGCAGGACAAATTTCTGGAAGGAACGGGCAGTTTGATTTTCGATCGGGTGCATCGACTGGTGTATGCCTGTTTGAGTCCACGTACAGCCCCCGATTTACTGAATGAATTTTGCGAATGGGCAGAATATGAAAAAGTCCAGTTTCGGGCGGTGAATGCTGAAGGCGTAGATATTTACCATACCAATGTGATGATGGCAGTAGGCGATCAATTTGTTGTAATTTGTCTGGATACTATTCGAGACGAGCAGGAAAAAGCGCGACTGCATTATTATTTTCGGGAAACCGGAAAAGAAATTATCGAGATCTCGCTGGAGCAGATGAATCAGTTTGCAGGCAATATGCTCCAGGTAGAAAATGCAGACGGCGAATCATTTATGGTCATGTCAGAGCAGGCTTTTAAATCACTCAATGATACGCAAGTCAAGCAGATTGAACATTATGCCCGCATTTTACACAGCCCTATTTATACCATAGAAAAATATGGCGGCGGCAGTGCGCGATGCATGATGGCGGAAGTGTTTTTACCTGCGCGAGGATGATGGTGTGATTGCTGGATTGGAATCACAATTAAAACATAATTTGTATCTTTGATATATGACAAAAGTCCGCCTTTTTATCCTGTTGATATTTGTTTGTGTGTGTACAAATATACCTGCACAGTCTTATGGTATCGAATTGGCAGGCAATAAAAAAACGGCAGTTATTCCTTTTGAAAAACACAGCAACCTCATTATTATTCCCATCTGGTTTAATCGCGGAGAAGTACTTAATTTTATTGTCGATACAGGGGCACAATACACGATGCTCACTCAAAAACGTTATGTACCGCAGTCGAAAATAACTGTCGACCGACAGATCAAATTGGTTGGTTCAGATATGACCACCCAACTGACTGCCTACCTGGTACCACAGATGGATTTACGGATTTCCAATGTATATTTAAAAAATCAAACAATAGTCGTACTGGCAGAAGATTATGTACAGCTTGAAAGCGTCATTGGAGTACCCATACATGGGATATTAGGTTCTGATATTTTTAAACGATTTATTGTAAAAATAGACTATAATCGAAATACGCTGACCTTCTATGAACGGGAAGCTTTTGTGCTTGAGCCTGGATTTGAGACGCTTGATATTATGATTAACGGCAGCAAGCCTTATATCTACGCACCCTTGCGTATAGGCGAGGAAAATTTGAACCCATATTTGCTGATTGATACCGGAGCGAGTCTGGGACTCATGCTACATCCCAATGTTAGTGAACAAGTTAAGTTGCCAGAGCATGTCATCAGCGGAAGCGTGGCGCATGGGCTGGGCGGCGAGCTAGAGGGCATGATGGGGCGGGTCAATCGACTTGCTTTGCCGCCTTTTGAATTTCAAAACTTAGTAACACATTTCCAAGACTTAACGAATACCATGGATAGCGTTTACATTGATGATCGGGAAGGACTGATTGGTGCGGAATTGCTGAATCGCTTTACCGTGATCTTTGATTATCACAAACAAAAACTCTACCTCAAACCCAATCGGAAATACAATCGTAGATTTCAGCAAGACAAAAGCGGGCTGGTCATTCTGGCTGCCGGTGCGTATTTGCGCAATTATATTATACAAAAAGTCCTGCCTGACTCTCCTGCTGCCGAGGCGGGGATATTGCCCAATGATGAAATTATTCGCATCAACCTTCAAGGCAGCCGTGCCATTACTTTACAACAACTGACCCGGATGCTTCAAGGCAAATCAGGGAAACGTATCCGAATGATAGTGTACCGAAATGGCAAAAAAATAAAACTACAATTTCGATTGCGGGAGTTGATTTAAAACTTGGTGTAGAATTTGCTGTCAGGAACTCTTTATTAATTCATTAAAAATATAACTATGAAAAAGATTGCACTTATCTTATTGTGCGGTGTTCTCGCAATGACTGCTTGTAAAGAGGACGAATGTGTAGCTCCTGATTTGGCGGATAACATCGTCGGTACGTGGAAAGTAGCCCTTGACGGAAATTCTGTTGAGTTTCAAACTGATGGTACATTGATTGATCCTAATGACGCCTTGATTGGTGGTGAAATTAATGGAACAGTATTGAATGAGAAAACTTATTCAGTCGTAGCTACTATGGATAGCTTATACCTTCGTGCAGCTAGTGGTGCACAGTTTATAGAAGCGACTTTGCCTGTAACCAGAAACGAATGTGATGTTGTCACACTGGATATTATAGGTTTTTCTGCGAATCTGAATAGAGAGTAATTGTAGAGATTGTGTGATTGTGGAATTGTTATAATAATTTCAATAATCAAACAATATAGAAATGGTCGGTGGGCGTGTCCATTAAAGTGGACACGCCCACTTCCCCCATCACCGTCAATATATAGTTTCTCATTCTCTCATTCAACAAGCAAGCCCATCAAATCTTTGAAATCCGCTGCGTCTTTAAATAAGTGGTCGCTATAGCCTGTTGCGCTGAATTGTAAATTTATCAATACATCATCTTTGTATAATAGCTCAATGCGAATATTGCCAAATTGCTGATTGATTTTCTCTTTGCTGTCCAATTGAACACGTGGTTTGAGGTAGTGGCGTTCTTTGGTTTCCATCTGCTTGTTGCGCTTATAAGTCCTACGATCAGACATATAAGAGGTGTAACTATTTTGTAATACTTTTTCCTTTAAATAGTCGAATAGAAAAACCATATCCCGGCGTTTATATTTGCCAGATCTGCCATGTAATACAAAACCTTTCATCGAAGGGGTATCCAGAAAATCCAGCGATTTATCTACTTGCCTGGCATCAATTCGGTAAGTGGCGTATTCATCGCTGAGGCTGTTGAGCAAACGATGGCGATCGAGGCTTTGTTTCCATTCTTCATAAGCTTGTACTTCTAATGCCCCCCGTATAATTTCCTCATGAATAAAAGGACGGACAGGCGAACTTTCTTCCGATTCTTGGAATATGCGTTTTAAGTATGTCCAGATATTTTCCATGTTTTTGTCATTTTATAGTCCCCAAAAGCAGATTCTACGTTAAATAAAGCTTCAATACTCAATTCCTCTTTGATTTTTTCTTTGTAATTTTACTAACAGTGTATCTTTGCAAGTAGTTTAAAGTCACAATATCTTTACTTCGATCCACTATTCAAGCTAAAATCCCATTATTAACTATGAAGAAATTTATGAACGATATGAAGTATTCTCAACATCCATCTACTATGAAAAAAGTATCCATTGTTCTGATTCTGTGTTTTTTTATCAGCGGAATCAGTATTGCCCAACAGGACGAAAACCAATGGCGTATTGGTATTCATACTGGACATATAGGTTATTATGGTGACCTCAATAGTCGAATATTAGATCCACAGACAGAATTTTTAGCCAGCCCTTTTAGCAATCTTCGATTAAGTATCGGAGGGAGTGTAGAGCGAATGGTAACGCCAGGATTTGGACTGCGGGCAGCTTTTAGTAAAGGTAGCTTTACGACAAATGACCGACAAGCTAATTTTAGCAATCAACTCCAAACGGAGCATGAAAATTTTGGACGGGCATTAAATGCACAGACGCGCATCAACGATTTTAGTTTGATGGGTATCTTTTATCTGGATAACGGCAGAATCATGAAAGAAGACGCTGTTATTGCTCCTTTCTTTTCTATAGGAGCAGGCCTCACCAATTTTGCAGTTTATGCAGATTTGTTTTATGATAATGATGCCCGCTACCATTATTGGTCGGATAATACCATACGTACTTTACAGGAAGGTTCGCCAGACGCAGAAATTATTCTACAGGATGGCGAATTTGAAACCAATGTAACCGAGTTGAATACCGAATCAGATGCAGGTTATAATACGACTGTATTGAATATTCCAATTGGTTTAGGTTTGAAATTTCGCTTAAGCGATTATGTAAACCTGAATGTAGGAACACAATTACACTACACATTTACAGATTATCTGGATGATGTCAGTGGAACTTACCGAACAGATTATACCAGTGCATTGCAGGAATATGCAGCAGATCCTTCGCACCAAAGCCAGATTTATCGTGGAAATGAAAATGGTGCAAATGACCTTTATACACATAGCACGGTTTCTCTGCATTATAATTTTGGACATAGAGCATCATCAGGACGGCAACTGCCTTTCTCGGAGAGAACCAAAAAGCAGAAGTATAATAAAGTAGAAGGTCCGACGATTATTCGTGAGACAACTACTGTTGTTCTAAATGACAGAGGAGATACTTTAAAAATAGAGCAAAAAATTCGAGAAGAAACGGCTGAAGAATTGGCGCGTATTCGTCAATTAGATAGAGAAAGAAAAATTCTCGCAGAAGAAATTGCAGCACTGGAGCGTTCGTTGGGCATGGAAGCTGGTGGCGATGTAGCAATGGAAAAGGGAAGCAGTATTGAGGTGGAAGCTGTTGCACCAGGATCTAAAATTATAGTCGAAGAACCTGAAAGTCCGATGTTAAGTGTAGATGTCGCACCACGCCCAGAAGCAGCGGTAGAAGTAGAAACGCCAAGCGTGGAAGTTGAAGTGGAAACACCAGAAATGCCAGTTGCGGAAGTAGAAATAACGGTGCCTGAAATACCAGAAGTTGTCGAAGTAGCCATAGAAGAACCTAAGCGCAAGAGACGCAAGAAACCAGCTTACTCAACAGTAGTCACTCCCTGGAATACTCCCGAAGAACCAGTAGCCGAAATTGAAGTAGAAACAGAAACTCCAAAAATAGACATAGAAGTTTCGGAAGAAGAAGGAGCTATCGTTGTGGTGGAAACTGTTGAGTTGGAGCCTCCTGTCGCAGAAAGAATAGAAGAACCAGCTGCTCCCGAAATGCCGGAAGTTGAAGTTGCGATAGAAGAGCCGGAAGTAGTGGTGGAAATGCCAGAAGTAGAAATAGAAGAACCAGAAGTAGTTATAGTAGAAGTAGAGACGCCGGAAATGCCAGAAGTAGAAGTTGTAGTTGAGACACCAGATGTCGAAGTTGCGATAGAAGAGCCTAAGCGTAAAAAACGTAAAAAAAGAAGATCGAAGGATATTGAGGTAGTTATTGGTGAGCCAGAAGTAGCCGCAGATCCTGCTGCACTTGATGTAGAAGTAGAAGAGCCTGAGGTAGAAATGACCTTAAAAGAAAGACTGGCTAAAGCTATTGCAGACAGAGAAGCTGAAGCAAATGGAGAAGTAGTGATAGAAGAGCCAGAAGTAGTTGTTGAGATAGAAACACCAATGGTCGAAGTAGAAATCGAGGAGCCAGAAATTGAAGTGGAGATAGAAGAACCAGAAGTTGTAGTAGTAGAAGTTGAAACACCCGAAATGCCAGAGGTGGAAGTTGAGGTAGAAACACCAGTAGTAGAAGTGGAAATAGAAGAGCCTGGTATAGTGATTGAGCCTAATCTTGAAATAGAAACTAGAGAAGACAGACCAGAACGACCAGATCGTCCAGCTATTAGTCTTGGGGTAGATGTAGCACCTCGCCCTGACACAGAAGTAGTGGAAGTGCCAGAAATGCCAGAAGTAGAAGTCGCTGTTGAACAAGCAGAAGGCGAAGTTGCTATTTCGGTAGAAACACCAGAAGTAGAAACCGGACGGAAGAAGCGTAAAAAACGCAAAAAGAATAGAGTCGATGTGCCAGAAGTTGTTATCGGCGAACCAGAAGTACCTTCAGTCGAAGTCGTAGTAGGAAATATTGATCCCATCTCATTTCCTGAAGAAGAAGTTGAAATTACTGAGCCGGAAATGCCAGTCGTAGAAGTAGAAATAGAGAATCCAGAAGTAGCAGTAGATCCTGCGGCACTCGATGTAGAAATAGAAGCTCCCGAAATGCCAGCCGTAGAAGTGGAAATAGAAAATCCGGAAATAGCCGTAGATCCTGCGGTGCTTGATGTAGAAGTAGAAGCTCCCGCAATGCCGGAAGTTGAAGTAGAGGTAGAAGAACCAGAAGTAATGGTGGAATCACCAGTTGTAGAAGTGGAAGTGGAAGTAGAAGTGGAAGTAGAAGAACCAGAAGTAGCGGTAGAAATGCCAACAGTAGAAACGACTAAAAGCAAGCGCAAAAAACGCAAAAAAAATAAGTATAGTCCAGTAGAAGTTATTATTGGTGAGCCAGCAGAAGTACCTGTTGTAGAAGTAGAAGTTACAGCACCGGAAGTCACCACACCAGCAATGGAAGTAGAAGTTGCGCCAGAGACACCAAGCGTAGAAGTTGTTGCTGAGACACCAGACACTCCTGCAGTAGAAGTAATAGAAGTTGCACCAGAAACAGGAGTAGTTAAAGCACCTTTGACTCCAAGCGTCGTTACATCTTCTGTTGAGGAAATTATCAGTACAGAAGAAAGTCAAATCACATTGAATCCGAATGTCGTTACAGCACCAGTAGTTGCTTATCGCTCGGCAGATGAAGCCATTGATTCCAACAAAGAACTTAAGTTTGAATTTGAAGATGAGGCTTATTATGTAGCAAAGACTTTATATCCTGAATTGGATATGTTGGTACAAACGATGCATCGTTTTCCCGAATTGAAAGCGAGCCTTCAGGGACACACAAAAGCTGATGAAAGCACGAGCTATTTTCACCAGCAAATTACTAGAAAACGTGTGTACTATATCCAGAATTATCTGGTGACTAAGGGCATTGAATTGAACAGAATTGATTTGAATTTCTTTGATGATAATGCAGATGTTATGAACAAGCAATTAGTGGACATCGTATTGAGCCGCTAACTTCAGAAATGATAAATGATTTTACTAAAACAAGTCAAGATTATTGACCCCAACTCACCACATAATGGTAAGGTGGTAGATGTACTGATTCAGCGGGGAAAGATTGTTAAGATTAGCAAACGAATTACCAATAAAAAAGCGGAATCCTGGAAACTGGACAATGCTTATCTGTCACCTGGTTTTATGGACATTGGTACGCAGGTTGGTGATCCTGGTTTTGAGCATAAAGAAGACTTGAGTTCTGCGACTGCGGCTGCGGCTGCGGGCGGATTTACGGCGATTGCCTGTACACCCAATACCCATCCTGTCGTTGATGCCAAAGCAGAAGTCCTTTATATTCGGAATTATGCGCAAGATAGTCTGGTCGATTTGTATCCGATAGGTGCCGTTTCCAAAGACTGTAAAGGCAAAGAAATTACTGAAATTTATGATATGCAAAAAGCGGGTGCAGTCGCTTTTTCTGACGGGCATCACTCCATTGATAATAGTGGTCTCATGATGCGCAGCCTCTTGTATGTCAAGCCATTTAATGGTGTTATCATCAATCAACCCCTCGATCCTGACACCTCGCATGGTGGCGAAATGCACGAAGGGGCAGTCAGTACATCTTTGGGCATGAAAGGTATTCCAGCACTGGCGGAAGAACTAATGCTACAACGCGATTTATACCTCTTGGAATACACCAATTCCCGCCTGCATGTTGCCAATGTGTCCTGTAGCAATTCAGTACACCTGATACGACAAGCTAAAAAGAATGGATTGCAGGTCACAGCTTCCGTGAACCCCATGAATTTTATTTTTGACGATACTGCGCTGACGGGCTTTGATACGCATTTGAAAGTAATGCCGCCCCTACGCGAAAAAGAAGATATAAAAGCCCTGAAAAAAGGACTGAAAGATGGTACAATAGACAGCATCTGCTCCAATCATACACCAGAAGATGAAGAAGGCAAAAAACTGGAATTTGTGTATGCCAAACCTGGAGTCATTGCACTGGAAACTACTTTGGCTACCTGTCGAACTTACCTGGAAAAGACATTAACTATAGAAGAACTGGTCATTAAACTTGCGATTGCGCCACGCCAGTTATTAGGGCTGGATATGCCTGTGATTGCTGAGGGCAATGAAGCCAATTTATGTCTTTTTAACCCTGATAAAGAATGGATACTCTGTGAAAAAGACCTCCACTCCAAATCCAGAAATACTCCTTTTATGGGCAAACAACTCAAGGGGAAAGTGCTGGCTACTTTCAATAATGGTAAGGCCTCAAAGCAATTCTGAAATATTATATATTTGGCTGAAAGTAAATATGTGATTTCATTTATTTAATAAAATAATGTAACTTTAAAATCATTTATTAACTAATCATAAATCTTATTATCATGGCTTTAGACAATATGGACGGGCTGAATGTAAAAAATGTTTCTCCATTTCCAACAGCATTGCGTTATGGACTGATTGGAGGCGGAATTAGTATCGTTTGTGGATTGATATCTTATCTCGCCGGAATGGCAAGTACTATTTCATCCATAATTGGCGTAGTGAGTTCGATTGTTAGTATTACAATTATTGTGCTTGCGATCAGAGGGCATCGTGACAATGATCTTGGCGGATATATTTCTTATGGTCGCTGTCTTGGGGTAGGTGTATTGACTGCAATTATTATGGGCGTAATCGGTCTGATTTGGTCTGCTTTATTATTTAATGTAATTGATCCAGGGCTGGGTGGAGAAATGATAGACATGATAGTTGGGCAATGGGAAGAAGCTGGGATGACTGATGAACAGATAGAGCAGATGCTCCCAATGACTACTATGTTTACTGGATTTAAGGGTATGGCTTTAATGTCTTTAATCGCAACACCTATTTTTGGGTTTATTGTTTCATTGATTGGAGGAGCTGTAATGAAAAAAGACAGACCAATGGTTTAATTTATTTAAATTGGCGTTATTAGTGATTGGTTAATTAGTTATTAGTTATAAAATATTCCTTTAAAAATATTTTTTAAACCACTAAGCGCACTAAAGGACATGAAGCCGATAGCCATCGGCTTGTATAGCGTAAAGAACACGAATGAATTTTCCTTTGTGTTCTTTTTATCTGGTTAGTTTTAGTGTTTCTTAGTGCGCTTAG
>CALFBH010000091.1 GCA_937951615.1 uncultured Saprospiraceae bacterium | reverse complement strand
CGCAAATATTACACAAGCATTCGCGTCTGTTACTGTTACATTATAAGTACCAAGTCCTAGTCCGCTTGGGTTTTGGTCAGTTCCTGCTCCGTTGTCCCATTGGAAGGTGTAGGGTGTTGTGCCGCCATTTACCGTAAGGGTGATATCCCCGTCTGTATCGCCATTACATAATAGGGCTTCGCCCGTTGCGCTGGCGGTTAATGCTGCTGGTTCGGTGATGTCGGCTGTTGCTGTTGCGGTACAGCCGTTGGCGTCTGTGACGACTACATCATAAGTGCCTGCTCCTAGTCCTGTTGGGTTTTGGTCGGTGCCTGCTCCGTTTGTCCAAACGAAAGTATAAGGTGTTGTGCCGCCATTTACCGTAAGGGAAATATCGCCTGTTTCGCCGTTGCAAAGTAAATCTACTCCTGTTGCACTGGCTGTTAATGCTGTTGGTTCGGTGATGTCGGCTGTCGCGAATATCACACAAGCATTCGCGTCGGTTACCGTGACGTTATAAGTGCCAAGTCCTAGTCCTGTTGGATTTTGGTCTGTACCTGCTCCATTGTCCCATTGGAAGGTATAAGGGGTTGTGCCGCCATTTACCGTAAGGGTAATATCGCCGTCTGTATCCCCATTGCAACTTAGGGCTTCGCCTGTTGCGCTAGCGGTTAAAGCTGTTGGTTCCGTGATGTCTGCTGTCGCAAATATTACACAAGCATTCGCGTCCGTTACTGTGACGTTATAGGTTCCAAGTCCTAGTCCTGTTGGATTTTGGTCTGTACCTGCTCCGTTGTCCCATTGGAAGGTGTAGGGTGTTGTGCCGCCATTTACCGTAAGGGTGATATCCCCGTCTGTATCGCCATTACATAATAGGGCTTCGCCTGTTGCGCTTGCGGTTAGGGCTGCTGGTTCGGTGATGTCGGCAGTTGCTGTTGCGGTACAGCCGCTGGCATCTGTGACGACTACATCATAAGTTCCTGCTCCTAGTCCTGTTGGGTTTTGATCGGTGCCTGCTCCGTTTGTCCAAACGAAAGTATAAGGTGTTGTGCCGCCATTTACCGTAAGGGTAATATCGCCTGTTTCTCCGTTGCAAAGTAAATCTACTCCTGTTGCAGAGGAGGTTAATATTGCGGGTTCTCCTATCGTGATGCTTGCAAATACAATACATCCATTATTATCTGTTATTGTTACATCGTGAAGGCCACCATCTAGCATTGTAGCCGAAGCAGTGGTTTCACCATTGTCCCAGTTATAACTATAAGGTGGTGTACCACCACTTGCATTTACTGTTGCTGCTCCATTTCCTTCTCCTGTACATAAAACAGAATTATCTTGAGAAACACTTGAACCGAGTAATGTTGGTTCGGTGATTTCGGCGGTGGCAGTTATTATACATCCATTAGCATCAGTGACGACTACATCATAGACACCTGCTCCTAGTCCGCTTGGGTTTTGGTCTGTGCCTCCTCCATTTGTCCAGTTGAACATATAAGGTGTTGTTCCACCATTTACCGTAAGGGAAATATCGCCATCTGTATCGCCATTACATAATAGACCTTCACCAAGTCCTGAAGCCGCTAGCGGTGCTGGGTCTCCAATTGTAATCGTTGTTGTTTCTATACATCCATTAAGATCAGTGACCGTAACTGTGTGTATACCTGCGTCAAGCATTGTTGCGGTAGCTCCTGATTCTCCATTGTCCCAATCATAAGTATAATTCGGTGTTCCTCCTGCTGCTGTGGCTGTGGCAGAACCATCAGTGTCTCCTGTGCAACTGGCATCCTGATTGAGCGTGGCTGCGAGGGTGAGTACTGGCGGCTCAGTAATGAGGACATCTGTTGTGCCTATACAGCCATTCATATCTGTAATCGTAACTGTGTGTGTACCTGCGCCAAGCATTGTTGCGGTAGCTCCTGACTCTCCATTATCCCAGTTGTAGGTATAAGTTGGTGTACCTGTAATGATCGTTACAGTGGCAGTACCATCACTTTCCCCATTACAGGAAATTCCGCTATCTTGAGCTGCTGTTGCAGTGACTGCGGGTGCTGCCTGTACAGTCATGCTTGTTATTGCCATACAGCCATTGACATCAGTAATCGTTAAGTCATAATTACCTCCTGATAAACCTGTTATTGTTGGTCCTGTTCCAGTCATTATTGTCATTCCATCATCCCATACATAAGTGAATGGTGCTGTTCCGTTGGTTACGGATATTGTTGCCGTTCCGTCATTATTTCCATCACAAACCAGTCCTGCTGGTGTGACCGTTGTTGCCATTGGAGGTGGATTAAATAAAGAGACACTGGATATTACAGAACAAGCATTAGCATCGGATACTGTAACGGTATAACTTACTCCTCCTGCACAGGCTGTTCCTGCGATTGTTTGTCCTGTTCCTAATCCATCACTCCAGGTATATGTGTATGGAGGTGTTCCTCCTGTTGGTTCGCTAACGGTTACTGTTCCATCGCAACCATTATTACAAGTTGGCGGCATGCCGCTGGCGGTTACGGTGGACAGTACTGCTGGCGCGTCTATTGTTGCCTGTGCAGTTATGGTACACATATTGGCATCGGTTACGGTCACTGTATATATTCCGGGAGGCAGGTTAGTTGGGTTTTGCACAAAGCCTCCTCCATTGTTCCATTGGAAGTTATAGCCAGGCGTGCCACCACCTACTGTGAGGGATATATCTCCATTATTATCTTGCGCACATAATAAAGTTTCGCCTGTAGCAGATGCGGTAAGTGCGGGCGGCACTGATACTTCTGCTGAAGTGGCTGCTGTACACATATTGGCATCTGTTACTGTAACATTATATGTGCCTGGTGCAAGACCTGTCGGGTTTTGTGCTGTGCCTGCTCCATTATCCCAGTTGAACGTGTAAGGCGTTGTTCCTCCTGTTACAGTAAGGGAAATATCGCCAGATGAATTGCCACCATTACAAGGGACTACTGTACCTGTTGCAGTGGGTAAGAGTACATCAGGTTCGATTACTTCTGCGCTGGTTGTGAATGTACACATATTGGCATCCGTTATCGTAATAGAATAAATACCACCTGAAACACCACTTTGAACAGGACCTGCGAAACCATTGCTCCAAGTAAATACATAAGGTGGTGTTCCACCACCTCCAGCCAAAATTAGTGTTCCATCAGCGTCTCCATTACAAGTTATATCTCCTGCATTGATGCTGCCAAAAATAGCCGAGGGGTCAGCTACTGTGATGTTTTGTACATCTTGGCATCCATTATCATCTGTTATTGAAACGGAGTACGTTCCTGTTGTAAGTCCTGTTTCGGTATAAGCGCCAGGTTCATTTGTTTGTGTTCCATTCTCTGGACCGCTCCATGCGTAATCATAAGGAGCTTGTCCGCTACCTGTCATTGTGATGGATCCGTCATTTGCTCCTGCGCAGGTGCTTGGGGTAGTTGCAATCATCCCTGGTGCACAGCAGACTACAGCTGCGGAAAAATTATAGACAGGATCGACAAGACAACCTGCATTTATCCAAGATCCCGTTTCGCTATCTCCATAAGTATCAATATCAACTGCCAAATTTGTATTGGCCGATGAGCAGATATTTGCATCTACTGAAATAGACCAACAAAATTCAAAATTAACGATACCCTGGCAGTTGTCTCCAAAATTATTTCCTCCATCTCCATCTAAGGGACCACCCAAGCTTGAGTCATATACATAGCCAGGTCCAATAGTTCCCGGATTTCCGGCTGTTCCATTTGTACCAAGTATAGCATTTTGCCAAATCCATACTCCTGAGCCATCACAAGATAAAGGCGTTGCTGAAACAGGCGCCAGTGTTGTCAAGTCCCATCCTGCACTAAAAGCGGGTACAACGGCATGTATCCAGTTTACGGCGGTCTGATTCCATTCGGTTACGGTATAGCAAAAAGTGACGTTATCTCCAGGGTTGAATAAATTGTTTACTGGTGGTGGTGTCACTGAAAATTCAGAATTCAGCAGACAATCATCACAATTTTTAGTAGAGGTCATAGCAAGGTTAAAGTCTCCCTGATCTGTTTCATCTCCTCCGGAAATTTGCAGGTAGTAAGTTTGTCCTGCGTTAATACCATCGACATTCAGTGTTACTGCTCCTCCTGTTCCATTATTGCATCCTCTTCCGAAAAATGTGGTGCAATCAGTTCCCTCGTAAAGTCCTATACTTGGGTCGGCAATCGCTCCTGTGATCGTAAAGCTCATTTCATTACCTGTGGCTACAAATGAGTACCATACGTCAGCAGAAGGAATGGGCATATCATTACCATCATCACAAGCTGCAAGTGCAGTATATGGATTTTCGGCAGTTGCGCCGACATTCGACAAACAAAAAGTGTTTAATACAGAAGTGGTTACTCCACATGTAGGGAGTGAAGTCAGTGTTCCCAGATCACATGCTGAAGCGCAATTATCTGGTATTGCAGGTGAGCAATTTGGTGTAACACCTGTACAGGCTCCTGGTATAAAACAAGAAAGCGTTGCATCCCATCCAATATCCGTCACGGAGCCATCTGATATAAATTCAAAGGTTAAGCATCCAGAAGGATCTGTTGAAGTAACTGTTCCAGGGCTAACCGTTCCTGTGAATGTTCCCAATGATAATGAGGCAGTTGTCGGTCCATTATAAATGGTTAAAAAATCAAAATTAGCTTCAATATCAAAGATATTGAAATTGACTGACATAAATTCTCCTGGATTTGCCGCGCAAAATGTCGTGACTGTAGTCTCACTATTTGCATAGTTTACAGCTGTTCCACCTGAGTCGAAAAAAGTACCCGAACAAGTCGTAATTGTTCCTCCAGGGTTATTATAAATTTGGGCTGTAATACATTGGGGTATTGCAAATAGACAAATAAGGATAGCTAAACGCCACATAAGCCTTAAAATTTTACTTCGTAGTTAGTTAATGGTTCGGGATATTCTTCGCAATGGATGATTCGGCAATAATAGGTTTTTACGGACACATAATACAATAAAATGTCAAGATAATGTCAGTAAAAATTAACTTTTCTATAACAGAAAACGCACAATAAGTGTAAAGTGTCCACTTATAAGAAAGGTATATTTTCATAAATACTATTCTCCTAAGAGACACAATAAAGTGCTGAAACACCCATAGATTCACTTGAGAAAGACGGAATAACATTGATGAAAGTTGTAAACTATTTTGTCTTTTCTACAGATTCTAAGGGAATCCGTGTTAAAATATTTAGTCGTATCTTACAGCTTCAATAGAGGACAAGGAACGTGTACGAAATAACTTCGATAAGTTATTTTAAAAAATATTTTTCCTGCAAAGACGTGAGGACACAAAATTTATTATCTATTTACATGAATACCCAACCAGACCATTCGGAAATTATCCGCCAAATAACTGCCTGGATTCAAGAAGTCGTTATCGGGCTGAATTTCTGTCCTTTTGCTGCACGTGAGGTTTTGCGCGACAGCCTTCATTATCAGATTGTGCAGAAAGATATGGAGGAAACGGCAGCAGCCTTTGTGCTAGAATTGATGCGCCTGAATGATACTCCGATTATTGAAACGACTCTTTTAATTCTTCCTGCGCCACCTTTCGAGGAATTTTCGTCTTTTTTAGCTTTAATAGAATTGTCTGAAAATATTTTGATAGAGACAGGACATGAAGGCGTTTATCAACTGGCTCATTTTCATCCTGATTATCAATTTGCGGATACTAGCGCAGATGATTTAGCCAATTATACGAATCGTTCTCCTTATCCGATATTACAAATTCTGCGGGCAGACAGCATAGAAAAGGCATTGACAAACTATGCTCATCCTGAAGAAATTCCCTTGCGAAATATGGAAACTGCCCGGAAGATGGGTTTGGAGGCTTGGCAGCGTTTATTGGTGGGTTGATTGGGTTGCGGGTTGTTTGGGTTGCGGGTTGTTTGGGTTGCGGGTTGATTGGGTTGCGGGTTGTTTGAGTTGCGGGTTGCGGGTTGTTTGGGTTGCGGGTTGCGGGTTGATTGGGTTGCGGGTTGCGGGTTGTTTGGGTTGCGGGTTGTTTGGGTTGCGGGTTGCGGGTTGTTTGGGTTGCGGGTTGCGGGTTGCGGGTTGGTTGGGTTGCGGGTTGCGGGTTGATTGGGTTGCGGGTTGTGGGTTGATTGGGTTGCGGGTTGATTGGGTTGCGGGTTGCGGGTTGATTGGGTTGCGGGTTGCGAGTTGCGAGTTGCGGGTTGCGGGTTGCGGGTTGCGGGTTGATTGGGTTGCGGGTTGCGAATTACTCAATACATTCCCTTTGAGTTGTTCGGTTTCCAAATTTTAGACAGGTTTTTAGTAGTCTTTCCAGTTAATTCTGTCGGGTAATTTGGCGAAATTTGGTCGACACTATGTAACTTGAAAGACTACTTAGTTCCTTTTCTCCTCAAAACTTACGACTTTTGTACTGCTCAATACCAACAACATTATCATGCTTAGAAAATTATTATCTACTCTCGGTATTCTTATCGGGACTGTTCTCCTTGTATTATTCATCATCGGAATGTTTTTTGAAAAACAGGTGGGCGAATTATTTATTCGGGAACTCAATAAAAGTCTGGTCACCGATTTGCGTGTGGACAAATTTGACCTTTCGATGATTGCCGATTTTCCCGAGGCTTCTCTTGTACTCAAAAACGTAACACTTCCTGGTGCGTTAAGAGGTAGTGGCACTTTACTTAAAGCTGATAATCTTTCTTTGCGCTTTGGCGCAATGGGTGTTTTCAGTGGTCAATATAATATCAAAACAGTCGATATAACAGGTGGTGCCATGCACGTTGTCATCGACAAAAATGGTAAAGCCAGTTATGACATCTTCAAGGACACAGGAAAAACATCTGATGGCAGCAGCGACTTTCAGCTTTCGCTGGAAAATGCTTCGCTGAAAGATGTAGAATTGATTTATATCGACGAAGTAACACAACAGGAAATGGCAATCCATGTCAAACAGGCTTCTGCTTCCGGCGAATTTTCTGATGACAAATTTAAACTACTCAGCAAGGCAGAGTTATTTTCTGGTTATATAGAATTGGAAGGCGAGCAATACCTCACGGGCAAAGATGTATCTTATGATGCCGACATTGATGTTGATCTCAAAAATGGCAGCTATAAATTTCGGGAGGTGGTGGTAGAAGTTGATAAAACCAATTCATTTGATATTGGCGGTCTCATTGAAACCAAAGGTAAAGATACTGATTATGATTTGCTCATCAAGGGGCAGGATTGCAGTCTGAGTTCGGTGCTGGATTTGCTTCCTCCTTCTTATGAAAGGTCGCTAGGAGATTTTGAAAGTAAGGGAACTTTTCTTTTTAATGCTACGATTAAAGGATCATATAATGCCAACAAGACACCCACTGTTAATATCAAATTTGGTTTGCAGGATGGAAAGATTACCAATCCGCGCCTTGATTATGATCTTCGGGATGCCGACTTTACCGCTAATTTTATTACGGGTAGTAATGTAAAAAGTTATTTTGAAATTCCTGACTTCAAAGGTGTCCTGCATGGCGAGAACATTGAATTTGATCTGCTGGCTTCCAATCTTGACGATCCCAATATTCGCTTTCGTTTCAATGGAAATATACCAATGGATGCTGTGCATGGCTTCATCAATGTTCCAGGGCTCAAGGATGGCGATGGTTTATTTGAAATCGAACAACTAGAAGTTTCTGGTAAGTATAAAGACATGATTGACCCTTATGGTATTTCGCGGGTTCGGGCCAATGCTAAAATGAATTTTAATGATTTTGAAATTGACTTAAACGGCGAAGACATCAGCATTGAAGATGGTTCGCTTGTATTGCAAGGCAATCAACTTAGCGTCAAAGAAACCAATATCACAGCTCCTGGTACAGATCTCGTTATTTCTGGTACTTTTACAAACATTATTCCTGTCTTATTTGCTGACTCGGCCAATACTAAAAAAGCCCTGCTGAAGTTTGATGCCCAGCTTACTGGCAGTCAACTCGACCTTGATGAGTTGATGGCATTGACTCAAATTGATGTAGAAGAGGGCGATGTACCCGAAGCAGTTTATGATTCTTTAAAACAGGTGGATGTTGAGCAAAATGAAAGCTTGTTTACTTTGCTCGATGGTACATTTCAGGCCAATATTGACCAATTAAATTATAATAAGATAAACGCCAAAAATATCAAAGGCAAATTAATTCTGGGCAAAGGCAAGCTCAAGATACGCGATGTGACCGTAGACGCAATGAAAGGCAATTTTCAAATGGGTGGCGACGTTACCTTTGACGAAAAGCCCAACCTCACTGCCAAGATTTACTGTAAGGGTATAGACGCCCGTCAGTTTTTCTATCAGACCGAAAGTTTTGGGCAGGAATACCTGACGGATAAACATGTACGCGGAGATTTGGATGCCAAAATAAAAATCAATGCTTACTGGAATGAAAAAGGAGATTTTTTGTACGATAAGCTATACACACTGGCTGATGTAGAATTGACCAGTGGCGAACTGGTCGGTTTTGAAATGCTGGAAGACTTTTCAAAATACATCAAATTACAAGATCTAAAAAAGGTGAAATTCTCCAAAACAGAGAATCAATTTGCCATCAAAAAAGGCGTTTTTTATATTCCGACGATGTACATCCAAACCAATGCCGCCAACCTTACCCTTTCTGGCAGGCATACGATGGAGGATGAAATGGATTACCTCATCAAAGTAAATGCCGGACAGGTTTTGATGAATAAGTTTAAAAAATTCAATCCTTCCCGAAAACCTAAAAGAGCTAAGAAAAAAGGCTTGTTTAATATTTATGTCAACGTCATCGGTACACTGGATGATTATGAGTTTAAATACAGTAAAAAAGACTATAATAAAACGCTTCAGGCTGGTCTGGAACGAGAGTATGCCAAAATAAGACGGGAAGTGAGTCAGGAATTTTCCGTTGATGCGCTCTATGAGCCTGATGATGCCTTGGATGAAGGCGAAAGTTCGACGGGCAATACATATTCGACACCTAGTACGGCAAATCCTACGCTGGGTAAAGGAAAAGCAGCTAAGCCTGAGGATCAGGAAACGAGTAGTATTCAGTCGAAAATTCCTGATGAAGCGTATGATCCTGAACTGGATGTTGAGATTGATTTTTGATTTTGTTTATTTTGGAATTCCCCCTCGCGCGCCTCGATCCTAAAGGAAGCCTTTCGCGCATGTTGTGGTGATTTTAGAATTTAGGTATTCGATAACTAAGCAAAACCCAGGTTGTTGGCGAAGCCAAACAGCCGCAGGATGGAGTTCAGATAGTTATCGGAAAGGTGAGGCAATTGGAATTTGGAATTTTCTTTTTTGAAATTTATTTGTTAGTCTGGTCAGGCTGGAAGCCTGATGTACTTTGGAATTTGGAATTTAAAAAATGGATATATATCAAAAAAAATCCCGTTGGAAGATGATGTTGGTGCTTGCCGGGCTGGTGATTGTCATCATTTCTTTGTTGTACACCAATCAGATTGCCAGTCAGATTGCTGAGCAAGAGCGCAATAAAGCTGAATTGTGGGCTTCTGCCTTTATTGCCATTAATAATGCTCCCGAAGATGCTGATCTGACCTTTATTGCTTCTGTCATTATTGATAATAAAACCATTCCGGCTATATTAACCAATGAAAACGATGATATACAAGCCAGTGTAAATCTGGATACTTCTCGCATTAGAGACAAAGATTATCTCCTGCGTCAGTTGGATATCATGAAAGGTCTTCAACCTCCTATCGAAGTGGAATCTTATGGTGTCAAGCAGTATTTATACCATAAAAATTCGCGGGTGCTGACGATGCTTCAGTTTTTTCCTTTTATCCAATTGGGTTTAATTGCGCTGTTTTTGGGCGTTGGTTATTTTGCATTTAGTTCTGCCAGGCGGGCAGAGCAAAATCAGGTCTGGGTGGGCATGGCTAAAGAAACGGCACATCAGTTGGGAACACCTATCAGCTCAATGGTGGCCTGGCACGAGCACCTCAAAGCCGATGCCGAAGGGAATGAATACACACAGAGTATCCTCAAAGAATTTCGGAAAGATGTCGGCAGGCTCGAATTGATTGCAGAGCGTTTTTCTAAGATTGGTTCCAAGCCTACTCTGCAAGCTGTGAATATTTATGAGGTACTGGAACAAACCTTCAAATACATGAAGCGCAGAGCGGCAAAAAATGTCAATTTTAATTACCCTTCTGCCGAACAAACACCACATCTTGTCCATCTGAATCCACCGCTTTTCGACTGGGTACTGGAAAATCTGCTCAAGAATGCCTTAGATGCCTTAGGCGGCAAGGGAGAGATTAGTGCCGAAGTATTTGAAGACGAGCGTTATACTTATATTGACATTTCTGATACTGGGAAAGGTATTCAGCCAGGCAAGTTAAGAACTGTTTTTCAACCAGGTTATACGACCAAAAAACGCGGCTGGGGACTGGGCCTGTCTTTAACAAAACGAATCATCGAAAACTACCATTCTGGCAAGATATTTGTTAAAGAATCCTTAATAAACAAGGGTACTACTTTTCGTATCCAATTGCCAAAACGATAAGAATTTATTGGGATTTTCTCCTCTTCTCAACCTAAGATACAAGCCATGAAGCGATGTTTCCGAAATGAAGCTACAAGCTTTGTCCGCGCTAGCCTCAGCGTAACCGGACTGCTACTTGCGTCCTTGTGTTCTATATATGCCCTTGACCCTACCGACCCACCTGACATCAACATCATTACTGTTTTTGATGGAGAAGTGGACAATGAGCCACTGACTGGCGTAAGTGTCCACAACATTACCAGAAGTTATTATTCAGTTACAAATAGCAAAGGTCAGGTTAATATTGAAGGACTGCCAAGCAAAGACACCCTTCTTTTTGACTATCTCTCTTATGAGAGTCAAAAGATAGCTGTCGAAACGATTTTGAATCAGGGCAATAAAGTCTATATGTATCCTAATATGACCGAGCTGGGCGTTGTTACGATATCCAGTTATGCAAAACAGGTACAACGTTCTGACGACATTCCGCCTATTGTAGAGGTTATCGGTACAGATGAGATTGAATTTACCAATCCACAGACTTCAGCAGATATGTTGTCTAATTCGGGCAACGTTTTTATACAAAAAAGCCAGATGGGTGGCGGCAGTCCGATTATTCGCGGCTTTGAAGCCAACAAACTACTGCTGGTGCTGGATGGCGTTCGTATGAATAATGCGATATATCGGAGCGGGCATTTGCAAAATGTCATCAGTGTAGACAACTCCATTCTTGATAAAACGGAAATTATTTATGGTCCTGCATCTATTATTTATGGTAGCGACGCGCTGGGTGGTGTCATGCATTTTTATACCAAAACGCCTAAATTTCAGGCAGATGGTGATAAAAACTGGGAAATGAATGCGATGACCCGTTTTGCCAGTGCCAATGCGGAGAAAACAGGGCATTTTGATTTTAGTTATGGAAATGAAAAATGGGCTTATCTGCTAAGTGCTTCCTATTCCGACTATGGTGATATGCTTACTGGAAAGGTTAAACATAAATTTCATCCGGAAGGCTACGGCGAGCGTCCATTTTACTCCGAGCACCTCAATTTTGCAGACAGTGTTTTTGTCAACCCTAATCCATATAAACAGATTGGTACAGCCTTTGGGCAAATAGATATGGTGGGCAAACTTCGCTATCGCCCCAAGCGGGATGTTGATTTAATGCTCAATGTGCAGTATTCTACAAGCACAAATGTTCCTCGCTACGACCAGCTTACGGAAGGTGATCCGGTTATGCTGGGTGACGGAAGTTCTTCTTTTGATTTTAAATTTGCAGAATGGTATTATGGTCCACAATCCCGACTGCTGGCTTCTTTGTCTGCCAATATTGAAAGTGAAGAAAATATCTTTGACCAGGCGCGTATTATTGCTGCTTATCAAAAAATAAATGAAGACCGTATTACCAGAAATTTTGGAGACAAATGGCAAAACTATCGTTTTGAAGATGTGTCTGTTTATTCACTGAATGCCGATTTGAACAAACAAATCATACCTGGATTAAAGCTGCTTTACGGTACAGAATTGACGGTCAACAGAGTCACTTCTACTGCCACTAGAAAAGACTTGACCACCAGTGAATACGATGAACGAATAGCTACCCGATACCCTGATGGTGGTAGTTATATGGTCGGTGCAGCAGCCTATGTGAATGCCCATGCTAAACTAAAAAAAGATATTACTTTAATGGGCGGAATCCGATATTCTTTCATTACGCTATCGGCACGTTTTGTAGATACTACTTTTATCAATGCGCCTTATAAGGATGGTCGTATCACTTTGGAGACTCCAGCGCTCACAGGGAGTCTGGGTATGGCCTGGAATATGGGCAAAGGCTATAGTCTACACACCGTAGCCTCCAATGCCTTCCGCGCACCAAATGTGGATGATGTAGGGAAAATTCGTTCTAAAAACGGCTTCGTCACCCTGCCTACGCCCGACCCTGAAGGCGTCACCGCAGAAAAATCGCTGAATGCAGAAGTCTCGCTGGTCAAAACATTTAATAATAAACTCAAGGTCAGCGGTACTTATTTTTATACCTATTTATTTGATGCGATTATTCGACAAAGAGATTCTCTGGCTGATGGTTCACTGACCATTTATTATGATGGTAGTTTTGACTCTATTCAATCCAACATCAATACAGGTGAGGCTTTTATTCATGGGATTTCTGGTAGCATTCTGGCGAATATTACAGAAGATATTCAGCTCAAAACAACCGCCAATTATGTGTACGGACATAATATTTCCAGGAAAAGCCCACTGGCACATATCCCGCCATTATATGGCATGGCGAGTTTGAATTATAAATGGAAAAACAAAGGCAAGTTTGAGTTGGTGACCCGCTTTAATGGCTGGAAACATGTCCGCCAATATGCTGATGATTCTTCTGATAATTTCGACAAGGCAACTCCCGATGGTACGCCTCCCTGGTACACCCTCAATTTTTATTCTGCTTTTAATGTCGGCAAGGCTGGGCATTTTAAGGTCAATTTTGGTATAGAGAATATATTAGACCATCATTATCGTCCTTTCTCTTCTGGTATCAGTGCTGCTGGTCGAAATTTTATGGTGGGGCTGCATGGGAAGTTTTAATTGGGGTATTGGGTTATTTTTGCTTTGCAAAAATTCTTTTTTCTAACAGGACGGAATATCGAATATTGAACAAGGAATGTCGAATTCCGAAGTGGGCAACATGCTAATATTCTTCAGTCATTTTTAGGCTTATCTGTATCATTATACTCCTGGCTTCTGATTCTTTCATCATTTTTATAATATTCAATCCTATACACATTTCCATTTGGATACCACAATTTCCGCTCGCCTTCACGTTCTCCGTTTTTATATACCTCTCTTATTCTAAGCTGTCCGTTGGGATAATACCATTTAGATTGCCCCTCTTTTTTACCATTTTTATAATATTCAATTCCATATACATCTCCACTTGGATACCATAACTTTCGCTTGCCTTCAAGTTCTCCGTTTTTATAGACCTCTCTTATTTCAATTTGTCCGTTGGGATAATATTCCTTTATTGTCTTGTTTTCGTATTTTTTGGTAGGACGATTATACAATTTCCTAAGTTGTAGCAATTGATTAATTCCATACCCACTTTTCCCGTACCGAAGCCCATCTGATTTTCTATAAATGAAATCGCGGTCACAAGCTGACACCCAAATTTCATCTTCATTTCCTTCCCCAAATAGCACCCACTCTTCACCCACAGCAATTCCCATATCGCAAGAACTATATTTACCCATTTCATATACTTCGCCCATTGAAACACCTTTAAATTGTTCCAATATTTCTATCGTCAATAGCCCTACAGACATTTTTTCATCTATATCTTGTTCATAGTCTTTGTCTTCAATTATCTTAACATGAGCAATAAAATCATATTCTTCTAACTGTGCCAAGCTGTCGATTGGCATATAAGGTTCAGCACATGTACAGGCTCTGGAAACATTGGCAAACAACATCAAAAAAACAAGAAGTATCAAATATGTAGCAGTATATTTCATCACCAGTTATTTTATATATTTGTGCGGTTTCCTTCGACATTCGATATTCCTCTGTTCGATATTCGATATTCATTCAACATTCATTAGCTCATTCCTTTCAACACTTCCAGCGTTTTATCTAACATATTTTCTGTAAAATCCAAGTGTGTTACAAATCTGGCGGTCTGTTTGCCGAAAGGCACTGCGAGTATGTCTTGTTCTGCCAGTTGAGCGAGGAAAGCCTCTGCGGTCAATGGTGGTTTGAGGTCGAAAAACATGATATTGGTTTCAATAGGGCGAATATTTTCAATCTGTGGCATTTTTGCTAGTTGCTCCCCGATAATTCGGGCGCGATGATGGTCATCCTTGAGTCGGTCAATATTGTTTTCCAGGGCGTACAGTCCGGCAGCAGCGAGGTAGCCTGCCTGTCTCATTCCGCCGCCTCTTGCTTTGCGGATTCGCCTAGCTTGTCTGATAAACTCTTTTGTTCCCAACAAGATTGAGCCTACTGGTGCGCCAAGTCCTTTTGATAGGCATATAGAAATACTGTCGAATAAGCCCCCTACCCTTTTCGGATCATCTCCGCTTTCTGTCAGCGCATTAAATATACGTGCGCCGTCTAAGTGCAGGCGTAAATCCTTTTCTTTACAGACCTTGGCGACTTCCTCCATTTCTGCGTATTGATAGACTGTGCCGCCGCCTATATTACAGGTATTTTCCAGCACGACTAAACGGCTATGCGGAAGCCAGTCGTAAGGTGGATTTACGGCATCAGCGACCTGTTGCGCTGTAATTTTTCCACGCTGTCCGTCAATCAATTTTATGCCTGCCCAGGAATTGAAGGCATAACCGCCATTCTCCGACTGATAGATGTGGGATAGCTTTTCGCAAATTATTTCATCCATTGGGCGGGTATGTACGCTGATGGCAATTTGATTGCACATGGTACCTGATGGGCAAAACAGCGCAGCTTCTTTACCAAATATAGCGGCTGCTTTTTCCTGTAAGGCATTTACTGTGGGGTCAGCCTGAAATACATCGTCGCCGACTTCTGCCTGCATCATGGCTTCGAGCATGGGTTTTGTGGGACGGGTAGTGGTATCGCTTATTAAATTGATTGGCATGTGTTGAGTTGATTGAGTTGATTGAGTGTATTGAGTGTATTGAGTTGATTTTGCTGCGCAAAATAACTATCTCCTAATTACTCAATAAACTCCCTTCGGTTTGCGAACAAGATAAGGAATATTCATTTCATTCATAATTTTATAAAAAAAATATTTTTCTCACTTATAATGCAACGTTTTTTGTAACAAGTGCTACTATATAAGTACGATTAAAAACACTTTTATACAGGCTAAAAGGATATTAGCTTTCCTCTTTCCTCCAAACTTAAATCTCCCTTGAGTCCTCATGGGAGATTTTTTTGTTACAAATAAGCTTCTTCTACAATCAGGGTCACTATTATTAATTGTGTCTTAAAAATAGGTTTGGCAATATTATTGTCATAATCTCGCTTGTAAGTAACAAAACATTTATAAAGTTCCGTATCATGTGAAGTATTTCAAATTCACTATGGGGTTTGAAATGTTATCACAAAGTTAATTTTGACAAAAAAGTATTCTCCAAACAACCCTTAAGGTTACTTTTTACGTCATATAAGCATTAAATAACAAGTAATTTTCACAAAATTTAAGTATCATGAGTTTTCCTAGCCTAATTATTACAATGTTGTTCGCTTTCGTATCTGTTTTTGCTTTTGCACAATCAGAAGTTGTTTCTTCCGATGCAGATGCGATGCCTGTCATTTCTAAAGTTGAAGCAGCCAGTGTTTTTTCTACCGATCCTGACAGTAAGATTTGTTTTATCGACTTTATGAAAATTGACGGCTATGCCAAGCAACTGACGGTGAAAAATGCGGCAGGTGAAGTGGTATTGGATGAGCCAGTTTGGGAACTTCCTGAAAACACACTTTACGAATTAGATTATAACGAGTATCAAGAAGGTAATTATACTGTTGAAATACAAACCTATTCCACCGCTATTCAGCAAGAAATTAAGGTTAAGTAATTTCTCTAAAGATAAATTTTAAAAAGCTATCCATTAACGTGGGTGGCTTTTTTATGTACAGAATGGCAGTTAAATTTATTTTATCGGAAAAAATGGCAGGCAGCGAACCTATTCGGCAAGTTTTTTGTATCTTGTAAAGTCAATAGATTTTCTAACTAACAATTATAAATATGGATTATTCCCCATTGGATCAAAATTTAGTCGTCAGTCAGGTATCTGCTACTGAACGCACTACTTTTATCAAAAAAACATATATGCACGTCGCGATGGCTGTGCTTGGTTTTGTCGCCTTTGAAGCTTTATTTCAAAGCATCCCAGCTATTAAGCAAATCGGCATGAGTATGGCACAAGGTTGGACTTGGCTGATAGTGCTGGGTGGTTTTGCTTTTGCAACTGGTGCTGTTGAGCGTTGGGCAATGACGAGCAAAGACAAAGGTAAGCAGTATATTGCGCTGACTATATTTGTCGCTCTTTATGCTTTTCTTTTTGTGCCGCTGATTTACGTTGCAACAGCAATCGCTGGGTCGTCAATGATTATGCAGGCAGGTGTTGCGACACTGGCTTTGTTTACTGGTTTGTCAGCTGTTGTGCTACTGACAGGTAAAGACTTTTCTTTCCTGCGTACAGGCATTATGATTGGTGGTTTTATTGCTATCGGTCTTATTGTGGCTGGTGTTGCATTTGGCTTTACTTTAGGCTGGGTCTTTTCAGCAGCGATGATTATCTTGGCAGCTGCGTCTATTTTGTACCAGACTTCTAACATTCTTCATCACTACGGTACGGAGCAGTATGTTGCAGCTTCGCTGGGACTGACAGGTTCTTTGCTGATGATGTTCTGGTATGTTCTTCAGTTAATCATGAGCTTTTCTGGTGATTGATCTCAATAACAAGTTATTTCTGACGATGGACGATAGTCGATAGTCGATAGAAAAACAAAACGAAATAGAAGCGTGAGAACAAGTTGTTCTCGCGCTTTTTTTTGTTTGGTATGCAACGCCCCCCCTTTCTATTGATACTTATTAAGTGGAAGTACAAATCCAAACGTCAAATTCAAATTCAAAAAAGTATTGACAATAAGCCAATTAGTCAAATTGAAAGTGGCGTTTAGTTGAGTCCAAGCACTTATTATAAATTATTCTTTCACGCAATAAAGCATCTGTTTTAGTGTGGTATTTTATGGAAAAAAAGTCCTTTATTTTATTTAAAAATCCTCACTATACAATTAATAATCAATTAATTAAAAAATTAAAAGCAACTATTTGATCCGATTTTTTAAGTTCTTTTTTACGGAAAACACCTAAAAATGTAATTGTAAGCAGTGTATTATCTCCTTATTTTTGTGGTATTACTCCGGGTATAAACCTGATGAACACTTAAGCGACAAATTATCATTCTATTTTTTATCACATAAAAAAATACAACAATCATGAAAACAATCTGCTCGTTTCTTACTGTAGGGCTACTCTCCTTTTTTTTACTCAACAATTTATCTGCTCAGACTTGCCTGCCGAATGGTATTGCCCTGACGACACAAGCTGAGGTAGATGACTTTGCCACGAATTATCCTGGATGTACCGTGATTTTGGGCGATCTGCAAATCGGCGATGTTTCAAATTCCAACGCTATATCCAATCTTAACGGACTCAGCCAATTGACCTCTGTTGGAGATGATTTGACGATATCTTATACAAATTCGAGTACACTCGGATTAAGTAATCTGACTAGCATCGGAGGCGATTTAAACATTACGCAAAATCCAGGGCTAACCAATATGGCAGGTCTGGAAAACCTCAACTCCATTAGCGGTCATCTGGATATTGATTTTAATCCGAATCTGGTTGATTTTACAGGACTGGAAAATTTAACCACGCTTGGTGGCGATCTAGACATCTATAGTAATAATCGCCTAGTCAATCTTGCAGGTCTTACCGGACTGACTGCTATTGGAGAGGATTTAGAAATTCGTAATAGCATTGTATTTGTCAATATGACCGGTCTGGAAAACCTGACTACCATTGGAGGGGATTTTTACATTAATGCCTGCGACGTCCTTGAAGACCTGAACAGCCTGAGCAACCTCACCTCAATTGGCGGTGATCTGGTGATTAGTGAAACTGTCGCTCTGACTGATCTGACAGGACTTGACAATCTAAATTCTATTGGCGGGCTGCGCCTTTCGTCGAATGATGGTCTGAATGATTTGACAGCTTTAAGCAATCTGACTTCTCTTGAGCATGCAGCTTTTTCTTATAATAGTGCTTTGATTAATTTTGAAGGACTCAATAATATTACTTCTATTGACTCAATGTTGGTTATCCAGGCTAATTTCAGTTTAATCAATATGAAAGGATTCGACGGGCTAAGTTACATCGGAGAAAATTTGACATTTATGTCTAATAATGCTTTAGTCAATATGGAAGGACTGAGCAATTTGAATACCATTGGAGGTAATTTACAAATTATTGGTAATGGCTTTAGTAGCCTGACAAATTTGACGGGACTTGAGAATGTAACTTCTCTTGGTGGTGGTTTAGAAATTAAGAGCAGTAATAATTTGACTGACCTGACAGCACTCGACAATCTGGCCTCTATTGGCAGCTATATTATTATTGAGGATAATGATAATCTGATAAGTCTCGCAGGTTTAGGTAGCATAGACTATACGAACATTAGCAATGTAAGAATAAAATTCCATACTAATCTCTCTGTTTGCGGCTTGCCCAATATATGTAATTATCTGACAAATGGCGGCAACAGTAATATCTCACAGAATGGAGCCGGTTGTAGCAATGTTAGCGAAATACTCAATACCTGCTCCAATCTGGCACGGCTTTATCCCGCTCCTTTTTACGACCTCAACCAAGATAAAATACAGAATAATGGAGAACTTATTTATACCGGTTATCCTGTACTTGTCAATCCTGGTGCCTCGTCTTTTTATCCCAATCCAGCCAGTGGCAACACCTTCCAGATCAACCCTGGCAATTATAATGCTTCTTATGATCTTACTGGCACAAACTGGGAACTGACGACTGATTCTGCTTCTCTTTTTGTTTCGCTTGCTCTAGCCGAAACAGATACTGTATATTTTGGTGTGTACCCGACACTGTTGATTTCCGAGCAAATATCTTCCATAAATTCTACCATCACACGGTGTAATGAAATGGCAACTTTTGATGTAACAACTCAGAATATGGGCAGTACTATTACAAGCGGAACACTCTGGTTTATTGCGGACACCAATGCTACTTCTATTCAGTATATTGATATACCAGATGTAGTGATTCCGCCCAATATATATGGCTGGAATTTTACAGATTTATACCCAGGTCAAACACTGACTCAACAAATTAATGTCGGCATTCCCGGTCCGCCCGACTTCCCTGTTGGCGGATTGCTTAATTTTGACACTTACGTGCAATATTCTGATGAGAATGGCCTTCATAATTCGGAATTATTCAATTATCATACTGTAGTACTATGTTCTTTTGACCCCAACGATAAACTGGTTTTCCCGAGCCGGAATATTGAATTTCCTGTCAATTATACCTTATTTGACGAAAGTCTATACTACACCGTTCGTTTCCAGAACACGGGTAATGCCGTAGCCTATGATATTGTGATATTGGATACGCTTGACGCAAATCTGGACCGCTCCACTTTCCAATTTCTCGGCAGTAGCCATGCCAATAAACTGACGACGACAATGGATGAAAACGGTATCCTGACTTTTGATTTTAAAGATATTTTCCTGCCCGATTCGACCAGCAATTTTGAAGGCAGCCAGGGTTATGTCAGCTATTTAATCAACGGTAATCCCGGACTTGCTGAAAATACGATCATCAATAATTCGGCAGGTATTTATTTTGATGCTAATCCTCCAATCATTACCAATACAACTGAAAATGTGATGGTGAGTGCCTTGCCAACTGTTTCTACAAGCAGCCCGAATGATTTACCCGATGTGTTTATTTTCCCTAATCCAAATACAGGCTTATTTGAAGTTACCGGTATTGCCGAAGGTGATTATACCGTATTAAATGTTGCCGGACAAATTATTGAAACTGGAACAATCGCTGGTGATTCGTTGATTGACATTTCAAATGCGCCTCGGGGAATTTATTTTATTTCTATTTCTCTTGACCAACAGCGTGTTCTCAAGCGGGTTATAAAGATGTAGATTAGGCAATTAACTGGACTTTGGACAATGGGGTATTAGGAAATTGGGGTATTCGACAAAGTTCTGATTATTAGTTTTTAACAAAAACAAATAAAATACATGCTTTTTTTACAGCAATTCTCAATTTGGCTTTTTGTCCCCTACCGATAGCTATCGGTAGCGGGGGTGAAGGGGGTGGATTTTGGACAATTTCACTCAGTTGTCCACCCCCTCCGTCCCCTCCAAAGGGGGACAATTCAGCATTTTAGCCATTATTGCTACAAACATGTTAATCATCAATATTCATTATTTTTTTATTTAATAAAAAATAAACACCTAACAAACAATACAATTATGAAAAAACTACTGTTCACCACTAGTCTGGTTCTGTTTATCTGTTCATTGATTCCCGTAAAAGCCTTTAGCCAATCCTGTTTAGAGATGGATTATGTGGCTTTACGGGCACTTTACATGAATACCAACAATATATCAAATGACTATGCAGGTTGGCCTGACTTAACATTTTTTATGGCAAATCCCACTTATCCTGCGGGGCTGGATATGGGCAATTGGGGAGCTGTGACGACAGATGTCAATGGATGTGTCACAGCAATCGAGATGGATGATACAAGTGTTACCGGCACCATCCCTCCCGAATTCGGAAATTTTAGCCAAATCCAAATCATCAATTTAGATGAAAATGCCTTTTCTGGCCCTATTCCTCCTGAATTGGGCAATCTTAGTACATTGAAGACTTTAATTTTAAAAAACAATTCATTTTCGGGAGATATTCCGATAGAGTTGGGCAATCTGACCGAACTGGAAGAGCTATTACTACAGAATAATTCGTTGACGGGAAATATACCTGTAGAATTGGGTAATTTGACGAATCTACAAAGACTGCATTTATACAATTGTAATCTATCTGGCGTGATTCCTAGCTCTTTAGGCAATTTGACTAACTTAGCATTTCTATTTCTACACGAGAACAATTTATCAGGAAGTATTCCTGTCGAGCTGGGTAATCTAGACAACTTAGAACTTCTATTTCTAGACTATAACAATTTGTCGGGAAGTATTCCTGCTGAACTTGGCAATCTAAATAATTTAGAAATTTTAAACCTACACAATAATAATCTGTCAGGAAGGATTCCTGGTGAGTTGGGTAACTTGACAAATTTGGAATATTTACAACTTCAAAATAATGCTTTAACAGGCTGCTATGATGCAAACCTCTCAAATCTTTGTAGCCAGTTGAATGTAGGGGTGCCTTCAATGGCAAATAACTTTATAGTCAATGGTAATATGCTAGATGAAAGCTGGACAGATTTCTGTAATACCGGAGCTGGGACTTGCACAGTTTCCAATGAAGACATTCAAGCATCAAGGCTCTCCATCTATCCGAATCCTGCAAGCGATTTTGCTGTAATCGACATCAATTACTTACCCGACACACAGATTCATTTGTATGATGTCAATGGAAAACTAGTGCATACTCAGATATTGCCAGCCAATAATAAAATAAATCTCCAGCAATTCAGTGAAGGCATTTATTTTTATCATTTAGATTATAATCATCAAATATACACAGGGAAAATACTGATAGAATAACAAGAACCAATTACTTTTCCAATATGCTGAGTACTGACGTTCCGTATATTTTCTTAGGTAGAATTTTGTATTCACAATAGAGGTAGATGGATAGGACGCAGTGTATTATTTTTCCTAGTCCTGTAGGTGCTGTGAATTTGAGGTTTCTTTCTTTTTTAAATTGCATAACTAGTCGTCCAGGCGGATAGAGTGTGTGGAAGAAATAATTGGTCAGTATGGATTTTAATTGGAGTTGTTGGCTCAGTTTGGTGAAATCATTGAGGTCATATCGTTTGAAATGTCCGTAGTATTCATCATAGTTTGACCACAATTCGGGACGGGCAGGCACGGTGATGATGAAGTGGGTAGCATTGGGAAAATGTTTTTGTATGTTTTGCAGAAATGCGACTGGGTCTTCGATGTGTTCAATGACGTCCAATAACATAATGACTTCAATGGAGTTCCTAAAATCTTCGTCTAGGTCTATGGCGTCTGTATGGTGCGTAATCCATGCTTTTACATCTTCGTCTGGTTCTATATTGGCTAATTCTACGCCTTTGATGTCTAGTTTGTCTTTGAGTAGTTTGATGACGGTGCCTTTGCCGCAGCCTATTTCCAGGAATTTAGCTTGTTCTAGCCCTGCTTTTTTGATTTCGGTATAGATGATGCGGGTTCGGGCGATGTACCAGTAGTGGTGCTCTATGCCGTCGGGATAGGCGAGTTTGTATTGTTCTTGGTCGAAGGCAGTTTCTTTTGTCATGTTTTGGTTCAATTAAAAAGACCTGATAGATTTTTGAAATCTGTCAGGTCTTTTTTATTATTTTAATCTTAGTGATTAGCGCATGAGGTACATTTTACCGTAGCCGTTTTTGAAATACTGATTGGTATTATTCGTTGGGAAACGGTCGTATTCTGCTCCGTTGGTTTTTGTAACCACGCGGTATAAGTAAACGCCGTTTGCGAGTTGGTCGCCATATTGGTCGGTGCCATCCCATGCAAAGTCAGAGATGTTATTGCCAATGTGTAGGTCGCCCAGTTCGTCCATTGTGATTTCGCGGACTACTTTTCCGGTAACGGTCATGATCTGAATTTTCATATAATCCGGTAACTCGCTGCCTGTGAGGGTAAAGACAAAGCGAGTGGAGGTGGTGAATGGATTTGGATAATTCAGTACATTAGAAATTGCAGGTTCACTGATGACTACAAAAGACACTTTATAATCTAAATCGCCCGACTGATTCCCAGAAGCATCTTCAGCCTGTACGAATAGCTGATACGTTCCGTCATTCAGTAAGGTTGGATTAAACTCAATTGCTGCTCGGTTTTCCTCGTCCAGTCGATTGGGATCGGCCGGGTAGAAAGTAATGGCAGGACTATTGAACGAAATCTGGCGCAAAGAACTTTCTCCTGGATATTTCATGAGTATTTTAAACAGGGATGTGTCCGCCAATTCTAGGTTTTGATTTTCGTCTTTTAATGAAATTACAATATTAGGTTTTGCAGAAACAATATCGCCATCCAGAATATGCTGCCCGTCGAAAGTAACATCCAGAATCGGGTTGAGTCGGTCGCCTCGCACATAAAATGATGTGATACCAATATTATTGGCTAGTGTTTGCTCTCTTTGATCCTCATCAGGATTTGCAAAAACCACCAACTGATAAGGTCCGGAAAATGTTCTGGTTTCTAAATCGACAGCTGCTATAAGCGAATCACCTGCCATGAGTGGCTTCAGGCGGTCTGTTACGACGGTGTTTCCTGCACTATTGATGACTGAATAACTCATTAATAAGCTATCCATATTTGCCTGACTAATGTTTTCTACCGCAATTTTCATGTGCAGGTCTTCGCCTTGTTGTATGGTATCTCCTTCAAGTACATAAAACAAATCAGGTCTTAATGCAACATCTGGTAATTCTTCATAAATAACCCTCCAGTATTCGAGTTGCGTTGCGGTGGTATTCGTCGGGTCAGCAATATCATATTCCAGGCGTAGGTATGGATATTGATTGGCATCTATAGTTCCATTAAAGACATAATCCTGAAGAACTAATCCTCCATACAACAGGGTTTGTTGATCGCCTGCATTTATACCATAGATATTGATGCGTACTGTGTCGTTGGGTTCTTGTTCAGTCACCCGCCAGTGTACAGACCCCCATTCTGAGGCCGGGCCAATGAGTGTAGAAATAACACTGCCACTATCCCAACTTCCTATCACTGTAAATACAGCTTCAATAATATCAGTTTCTGAATTACCCAATACTTCATCGTAAGTACCGGCGTCCAAGTCAATTAATGCGGCATAAGGTACGCCGCCTAGCGATGTTGTACTTGGCAACTGCGTCACGCCCTGGTTGCTAAAGGCATCAAATAAATCCTGATTCCAATCTTCTGGCAAATAATCATTCAGGCTATAAATCAATATATGTTTTACCTGTGGCAAACTGGGCAATTGTAAAGTAAAAAAGTCGCGCAGTTTATTTCTTCCCAAGGAAGTGTTGGTTGGAAAAAAGAAAGCTGGTACTTGTCCTGCACAAGTCTGTGAGCCGTATAAACCTTCCTGTGTACTTCCATTCGTCTGCTCGTTTTCTAATGGTGCTACATTGGCATCTAATAATACAAGATACATGCCTTGCTGTCCTACTTCACAGCCTTCTACATCAAAAATCCGGGAACCATTGATAGAATAATCAATCTGTGTGGAAGAAAGAATAGGAATATGGGCATTATTGACAACCAGTTCGATATTATCATCTACAAATTCAAACCTTCTGTCGCTCAGGTATTTGACATTTGCAAAGCGGTCTTTATTGAACTGATAATAATGAGATTGATTCCAGCCGGGATACTCTCCATCAATATATACGAAAGAACGGTTTTTCCAGCCCGCTGCATCGGGTACCTGCGTCGGATCCACCTGTACGCGCCAATAATAAACTGTGCTGTCTATGAATGCGATACTTGGTTTCCATTCCAGCAACCCACCACCTTGGGTAATAGAAGTATTTTGTTTTAATGGACTATTGAAATTTTCTGTCGTATCAATTTCCATATAATAGGTCAGTTCATCAGCAAAAACGTTGGCGGTTGAAGCCTTGAGTACCACCTCACTCGCTGTGCCTGCAATACTAAAATCATAAGGATAGACGGGACTTACATCATCTGTAAAAACGTATACGTCCGCTATTTCTACATTATTGTCTTCTGCTATTGGAGTGGGTGCTTCTGCTATTTGTTCTGCTGCATCCACTGTAATTCTGAATTTATTCAGTCCTACTGTTTCTTCATTACTGGCAGGAATTGTATAAGAATATTCCTTTTCATATTTTGGCGAATCTACCAACTCATCTATCACTGCAATTTCTGTCCCTGAAGGCAAAATGCGCTCAATCAGTATGCGAAACTGGTTGGGTGATGTTCGTCCAATATTGGTTACACTAAAAGTAATATCAATATCGTCTGCCGTAGTTGGTTCGGCGGGTTCAAAATTAATGGTTGGTTTGTTTACAATATAATCGGGTGCAGTCGCTGTATTGAGTCGAATAGATGGATCGCCATTCAATGTCATTTGCTGATAAACAATTCGGGTACTAGGTCCCGTTCCTGCCAGAAAAAGCTCCTCTATAGTTGCCTGTATTATATCACCGAGTCCTTGTCCGTAATTTTCTCTTGATACTTTTTCATAAAAATTATCTGCAAAAACATCCAGCGAACCTAAACCTGACAAGCTGACTGTTGCCAGAAAAGCAATAGCCCCTTTATCTTCCGCAAACACAAAACGCTCGCCGAGGTTGGGTAGTTTCTGGTGAATTTGTCCACTATAGCACCCCAGTGAAAAGAGCGCGAAATAACGGTCTGTATTGGTATAAGTTTCTGGGTCATCCAGATTAAAATCAAAAGATTCTGGCGAAGAGTGTCCGTAAAATGTAATGAGCGACGTCCCGTCATCAATGAGTGAATCGAGTAAAGCCGATGTTGATATTTGTATGGGGTCAGAACTATTTTTGAAGAAAGAAGTCACCTCTGCTCCCCAGAAATCATCTCTTGCTGTTTCTTCATAATCTCCGAGGTTATTTTTTATCGTGTTTTGAATGGCTACATCTCCCCCACCGAGGTGAATAACTCGCTTCAGGCGCGCTTTATCTTCAATGGTTTGTGGCAGGTTTTGCTGATTGCTTTCATAAGCCATCACCTTATCAAGATATATTCTCACTTCATCTGCTCGTAAAACCGGAATACGTCCGAAAGGAATCCTGGGTATATCATTAGTTGATGTTGCGGTCAGCAGATTATCAGAAGGCTCATGTCCAAAAGTCGGAGTAAATGAAGGTTGTCCTATCGGATTTGTCCGTGTCGAATAATGCGGTCTGGACTTTCCAATCATAAAGAAATACTTCGGCTGCTGCGTCCAGTTTTCAATAGAATAACCTGTAAAATTCCGAATGGCCTGTACATGTTTATTCACTCCATAGGAAAACTGGTCGTATAATTCTTCTACATCTACAATAATTGGATTATAGCCTGTTGCTGCACGATAATCTGCATAATCCTGTACATAATTATTCCCTGCACCATCATCTAAAAATGCCTTATTCGTGGCTAGAATAAAGTCTCCTTCGTTTACAGAATAATCCACAAAATCAATTTCAAAAGCAGTATCTAATGTTTCGGCTACTGTTGGGTTCACTAGTACCAACTCACGTTCACCTGCTGCTGGCGGCAAGGCGACCAAAACAGCCGTTCCTGCTACTGCTGCAACAATACGCTGCCCATTGGTCAGATCATATAAGATTGGAAAATTTCCTCCATGATCAAATTCAAGTATTTGTAGGTATCTTCTTTGTCCGGGGTCGCCTGCTGGCAATGTAAATTTAAACGTATTTGCATTGCCAAATTTGAATTCACGTGGGTAACTGATTTGCGCAAAGGCTGTTGCATACTTATCGGTTGCTCCTGCGGTACCTGATATAATGACGTCAGTTGTGCTTGCGCCTAGCAGACTGGTCGGAATGTCTTCGTTAATTTGTCTGAAACGATACCCTACAAATCCAGCAGAATCTATAGACAATGACGTTCCATTTATAGTGATAGAAGTCTGGTGGGTATCGCCACTTCCACTTGCTGCAAAGCGAATCCAAAACTCTGAGCTTCCTACACCTGAATAAATATCTGGCGTGGAGACCGTATAAGTTTTGCTCGTAAAATAATTGCTACCAAAACCTTCTCCTGGCGAATATGTGGATTCATACAAATCAGAAATAGACTCGCCTTTATTGAACTTCATTTGCCCTGCTGGAGGTAATGCTACACTAGTATGCATAAAGAACTCTTCTGGAGCTGGTGTGCTATCAAGGTCATTCGGCGTTTCTGTGAGGCGTTTATTATTGGTGCTGCTATTCCAGGTAATAAAATAAGCAGCGGTATCTGTGTACATGCTATAATATGGATTAAAAGCATCTTCGTGGGAGCGATAGATATGTTTGTCCATATCTCCCTTATTTTTTTCTCCGTAAAACTCAATGTACCCATTAGTCCCCAATGCTCCCGAAGTAGAAACATAAATAGGTACTTCTTTTCCCATCGTAAAGACTTGGATATTTTCAGCGGCAACAGTATTGACAGGTACACCTGCGCTAGCTAAGGCTTGATAAGGAATCTGATATACGCCATCTGCTTTCACATAAACTTTATAATAGTTCTGGCTATAATCAATCCATTCATTTCCATAAAGAATATTTCCATCAATATTCATTTGAGCCTGTAGGGCAGAAATCAGAAAGCATAAGCTAACTATAATGCTGTAAAACCGTTTCATATCTGTATTTAGTTAGTGTCTTATAATTGTTTTATTGCTGAATTGTTTCATTGTTATTCTGGTTTTTTGCAGAGCAAAAAACTTCTTTTAGCAATCAAACCGTGTAGCAGTCGAACAATCAAACAATGATATTTTAGTTGATTTGTTCAATAATGACGCGTTCTTTTTCAGGGGTCTTTTTTTCTATATTTTTTACTGAGCGTTTTGCTCGTCTTCTTACCTCTAGGTCTATCGTCAGGGAAGCCAGGTGTGAATACAAACCCAAAGACGCATCTCCTAAATCCGTGTAAGCATAATCAAGATAAACGTATCTTTTTTCTCCGGGTATTCTTGATCCTTGCGGAATTTGAATACCAATACCTACATTCGGCTGAAAGGTAATAATGGTGCTTTCGCCATTAATATCGTCCAGCGTTTTTTGGATATTATTAATACCTGCACGCAGCGCAATAAAATTGGCATAAGACAATTCCATCCCCACTTTTGGATCTATATTGATACTTTTACTGCTAATAATTGTGCTGCGCTGTCCATCTGTTGTAAAATCCATATCCAATGCAAGCAGTAAATGCAGCTTATCAGTAAACTGTGTTAGATATCCTGCTCCAAGTGTAATTTTCGGACTTGTCAATTCTGTTGAGGTTGCAGGAATCACATTATTTTCCAATTCGAGTATCGCTTTTTCTTCTTCTGTAAAAGAGAAGGCCCAGGAATTGAACGTTGTGGTAATATCGTGAGCAGCAAGACCAAATCGCCAGTTTTCCTGTTTATACTGAATCCCCAAATCTGCGCCAAAACCCCAGGAAGTAGCAAATGTTCCAGCTTTACGATGAATGATTTTTACTCCACCACCAACCTGTAATCCTTTGATGTATAATTTCTGTGCATAATTGAGTGAAAAAGCATAATCGGCGGACGAAAAGGGCGTGACATTATTAAAATTAATACTCCCATCTGTATCCACGAGACTTAGTGTATTTGGTATATTATCTACACCAAATCGAACGGCAGAAAGTCCTAACACTGCTCTTACTGTATTAAATTTCACCGGCTTTCCCAGTGCCAGATAATCAAATTTGCCTAAGCCTGCAAACCACTCTGCATGCATCGCAGATACTTGAAAAGAAGCTCTGACATCTGCCAGACCTGCTGGATTCCAATACATCGCAGTCACATCGCCGACATCAGCACACATAGCTCCTGCCATGCCATGTGAACGCGCTCCAACGCCTATATTTAGAAACTCATTGCTAAATTTCGGTGCTTGCGCAAATACCCCAATGTGGAACAATAAGAAAGCAACGCAAATTGTCAGTTGTGCTAATGGGTCTGTCATGTATTACTTGTGTATGGGTACCGGGGTAAATAAAAATTACTATCCGGGTGTCTGTCTTACTTCTCTTACATTGTTTGATTGTTTGATTGTTTCATGGTTACATTGTTTCATTGTTGAAAGAAGTTTTTTTGCGAAGCAAAAAAACTCAATCACTCAATCAATCAATCAATCAATCAATCAATCAATCACTCAATCACTCAATCACTCAATCACTCACTCACTCAATCAATCAATCAATCAATCAATCAATCAATCAATCAATCAATCAATCACGACTCTCTCCTCATCACTTCAATCAGTCGGGGAATATCCATATCCAGAATAACGCTAATCGTATGCGAATTTTCAGTCAGTGCCTGCTTGCCCATTGGATAGGCATAATCAATACGCAGGGCGTCAAATAACTTAATTCCCAAACCTACATTTGGTTGGACACTCCAAAATTCTTGTCCCAATTCGTCTGTAGCCTGTTGGAAATTATTCACTCCGCCACGTAGAAAAATCAAATCGCTGTAGCCGACTTCCAAACCCAGACTTGGATCAATACTCACCGCTGAACTCACCAGCGTATTTCGTTGCCCGTCAAAAGTCAAAGCCATATCAACTTCTCCTGTCAGGCTTACAAATTGTCTATTTTTATCTTTTTTAGCCGTTTTATCTCCACCAAAATACATTCTCTTATCATAAGCGACTCCCAATACCAATTGTGGGCGCGTGATTTCAATACTGCTTTCTGGTACTTCATTGCCAGTCAGTTGCAGCACTTCTTTTTCATCATCCGTAAAATTGAAATTCCAGGCATTGAACGTAGAGGTAATGTCTTTACCCAATGCACCAAAGCGAAGTGCGCCCATTCTGTATTGCGCTCCTACATCAAGTCCAAATCCCCAGGCACTTGCAAAAGGGCCTATTTTATGATGAATAATTTTAGCATTGACGCCCACGTCCAGATTCCTCAATCCAGTCTCTTTAGTAGCAGGCTTATTGAATAAATTGCGTGCATAACTAAATATAAAGGCATAATCAGCCGAAGAAAATGGCGTGATATTATTATAATTCAAGGTGCCATCGTCTTCGTATAAGCTCAATGTATTGGGGATATTATCAATGCCTAGACGAATAAACGAAAAACCTACTGCGCTTTTTACTTCCTTGACTTCTACTTCGGGCGATTTGGGTGCTATCGGTGTAGCAATCCCAAAATAATCGTAATTCGCAATACTCGCAAACCACTCCGAATGTGTAAACGCCGCCTGAACGGTGCGCCCACTTGGATCAATACTCATCAGTCCGGCAGGATTCCAAAAACCAGCAGTGACGTCTCCTACAGTAGCGACCTGAGCATTGCCCATTGCCTGACTACGGGCAGATACTCCAATGCCCAGAAATTCATTGCTATACTTTTGTGCCAGTAAAGCAGGCGAAACCAAAACAAAACATATTAAAATCAGCGTATTCCTCATGCAGCGTGTTTGTTTAGACTTTTGCAAAGTCGTTTGTTTGATATAATGAACGATTCAAATCACTGTTTTAACAGCGATTTAAGATTTCAGTTCACAAACGTTAACAATTGCTTAATTATTATACCAAAAAACAATTTTAGCAAAAACTATTCCTTGGATTGAGACGCAAAAATAGTCATCCTGTCATACATTTTTTCTTTTTTAACAATAAACTGTCTCCTAGCTTGCCTGTTTTCACTATAGATATTACGTTTTATGTGTAGTTTTGATTTCAAATTAAATGAAAATACAAATTCAACAAACTATTGGTAAAATAAAAAGAAACAAAAAAGCCAAATTGAGAATTGCTGATTTTTATGCGCGTTTAATTAAATTTAAATTTGGAAAATGAAGAAGAAAAGTCGGCTGACGATGGTTGCTTATCCACACGTATGATGATTTACAGGACGATGAACTCCTGAATAAATTGAATCGTCAGACGACTCAGGTTGCTTTTT
>CALFBH010000090.1 GCA_937951615.1 uncultured Saprospiraceae bacterium | reverse complement strand
CCCAAGTTGAAATAGTAGCCCCCAATTTTACATTTTCACAGTCTGTCGTTTATAGGATTTATGATGTTTGAATAGCAAATTGGACAATTTTGCCGTTCGATTCGCCCACGGTTGAAACCGTAGGCTACCAGATAGGTCGTGTCTATGACACTTAGCAAAGCTGTCATTTCAATGGGCTGTTCAAGTCGCATCGCGACGAATGGTTTGGTAGCCAATGGTTTTAACCATGGGCGAGAGAGAAAGTGCAATTTGAATACACAGGTTTGATAAAAACGTATTTTGCTTCGCAAAATACTAACTTATTCACTCAATAACTAATACACTCAATCAACTCAATATCCCTCTCACTTACGCTTCAAATTTATCTAAAAACCATTCATTCAAATCCACTGTCCGCTCTGCAAGTTCTGCTCCAAACTCGGTTAACTCATACTCTACTCTTGGTGGAACTTCCGCATATACACGCCGCTTGAGTACTTCGTGCTGCTCTAATTTTTTCAAGGTTACAGATAACATTCTGGATGAAATTCCTCGGATATTTGTTTTCAATTCATTGAATCGAAGTATCTTGAAATATCCCAAATTATAGACGATCAATAGACTCCATTTATCCATCATCACAGCCATGATGTCTCTGGTTATACAAAAGCCCTGATTTTTTTTGGTTTTCATAGACCGTTTGAAAAAAACTTCAATTTTATTTTTCAACCTAAGTTCCTGATCCTCAGCATTAGTTATTTCCATGTTACTTAATTACATTAATTTAACCTATTGATTAACAAGTATTTAATACTTAAATTTACAATAGTTACTAAAAGTAATCATTTTAATTTAAAAATCAAAAACATGGAGTATTTAAATAAAAAAACATTGCTTACTGAACTTGAAAATGCCTTTTCTGATATTGTAAAATGGCTCAATGAACAACCTGAAGAACAGTTTAATCAGATCATCATACCAGACAAGTGGACTATGGCAGGACATCTGTATCACCTTATAAAAAGTACGCGTGCTGTCAACAAAGGGCTGGAAATGTCTAAATCTACTATCCTTGCTATGTTTGGGAAAAACAATCGTGAGGAAAGAAGCTATCAGGCAACTTTGGATAGATATAATGATGCGCTGGCAAAAGGATTAAAAGCCCCTTCAATTTTTGCTGCTGCTACTGGAAGAGTATTTGATAAAACGGAGCTCATCCAAAGATTTACTGGTGAGCTTGAGCAATTGAACTCTCATCTTGAGAAGTGGGATGAAAAAAGCTTAAGCGACTACCTACTTCCTCATCCCGAAATAGGCAAACTCACCATTCGAGAGATGATGTATTTTACCACTTTCCATACTATACACCACCTCCAAACGCTTAAAGATAATTATGTAATGAAGTAATTGCCCATAGATTAGTACATGGTAAAATTAGGATCATCGCGTAAAGCTGGTATTTGTTCTTTTTTCATTACTTTTATGGCATGAAAAGGCTAATATCTTTCATCAGAACAGTGGTGAAAATTAGAAAAACACACACTGCATCCATTTTTTTCATTTTACTCGTTTTTCCACTACAGGCTCAATTAAGCGTCAACGATATTGATGGTATTAATGGCTTTTCCATGACTGGTCTTTATGATAAAGGAAGACTTGGAAGTCATGTTGCTTATATTGGTGATATTAACAGAGATGGCTTTGATGATATCTCGGTATCCGCTTCTGCCGCTACGCCTGACACGCTCAACCAAACTGGTGAGATTTATATCATTTTCGGACATAATTCCAACACGGATGCTAGTTTCGACCTCAGCCAGTTGGATGGTACAAATGGTTTTCGGGTACGTGGCGTCAATGCAGGAGACCAACTTGGCTATGGAGGTGCCAATGCAGCTGGAGACATTAATAATGATGGAATTGATGACGTCATTCTTTCCACGCCTTATACAGATTCAGACAACTTGGAAACTGGAAGTGCTTATATCCTTTTTGGCCGTACCAATGGTTTTCCGCCTGCTATAGACCTTGACACACTCCATGCTGCTTATGGGCTGACCCTGAATGGACGTGATCTTTATTATGAAAATTTTGGTACCGCAGGTGGCTATGCAGGCGATATGAATGGAGACAATATTGACGACTTTTTTGTTACCGCAGATGATGCAGATTTTACTGGCAGTTCAAGCGGCACTCTTTATGTTATTTATGGACAAAATAATTTCCCCGACTCCTTAGATGTAGATACCCTGTCTTTGAATCATGGTTTTTTAATTCATGGTAAAAATGCAGGTGACAACCTCGGCATTGCGGCCGCCAGCCTGAAAGATATCAATGGCGACGGGCTGAATGACCTATCCATTGGTGCTTTTCATGCGAATGGCGGCACAGGCGCAGCCTATGTTGTTTTTGGTAGAAATACAAATTTTGAAGACACCGTTTATCTGGCAAGCTTAGATGGGACAATAGGTTTTGAACTGCTCGGTGCAGCAGTAGGTGATCGCACTGGCAATACCATTGGCGATGCAGGCGACCTGAATGGTGATGGCTTGCACGACCTGTTTATTGGTGCCAAACGAGCGTCCACCGACAGCCTTGCTTATGCTGGAAAAGTCTATGTTGTATATGGCTCCACAACCCCTTGGCTGCCTGTCCTTCATCTTGATTCACTAAGTGCCAGTCAAGGTTTTACCATTCAGGGAAGCCAAGCAGCAGGATTTGCCGGCAATTCGGTGTATGGACCTGGCGATGTCAATGCTGATGGCAGAGATGACTTGCTCATTGGTGTTCCTTTTTCATCTTCTGGTGGCTTAATCAATAATGGTACGGCTTATATCTTGTTTGGTCGCTCAGGTGCTTTTCCTGCAATAATCAATCTTCACAATCTTAGCAAAGAAGAAACACTGGTTATCCGGGGAGCAGATCATTTTGCCAGACTGGGCTTTAGTGTAAACGCTGGCGGTGATTTTAATAGAGACGGTATTAGCGATTTTATCATGGGAGCAGATTATGGCGCACCTTTCGCCAATCATCCCGGCGCAGCTTATCTCATTTATGGACAGGTTAATCTTTCATTTGCGTCAAGCTGCCTACAAAATGATTATACTGCGCTGCGGGCTTTGTACCTGAGTACAGATGGTGATAACTGGGCAAATAATTCTGGCTGGCCTACAGCTGCTTTTTTCAATGCCAATCCACTCCCTCCCACAGAAATAGATATGGCAAGCTGGCATGGAGTAAATATTGACATCATAACTGGATGTATCAATATTATTGATTTAAGCAATAATAATCTAAATGGCAACATCCCTTTGGAATTAAGTAATCTGAGCAATTTACAGGTTTTGAATTTGAGTGCCAATCAACTGAATGGATCTATTCCTCCAGAATTAGTAAATCTGACTAACCTGACTGCCTTGTGGTTATATTCCAACCAACTCAGTGGGAATATTCCTACTGTACTAGGCGATTTGAGCAGGCTCGTCCATCTTGATCTAAGTGGCAATTTTCTGAGTGGAGGTATTCCTGTGACATTCGGCAATTTGGGTCAACTGGAATTTTTATCTTTAGCGGATAATCTGCTCACTGGAAATATTCCTGCTACATTCGGCAATCTGGATAGCTTGTCTAATATGTGGCTGTATGACAACCAACTCACTGGCTGCTATGATGAGAATTTGCTTGGACTTTGTACGCAGTTGGATGTATTCCTTCACGATTTTGCGATCAGCACAGGAAATAATTTCGATGCTTCCTGGGCGAGTTTTTGTACAAATGGAACGAGTACTTGTCCACCCTGCCTCTCTTCCCGCATCATCAATGGCAATATTCCGACAGATCTTTATCAGGCAGATCAGCATATATTGTCCAATGGGATTATTCTCACTGGTAGTAATGTTCAATTCAAAGCAGGAACATACATTTTATTGGATAATAATTTTACGATTGAACCCAATGCCAGCTTTTCTGCGGAAATTGATGGGTGTAATTGACTTTTTCAAATTCAAATTCAAAAGTACTTCAGGCTTCCAGCCTGACCTTACATGGCGTGTTCATTTTAGCCACGAATGCACGAATCAATAAATTACGAATCACTTATAAAATTAATACCTTAATCTCAGGTTTCCTCCGATTAAAATGTATTTTTGAGACACATCACAATTCTCTGTAATAAATTCTTTTGAATAAAACCGGATATCAAGAGAAAATGTGAGATCAATTTTCTCAAATAAAATAGGTCCAACGGAGTGTTTTAAATGATACTTTTGTAAACGGACGTAGCGCAGGAAGTCAATCTTCCTACGATTCCATTTCCATTTCGGGAAGTAATTTTTAAAGTTTAATCATCTCAAATGTCTTCATTTAAAATTCTAAGTAAATTTATTTATGCCTCATTCCTTATTTGCTTATTTCCAATCTTTTCTAATGCACAATTAACCTCCATTGATCATTGGGAAACTGTTGTTTTTGAAACGGATACCTGGCAGTATTTCCCTGGTTATTCTGCGCCGCCTGCCAACTGGAATGAGCCTGGCTTCACAGCAACGAATTGGCAAACTGGTCAAGGTGGAATTGGTTATTCGGACGGCGATGATAATACAATCATCTCGCCAACCTTGTCGCTTTTTATGCGCTTAGATTTCAATATTGTCGATACTTCCAAAGTGTTAGCCGCTCTTCTGAACGCTGATTTTGATGATGCCTTTGTTGCTTATCTAAATGGTAACGAAATCGCAAGGTCAAATATCGGAATTCCAGGTGTTCCGCCTGCATACTCTGATGTGGCTTATACTTATAAAGAAGCGATTATGTATCAAGGTCAAAATCCGAACAGCTTTTTAATCGTTAAAAACGACTTGAATCAATATTTGAATCAAGGAACTAATACCTTAGCCGTGCAGGTTCACAATGATGCGATTACCTCATCCGACATGACTGCAAGGTTTTTCTTTTCCGTTGGATTAAGTGATGCGGCGACACCGTACAATCCTGTTCCAAGTTGGTTTATTCCTCCTTTTATCGCTTCTCATTTACCACTTTTAAAAATCAATACGAATAGTCAAACGATAGTTGAAGATGATAAAATTACAGCAGATTTACAAGTTATTAATAATGGTTCAGGTAGTTTGAATTTCATTAATGATCTTCCAAACGAGTATAATGATAAAATCGGAATTGAGATTCGAGGTGCCTCTTCAATAATGTTTGATAAAAAAGGATATGGCTTCGAAACCAGAGATTCATTAGGTAATAATAATAATGTTTCCCTGTTGGGAATGCCCAGTGAAAATGATTGGATTTTGCACGGACCTTATGCTGATAAATCTTTATTACGGAATGTGTTGACTTACCATATTGGCAGTCAAATGAATGGATATACACCTCGTGTTCGTTTTTGTGAATTATTCTTGAATGACCAATATTGGGGTGTTTATGTATTAAAAGAAAAAATCAAAAGAGATAGTGAACGGGTTGATATTGCGAACCTAACGCCAATTGATACTTTAGGAGATGAATTAACTGGTGGTTATATTTTCAAAATTGATCGTGATTTAGTCCCTGATGATGGTTGGTATTCACCTTATGGTTATGGTTATTATACCTATCATCACCCCAGTGTGGATGATTTACATCCATCGCAGAGTGCCTATTTAGAAAACTATTTTACTGGTTTTGAGGATATGATGACCAGTAGTACTTATAATAATCCAACTACCGGTTATCCTTCTTGGTTAGATGTGCCATCATTTATTGATTATATGATGATTCAGGAAATTACGAGAGATATTGATGCTTATCGCTTAAGTACTTTTATGTATAAAGAGAAAGATAGTGATGGCGGAAAAATCCATGCGGGTCCGATTTGGGATCATAATTTAAGTTATGGCAATGAAGATTTCTGTGATAATGGGGATTTTGATGGTTGGGCATTTCAATATAACCAAACCTGTAATGCACCTTTTCCATTCTTTTGGGGCAGACTAGTCAATGATGTTACATTTAGAGATGACTTCAATTGTCGTTGGCAGGAGTTGCGCAGCAGTACGCTGAATACAGACACCATTTTTCATTTTATTGATTCGATGGTTTTAGTTTTGGGTGATGCGCAAGATCGGAATTTTGATCGTTGGAATGTCTTAGGGAATTACGTTTGGCCAAATGCTTATATCGGTCAGGATTACGCACAAGAAGTCGCTTATTTGAAAAATTGGCTTGCTCAACGATTAAATTGGATGGAAGTGAATATGATTGGAAATAGTATAAACTGTTTTACAACAAACACGAATGAAGCACCACTCCATCAAACCTTTACCATCGACCCAAATCCATTCACAGATTATCTTTCGGTAGCGTCTTCTGGCAATCAATCTCTTAGGATTCAAATCTATGATATACTTGGTAAAACAGTTCAAACCATTCAGCTAAACGCAAATGATTCTTATCGCAATTTCAATACAGAACACCTGGAAGCAGGTTTTTATTTTTACGCTGTATATGAAGATAATCAATTGCTTGCAAATGGAAAATTATTGAAATCAAATTAAGATCGAATAAAATTCAAAATAAGAATCCCAAAGTACTTCAGGCTTCCAGCCTGACTTTACGTTACGTGTTCATTTTTACCACGAATGCACAAATGGGTCAATTACGAATTACGAATCGTTTAATTACGAATAAAAAATCAACCCGCCAACCCGCAACTCAAGTAAAACGGAATATTGTTGAATATTGAACAGAGGAATATCGAATAACGAAGGAATGACTCAACTCGCAACTCAAAAACCCGCAACTCGCAACCCGCCAACCCGCAACTCAACAACCCGCAACTCAAAAAGTCATCTGATACTTCAAACTATACAGCCTCGGCGCCCCCATTTTACCCGCTCGAACAGTATAGTCCCGATTGAGCAAATTATTGGTAATAAAACTAAGTTGATGATGGTCATTGAGGCTATAGCCAAATCGCAAATCAATAATCACATCACCACTCCCCTGCCGGGCATTTCGGTATTCCTGGATACGAACCAATGCAGGTGCCAACTGCCCAACGAGTGGTCCCCATTGCCCGCTCGCTTCCAGTACTTCATCTATATTATGAACATAACTTTTATAGTTGATGGCTGTACCTATTGTAAACTTATCTGTCACGTCTGCTTCCAAATCAAAGCGGGCGGTGTGCAGACTTCTGTATTTTAAAATAGATGGAATTTCCGCAGAATCCACTGCTGCAAAGGATTGAACTGCATTTCCGAGATAGGTGCCAAAGTTTATCTGAGTCGTATCTGTACTCAAATCGCCTGGAAAACTATAGGTATAGCCTGTCCATAAACGAGTGGGTAAACCAGCTACACTGCCTTCTCCGAATAGGGTAAACTCCGTACCTGCAATTCTCGCCTGGCTGATGTTCACGGATTTAAAACCAAAACCAAAAGTAGCAGGTTCGTATAAATCAAAGAGAAATTCGACCATGTTTTTATATTCCATGACGAAAAAAGCAGCGTCTATATAACCCGTCCAATTTTTCTTTTCTATTGCTTTTTTATAGCCAATTTCTGCACTCCAGCCACTTTCTGGCAGCAGCTCGGGGTTGGGATAAACATGGATACCTTCGGTAATATCGTCATCAATAAACCGCTCAGCAAAACTCGGCACACGATACCCCTGCCCAAAAGAAGTCCTCAAAAAATCCGTCCGACTCAATGGATAATTCAAGCCCAGCCGAAAAACAGGTAAAGCTGCCGTCGACTCACCACTCAGATTAAAGGTTTCCCAGCGAACACCCAGCGTTGTATTGAGTTTATTGAAAAACTTTTTATCCATTTGCGCATAAGTCGCAAAAGTAGTCCCTTGATCTCCAATCAATCCATTTAAAGAATCTCGTCCAAATAAAACACTTTTGGCATAAAAATACTGCCCCTGCGCACCTGCGGTTATCGCCAGTCCATTTTCAAGTTTTCTTTGAAAACGATATTCCACACTACCAATTCTAGCAATGGCATTTTCAGCCGTCCCTCTCAATTTAGTCACATCAAAAAATCGCGTTCTAATCGTGTGTTTATTGCTTGCGCCATCAAAATAAGTCAGCCAGGGATCAATAGAAAAAGTGGAGTATTGATTGGGATCAATCGCGTCTATATGTGTATAACGGCTAGTCGAATCATTGCCCCAGATAAAAAAGTCGCCGATGCTGTGGTACATCAGATTCCCACTCACGCCATAAGATAAGCGTTCATTTTTGGGTGAATTATAACGCAGGTCAAAATTGAATCGAGCGCGTTTTTCGTCTCCGCCTTTTAAAAAGCCCTGAAGGAAATGCAGATTTCCGCCGATCACCAAACCCAGATTCGGAGTCAGTTTTTGCCGATGCGCCATATACATGCCCGTTTGATAGGGTCGCTCTCCGACATCATTCCACCAAATCTGCGAGCGGTCTTTAAAGTTTGAATATACGCCTGAATAAAGCGATAGGTAAGTATAAGGTGTTTCGGTGGCACGCGCCATACGAACATTAATGACACCATTCAAAGCAGATGAACCATATAATACAGACGAAGAGCCTTTGATGATTTCCACCTGCCCAGCATTTTCAATCGGGATAAAATTCCACTTCACATCACTCAAATCAGCCGACAATAAAGGCTGGTCATCTACCAAAACCGCTACCCGACTACCCGCGCCATAAGCATAACCGCTTCCACTACGGATATTGGGCTGCCCGTCAATCACCTCTACACCTGGCAATCTTTGAATGACTTCCGATAGTGAGGTGTTGTTTTTATTTTTAATCAATTCGGCAGAAATGACATCAATCGTCACTGTTTCTTCTGTGATTTTTTTCTCGTATAAACTGCCCGTCACCGTCACCACATCCAGAATAGAAGGAGCTTCGCCCATTTTGACATGCAGCACGAGCTTAGGGACACCATTCGGCTCTACCGTTTTCACCACATCTTCATAGCCGGTATAACTAAATACAATTTGCTGAAGACCGCCTTCTATAGAAAGAGAATATTGCCCACTGACATCCGTCGTCGTGCCGATATTTGAATCTTTGACATATACGCTGAGTCCGATGAGTGTTTCGCCTGTGTCATTGTCAGTGACTGTACCAGTAACAGTAGTGCTTTGCGCAAAAGCGGTCAGTACAACAAAAACGGACAGGCAGACAAGGGATATGGTTTTCTTCATTTTATAATGCTTTCAAAAGGGATTGTTGACAATTATTAGTTGTCGGGCTTCTTGTATTTGTAACCTCAAAGCTACGGAGTTATTGTGGAATTGTGAAATTGAGTTGCGAGTTGCGGGTTTTTGAGTTGTGGGTTGGCGGGTTGTGGGTTGGCTATACTACTTCGTTATTCGATATTCCGGCTTATTTAAGTTGCGGGTTTGACGAGTTGCGGGTTGAGTCATTGACACTTCGTTATTCGATATTCCTTGTTCGATATTCGATATTCCGTTTTATTTGAGTTACGGTCAGGCTGGAAGCCTGAAGTACTTTACCAATTTCCAGCATATTTCAAATTCTCGTTGCTATGCGCTTTCAGGTAAGCATATTTCAGATTTTGTATCTGTCGCAAATGCAAATAATCATGCGCCAGCCAGCAATCCAAAAACATGCGAGCAGACATTAGTCCATATTCGGGATGCTGATAGGTGTTTTCCCAATTTGGGTTGTCCAGTCCATTCAGCCAGACAATAGATTCTTCTCTTTCTTTTAGAAATGCCTTTAATTTTTCTTCAAAATCAGCCGACTGATAATCACGCGACGTCACCCAGCCTTCTGGGTCGATGGGTGGCGGTGCCACATCTGGCGTTTTCAAGACATGCCCGACACGGGTGCGAAAGTCTTCTCGTTCTTCATCGTATAGATGGCAGAGGATGTCTAGTAGATTCCATTTTTCTGGGGCTGGTCGCCATTGGTATTCTTCTTTTGTGGTGTTTTCAAAATATGCTTGGAAGATGGCTTTGTTTTGGGCGAGTTGTTGGATGGTTTGTTTTGTGGTCATTGATTTAATAGATTTAATTCTTTGACAAAATCCTGTATAGCTATTGCTTCGTCAGGGTTCAGTTTTTCGAGGTAGCCCGGATATTTATTAGGTTCTAAGTAGCTTATTATATGCAACATTAAATTAAAATATAATTCATCTTTCTTTCTAGGATAAAGAACTAAGAATTCTTCAACCAAATCTTTGAGAAGAGATGGCGAAACTTTAAAAATACCCAACCAAGTTGCAAACAATATCCGCGAAATAGTTTCAATATTTTTTTCATTATACTTTTCTTTTAATGCACGTAATAAATGATTACCAGTTTCAAAAGCTTTTGCAATCCCTTCATTTTCTTCAATAATTTTGACGCCCTCTGCAATTTTACCAAAAACTATTCCATTTGATACAGGACTATTGGGTAATAGCTTATCTACTTCACCCCATTGATTAAGGACAATGTAGTTACTAATTATTTCTGCATAGTTATTATTCTCTATTTTAGTATCTCTATTTTTCTTATTCAATAAGTTTAAAGATTTTTGGTGAAACTCAACAGCCTTTTTATATTGTCTTAACCCTTTTAAATTAAGACCAATACACAATAAATTTCGAGCCTGTTCTAAAACATTCGTTTCTTCCTCTCTTAATTTAAGTGCTTGCTTATAATAACCCATAGCTTCCTCATGCCGTTTTAATTTTGTCAAATTATATCCTAGGTACTCTAAATTCAAAGATTTCAATTTGACTTCACTGAATGCATCTAATTCGAGAACTTTTTGATGGTGCTCGACAGCTAACTTGTAGCTTTTAAGTCCTTCTAAATTAACACCAATAGCCATCAAATTTCCCGCCTCCATTTTACGTTGTTTCCCTTTTATCAAACTAATGGCTTTTTTATGATATTCTATAGCCTCCTCATATCTTTCTAAACCATATAAGAATAAACCAACATTCCCCTCCGTCCTAGCAATTTTAGCACTATCTCCTTCCTTTAGCCTAAATGGAAGTAAATTCTTCAAGAAAAAAACACATGATTGGCAAATATCTTTACTTTCAAATGAGAAAACAGGAATCAAGTCCTCCCCGTCTTGCAAGTATTTAGATAAAATTTTCTGATTCTCAATCCCATCAAAAAGCAAAAACAACTCCTCCACCTTCCCCTTAAACTCCTCAAAAAACTCCTCCTCATTCTCACGTTTTGAATACCCCTCAATCTCCCCCAACAACTCATTAATCCGCTCATTCTCCTCCGGAATATTCTCAATCGCCTTGAGCCATTCCTCCGTAGTCTCCCATTCAGGCACATCATCTTTATTAAGAAAACCTGCTGACATCAAATACACTCGTGCCAAGTCATTCGCATTTCTACTAGGCTGTTCCAGCAATGATTGATGTGCATGTTTCCGCAATTCATGTTCCCGATAAAAAATGACTAGAAAATCCGACAGCAACCAAATCGGCGTCATATTTTGATTATGATGAATTTCCCGAAGCTGATAATACAGGACATGAATTCTATCTATCACCTTATAAGAAAAAGCGGGACTGTCTGAACGTTTTTTGCCCGTTATATAGCCATTGTCCTTTAGCCATTGAAAGGCTTTAGCAATTTTGCCCTGTGTCGCACCTACGATTTTTGCGACTTCGCTTTGCGATAGATTTTCCCCTTTTCGAATCAGCGTGTCAAAGATGATTTTACTTTTAGGTGGGATGCTTTTGGTCAAATCCTGATAATAAGGCGTCAGGTCATCGATTAGTCCCAATAAGGTATTTGCTGTAGAGATGACGTCTTCTTTTAGGAGCAAATTGGTGAGTACCACCGCCATGCGTGGGCTGCCGCCGGTATAGAGGCTCAGGGCTTTGAGTTTTGCCCGCATCAATATGGACTGTTCTAAGGTGAAGGCAATACCCGATTCCTTTTCCAAAGTTTTTTTCCGTCGCTCGAAATAATCGAAGTATTCTTCTTCTCCCCATCGGGTCAGGTTACATTTCTTGAAAGCATGAAAAAGGCGGTTATTATAATTGCCATCAATACTGTCCGCATCAATGCTTGGCGTTGCGCCGATGATGGTCAGGTGTTTTATATTTTCCAGCAGGTGTCGGAAACGGGATTCATAGACTTTGGATGTTTTTTTATCGTGTTGAATATTCCTTAAAAACTCATCCAGATTTTCCAATACCACTACGAGTGCATAATCTCCCGAAGCTGCTTTTTGCTTAATGTATGCTCGTAATTTGTTTAATTCAATCTGCCAGACTTCTTCTGGTTCTTCCCATAATGTGGTGGTTTCTTCTGCCGATTCACCATTCAGGTCATTTAAAATCAATTTAATCAAATCAGAAGGAGAATTGATGTTATTTTGTTCTTCGGGCAGCAGGATGAGTTCAGCATTTTTAAATTCCTTTTTTCGTTTGAAATTAATTTGCAGGTATTTCAAAAAGAAAGATTTGCCCATTCCTCTTGGTCCTCGAATTAATAAATGCTGGGCAATCGAAGATGATTTCAGATTACCGTTCAGTGTCTTTAGCACCTGACTTAGCAAGCGTTTCCTACCCGTTGCTACGGCAAGGATAGTCTCGTCATCCATACTGTATGGATTAAATTTGGCGATATAATTCATACTATTCTTTTAAGCCTCTTTTAGTTATCCACCAGTTTTTGATGATTTGCAAACTGTAACTGTATTCTTGTTTTCCAGAGAGTTTGATGAACTCATAATCTATTAACCTGACCAGCACTTCATAATTAAAAACCTTTCCAGCCTTTGTCTGAATTTCACTCAATTTAATATCTTCATCCAGCGCAATGACATCCAATATTGCCATAGCAGCAGCTAACTCTTCTTCGCTATACACTCGTAAGCGTTCATCAAACTGATAGGTAAAATCTTTGAACAACCCTGTCGTAATTTGATTATGATAAACTTCTTCTACGGCTTCGGGTGTCTTACATTCGTGTACAACCAATTCATTATAGGTGTATTGCAAAAAGTAAGGAATATAATCAGGCAGAAGTGATAATAATTTTTCCGTGATTTCAGGTGTCCACCAGTCAAGACTATCTGCTTTTGCCAGTTCAGCAATAAAAGATCTACTTTCCTCATGGGTAAATGGATTCAGCTCAATGGTATTAAGTCCAGCCAGCAATTTTCTACTGATGCCAAGATGTTCTAATTGCTGATGTAAATTTAAAGAGCCGGTTATGCCCATTGGTAATCCTGCATCGCGCCAGCCTCTGAGTTGGGTTAAAACCTGCGTAATCTCCTGAATGTTATTGGTACTCTGATGAATATTTTCAAAGAAAAAAGGCAATTCATCCAAAAATAAATACACTTGCTTTTCTTCTTTAAAAAAAGTTGTAATCAGTTGCTCAAATGGTTTGCTATAATTGATCAACTTATCTCTAAGCTCTATATTCGCCCCACCAAATCCTGCGGAACTGACTACATCCGTAAAAGCATCTATCAGCTTTTTGGGCAATTGCATACTGTCTCCCAAGAACTTCTTGAATTTTGTCTGCATAGACTTGGGCATCTCGTCATACAAGTTTTTATAAAAGTCCAGCATACTATTGAAACCCTGACAATTGAGTTCGATACAAATGTTTTGCTTGTTTTCCTGTCCAAGCAAATAAGCAGTTTGCTGAAGAAAGGAGCTTTTCCCTGTTCTTCTGATGCCCAAAATCAAAAAGCTGTTCCCATTTTTCAGATAACGCAATGCTTTTTGAAGATTGACCTGGCGATTTTTAAAATTTTCTCTCGAAACAGGAGAGCCTACTATGTTTTGCATACTTATGATTTTCGGTTCTTATGAATTCAAACTCATACCACAGCAAAAGTAAATAAAAAAAAGGTATGAATCAAGACTCATACCTTTTTTTTACAATTGGAATTTGGAATTTGCTCACCCTCGCCTCAATCCTGAAGGAAGTCTCCCCGTATTTTATTTTTGAATTTGTTGTTGGAATTTCACCCTACTCCCGCACCCAAACCACCTTCTCCTCAATGCCCTCACGCCTAGCAGAAACGCCCTCTCCCACATAATGCCCGATATAGAAAAAACCGAGGCATCTTTCGCCTTCTTTGAGATTGAGAAAGCTACGCATTTCCTCTTTCTCTATCGTACCTGGCGAACTCCAATATGCGCCGAGGTCGTAGGCTTGCGTGGTGAGCCACATGTTTTGTACGGCACAGGCTACGGCAGATATTTCTTCCCATTCCGGTATACTTTCTTCAGGGTCGCGCTGCATACAGATGGCGATGACGTGAGAGCATTGTGTGGGCTTTCGAGCTGTTTTTTCGTGTTTTTTATTTGAAAATTTTTCTGTTGGGGCATATTGTTTGTATAAATCTGCCAAACAATCCCCCAGTCGTTCCAATGCCTTTCCGGTAAAGACTTTGAATCGCCAGGGTTCGGTATGGCGGTGGGTCGGTGCCCAATTTGCATTTTCCAGTAGCTGCTCGATAATTTCGTCAGAAACAGGTTCTCCACTGTACATGGCAGGGAATATAGACCGACGATTTTTTATAATTTGATTGATTTGTCTCGTCATTTTTCTCAATGATAAATGATAAATGTCCAATGATAAATGAAAATGATGAATGGTTTTTGTAAAATTACACAATCAATTACGAATTACGAATGAGTTAATTACGAATTACTCAATCAACATAATTACTCAATAAACTTAATCACCAGCTACCTTGTCAAACGCACCTGTCATACTCTTTGTTTATAATCGACCAGCACATGCGCTGAAAACGCTGAATGCATTGCAGGCTAATCGACTGGCTTCGGCTACGAAGTTGTACATTTATGCGGATGGTGCAAGAGAAAATGCTAGTGAAAAAGACGTAAAAAACATTGCGGAAGTTCGGAAAATCATCCGACAGCAAAGCTGGTGTGGGCAGGTGAAAATTATAGAACAATCGGAAAATTTGGGACTCGCAAAGTCTATTATTTCTGGTGTTTCGGAAGTCATTAGCCAACATAAAAAAGCGATTATTCTGGAAGATGATATTATGACCTCGCCTGGCTTTCTGGAATATATGAATACCGCACTCCATTTTTACCAGCAAGAGGAACAGGTGATGCATATTTCAGCTTATCTGGCTCCGATACAGGCGAGTCTACCAGAAACCTTTTTTTATAATAATCCGACCTGTTGGGGCTGGGCCACTTGGGAACGTGCCTGGCAGCTCTTCGATACTGATGCTCAAAAATTGCTGGATAAAATAGAGCAAAAGGGAGTAGATTATTTCAATATCAATGGCAGTTATAATTTCCTGGAACACCTACAAGGCAATCTAAACGGCACACTGAATACCTGGGCGATTTTCTGGTATGCCAGCGTATATTTGCAAGATGGGCTGTGCCTCCATCCACATCGTTCTTTGGTGCAAAATATCGGAATAGATGGTACGGGCGAACATTGCGATTATAACACTGTTTATCATATACCTCAACTGGCTGAACACATCAAAGTTGAGGAGATTCCACTGAAAATATCTGAGGAAGGCAGGCAGGCAATGGCTGATTTTTATCGTCGCATTGGCAATCCTTCTTTTAGTCGTCGGGTGTATCGTAAAATTCAGGAATTTATACGAAAAGCACCAAATTGAAAAATTCCAAATTCCAAAGGTGATGAGGATTTTGTCCTGTTTTTTGGGAATTTGGAATTTGAACCGGTCAGGCTGGAAGCCTGATTTACTTTTTTACTATGAAAGTCCTACAGGTCAGTACAAAACTACAAGGTGGTGCAGGAAAATCCTGTTTGCGACTGCATCAGGGATTGCGGTCTATTGGAGTCGATTCTGCACTATTGACTTTAAATACAGATAAAGACATTCCGGAGGTTTATAATTATATTGACCATTATAAAAACCCTCTTATAAAGTGGCAGAAAAAATTGATGGCGCGTACTATTTTCCCGCGAAAGCGATTGCGTATGCTGCCTTACTCTACCCCCTTTTATGCCTTTGATTTTCTGGATTCCTCTTTTGATATTACGACACATCCTTCATACAAAGAAGCTGACCTTATTCATTTGCACTGGACAACTGACTTTTTAGATTATCCTTCTTTTTTCAAAAAAAATACCAAGCCGCTGGTTTGGACGATGCACGACTCTACCGCTTTTACAGGAGGTTATCCTTTAGAAACTAATTTTCCTTTTGCATCTTATGAAACTGTTATTCGCCGACAGGCAAGACAGAAAAAAAAGTTGTATCAAGGGCAACACCTCAACCTCATCACACCGTCAACATGGATGTCAGAAAAAGCAAAGCGAAGTGAACTGATGCACAATACTCCAATTCACGTCATTCCGAATGCTGTGGATACAGATATTTTTTGTTTATCTGATAAAACCGCAGCACGGGAACAACTGAATCTGCCACAGGACAGCACTATTGTTTTGTTTGTTGCCGACTGCATTTCGGACAAGCACAAGGGAATGGATATTTTATTGGAAGCTATAGATGACCTGGATGTCAATGGACTATTACTGGTTATCGCCGGTCGTTTTTGGAATCCGCCAGATAAGATACCGCCGCACCGATATGTCGGAGAAATTGCAGATACCACAGAAATGGCTTCTTTATATAATGCTGCCGATGTTTTTGTCATTCCTTCTATTGAAGATAACTTCCCCAATACAGTTATCGAATCGCTGTGTTGTGGCACTCCGGTAGTCGGATTTAAAATCGGCGGTATTGCTGAGCAGGTCACTCTGGACAATGGTCGTTTGTGTTCGGAAACTAATGCAGTTCAGTTGCGAAAAACACTATTAGAATCATTAGCTGATCTTAAACGATTCAATGCTCAAGAAATCAGCGATGATGCAAAGCGTCTTTATGCACAGGAAGTACAGGCGCGGCAGGTAAAGAGGCTTTATGAAGACTTGATAAATTACGAATTACGAATGGCTTAATTACGAATTATTCTTATTCACTCATTTAATCATTCACTCAATTAGTCATTATTATAATCAGTATAATCTATCCAATTCCCCTAATAAATCGTAGATTTGCGGTCTTAAAACACACTACACCAAAAAGTCTTATTATTTGAAAACACTTTACACAGAATGATATATCAGGAACTTCTCGAAAAGAAAAAAACCATTGCCGTTATAGGACTTGGCTATGTGGGCTTGCCCATTGCGCTCGAATTTGGCAAACATTTCAAAGTCATCGGATTCGACATCAAAGAAGATCGGGTGGAGATGATGAAAAATAAGATTGATCCGTCGCAGGAATTATCATCCGAAGCCTTTGATGGTAAAGACATCACCTTCACAGCAAATGCTGACGACCTAAAGGATGCTCACTTTTTTGTTGTAGCAGTTCCTACTCCAGTCGATAAACATAAAGTCCCCAACCTAAAACCTGTTTTGAGTGCTTCGCACACCATAGGTAAGGCTTTGAAAAAAGGTGATTACGTCATCTATGAATCGACCGTCTATCCAGGTTGTACAGAGGAAGATTGTATTCCTATCTTGGAAAAAGAATCTGGTTTTAAATTTATTGACGACTTTAAAGTTGGCTATTCTCCTGAGCGCATCAATCCTGGCGATGCTCAAAATACGATTGCCAATATTATTAAAATTGTTTCTGGCTGCGATGATGAATCCTTAGATGAAATTGCAAAGACTTACGAGAAAATCATTATTCCCGGCGTCTATCGTGCAGAGTCTATCAAAGTAGCAGAAGCCGCAAAAGTTATTGAAAATACTCAACGCGACCTCAATATTTCTTTTGTCAATGAGTTGGCAATTATTTTCAGTAAAATGGGCATCAACACGCATGAGGTCATCAATGCGGCAGCAACCAAGTGGAATTTTATCAAACTAAAACCTGGTTTGGTTGGCGGACATTGTATTGGTGTTGATCCATACTACCTGACTTATAAATCCAAGCAATTGGGCTACGATCCGCAGGTGATTCTCAGCGGACGACGCATCAATGACAGTATGCCATTTTTCGTGGCGAAGAAGACGGTGCAGCACATGATTAAGGAAGGTAAAGACCCTAAAGACTCTAAGGTGTTGGTGTTGGGCATTACCTTCAAAGAAGATGTCAGTGATATTCGCAATTCAAAAGTAGCTGACCTGGTGAATGAATTGGAGCAATTTTCTGTTCAGGTAGATGTCCATGACCCACATGCTTCTTCTGACGAAGTACACCATGAATATGGCTTCCATCTGGTGGACGAAATTGGTAAAGATTATGATGCTGTCGTGGCTGCAGTCAACCACAAAGAATACCTTGGCTTGGATGCAGATTATTTCAAATCTATCATGACAGACCCGCCTATTATGGTGGATATCAAGTCTATGTTTTATAAAAAACTGAGCAATAACGGTATTATTTATTGGTCATTATAAATATAAAGATGTCGAAAATATTAGTTACTGGCGGCTGTGGTTTTATTGGCAGCCATACGATTGTTGATTTGGTTGAAAATAACTTTGAGGTTATCTGTATCGACAATAATGGACGTTCTAATGCGCGTTCGCTGGAAGGTGTGGAAGCAATTACCGGTATCAAAGTACCGCATTATAAAGTAGACCTTTGCGACTTAGCAGCCACTCGTCAGGTATTTCAGGAACATCCAGATATTGAGGGAATTGTTCATTTTGCAGCATTTAAAGCAGTGGGCGAATCGGTCGAAAAACCTTTATTATATTATCGTAATAATCTAAACAGCCTCTCTAATATTCTGGATTGCGTGCAAGAATTTGGTGTTAAAAATCTTATTTTTTCCTCTTCTTGTTCGGTCTATGGAAATGCTAGTGAATTGCCCGTTACAGAAAAAACACCCATGCAGGAGGCAGAATCGCCTTATGCACATACCAAACAAATTGGGGAGCAAATCCTTCAGCATTTTGGGAAAGCCTGCCCCGACGTCCGTTCTGTAGCTTTGCGTTATTTCAATCCTGCCGGTGCGCACCCTTCTGCTAAGATTGGTGAAGCGTCTTTTGACCGTCCCACCAATCTGGTTCCTGTTATTACAGAAACGGCTGCTGGGAAGCGAGAAAAAATGATGGTTTACGGAAATGACTATAACACCCGTGATGGAAGTTGTGTGCGTGACTATATCTACATTATGGATTTAGCCAATGCGCATACCAAAGCCCTACAATATCTTGAGGCTGGTAATAATCAGGCAAATTTTGAGGTGTTCAATCTTGGTATTGGAGAAGGTGCTACAGTATTGGAGGCTATTAATGCTTTTGAAAAAGTGACCGGTTTATCGCTCAATTATGAACTTTCTCCCCGTCGGCCTGGTGATGTAGAAGCTATTTATTCCAATTATCAGTATGCTGCTGAAACTTTAGACTGGCAGCCCAAAGGTACTATAGAAGACATTATGCGGACAGCTTGGGCTTGGGAACAAGTAAGACCTGACTGGTCTTTTAATGCAGGATAATCATACCAATTTAAATAGCTGAACACTCTTTAAGTAATAGTCATGTCACAAAAGGACATTTTTTCAACTCAAAAAAAGCTCTTAAAAAGCTAGAAATCATTCGAAATTGTCAACAAGTAGTCTTGCTCTTTTCGGGTTATAAAAAGACATATAACTAGAACGAAGTCGCTCTAGTACGTAATAATAATGAGTCTATTTTCAATCTAGCTTAGCAGGAATTTCTGCTACACCCAGCCAAAAATCGACAATCACACCAATTGCATTACAAAAATCTTCGTAGTCTAGTGGCTTATGCACATAGGCATTAGCATGCAATTTATAGACTTCTACGATTTCGTTCTGGTGGTATGAGTTTGTCAATACAATAATGGGAATTCCCTGTAGTTTTAGATCATTTTTCACGACTTTTAATACTTCCTTGCCCTCTTTTTTAGGCATATTTAAGTCTAAAAAGATCAAATCGGGAGTTGGTGCTTCGCTATATTCTCCTTTCTTATACAGGAAATCTAGTCCTTGTTCTCCGTCCATTGCTACTGAGATTCTAACTTTTTGCGCCACCTCAGACAATGCTTCCTCGATCAAACGAATATCAGCAGGTCTGTCCTCCATTATAAGTATATCATAATGTCTAGCCACTCTTTTCATATCTTAATCATTTAGTATGTGGATCGTCGGGTTTGCTCCTTATTATCTGTACATGATTTCAAATGAAACTGTATTTCTCAAAACATAAGCACATCATAAAGAGCTTTATTAGAGAAATCGTGACAGTCATATCAGCCTATAACAAGAAATAAATCCTTGATTATTAGTTTTATTAATAGCAATGACTACCAAGAACTGTACTTATCATGTTCTCCTTATAATAAATGCAGTATAAAAATCACCTCGATAATCAACCAAAATCAAATTTGATACCTTGAGCGAGGGGAAGTTTTGTACTGTAATTGATCGTGTTGGTTTGACGTCGCATATAAGCTTTCCAGGCATCCGATCCGCTTTCGCGTCCACCACCTGTTTCTTTTTCGCCACCAAATGCTCCGCCAATTTCTGCACCACTTGTGCCAATATTGACATTTGCAATACCGCAATCCGAGCCTCCGCCGGATAAAAAGAGTTCAGCTTCTCGCAAATTTGTTGTCATAATTGCAGAAGACAAACCTTGTGGGACATTATTTTGCATTTGAATAGCGTCTTTCAATTCGCTGTAGCGCATGAGATACAAGATAGGGGCAAATGTTTCATGCTGCACAATTTTCATTTCATTCTTTACTTCAGCAATGCAGGGCTTCACATAACAACCACTTTCATAGCCTTTGCCTTTCAGCACGCCGCCTTCTACGAGCATTTTACCGCCCTGCTTCCCTATCTCTTTAATTGAGTTTAGGTAATTCTTCACTGCATCTTTATCAATGAGCGGACCAACATGATTGGATTCATCCAAAGGATCTCCAATAGCCAATTGCTGATAAGCACTGACCAGATTATCTTTTACTTTATCATAAACACTGTCGTGAATAATCAAACGACGGGTAGAAGTGCAACGTTGCCCTGCTGTTCCAACTGCACCAAACACCGCTCCGATAGTTGTAATTTCCAAATCTGCATTAGGCGTAACGATAATAGCATTATTGCCACCCAATTCCAGTAAGGAACGCCCCAGACGACCAGCAACAACCTGCGCAACCTGCTTGCCCATACGTGTACTACCTGTAGCTGATACGAGCGGAACGCGCGTATCCTCTGTCAGCCACTCTCCTACTTTATAATTACCTGTAACGATACAAGATATGCCTTCAGGAACTTTATTGGCTTTAAAAACTTTTGCCAGTATGTTTTGACAAGCTAAGGTACAAAGTGGAGTTTTTTCCGAACCTTTCCATACACAAACATCACCACACACAAAAGCGAGCATTGAATTCCAAGCCCAAACTGCAACTGGAAAATTGAAAGCTGAAATGATTCCGACAACACCTAGTGGATGCCATTGCTCAAACATACGATGTGATGGACGCTCTGAGTGAATCGTCAATCCATATAACTGGCGAGAAAGTCCAACAGCAAAATCACAAATATCAATCATCTCCTGCACCTCTCCGAGTCCTTCCTGATAGCTTTTTCCCATTTCATAAGAAACCAACATACCAAGTGCCTCTTTGTGTGTACGAAGTGCTTCTCCATATTGACGAACAACTTCACCACGCTTGGGTGCTGGTATTAATCTCCATTCCAAAAAAGCAGCTTCAGCTTCCTTCATCACTTTTTCGTACTCAGCCTTCGTTGTAACGTCCACTTTCCCAATTAATTTTCCATCCACAGGAGAATAAGACTCGATCTGCCTTCCACTCCCCACTTTTCCCAGCCATTTTCTGCCTGTACTCGTACCTGAGTTTGATTTTTTCAAACCCAGTTCTTTTAACACATCTTTAATATTTGCCATTTTTCTTATTTTTAAGTGCGCAAAGATACTACTTTTATACACTCTATTTTATTTTTTTAATTAAAAACCAATTAAATAACCCTCCAATTATGAGTTTATTGTGTAATATTGTCCAGTGACAAATTTCGAACATATACAAGCGAAAATCCTGAATGAATCGGACTTGAAACATCTTTTGGCAATTTGGCAGAAAGCAAGTAAGAAAGTCGTATTTACTAATGGTTGTTTTGATTTGCTGCATTATGGGCATATCCACTACCTCAGCGCAGCAGCCGACCTCGGCGATTACCTCATTGTCGGACTCAATGCGGATGTTTCTGTTCAGCGATTAAAAGGTAAAAACCGTCCTATAAAAGATGAAAAAAATCGCGCCCATATCCTTGCAGCCTTGTCTGTTGTACATGCAGTCGTTATTTTTGAACAGGATACGCCTTATGAACTAATTCAGCAGATACAGCCAGATGTGCTGGTCAAAGGCGGCGACTGGCAAACTGAAGATATTGTCGGGGCAGATATTGTACTAGCAGGAGGCGGCATCGTCAAGTCTTTACCTTTTATAAAAGGACACTCAACAACAAGTCTGGAAGAGAAAATAAAAAGGCAGTAGCGGGGAAGTTCTGTGCTAGTATCAGTTTCAGTGGCAATTAAAACATCTGCGGGCAGGTTCTACTTTAGGAGCTAGAGGCGAGCGTGGGCAGTGGCAGTTTTCAATTCATTCACTCATTTTCTCATTCATTCATTCACTCATTTTCTCATTTCCTCCCTATGCAGGTAACAGGTTTTACTTTCGTTCGTGATGCGGTCAAGCTGGATTATCCAGTGGTGGAGTCTATACAATCTATTCTACCTTTATGCGATGAATTTGTGGTGGTCATTGGCGCGTCGGAAGATGGGACTCGTGATTTGATTCAATCCATTCCTGGCAACAAGATTCGCATTGTGGATAGTGTGTGGGATGATAGCCTGCGCGAAGGTGGGCGGGTATTGGCTGTAGAAACCGATAAAGCAATGGACGCCATCACAGCTCAGTCCGACTGGTGTTTTTATTTGCAGGCAGATGAGGTGGTGCATGAGCAATATCTGGACACGATTCGAGAAGCCATGTTGCGTTATAAAGACGACCCGCAAGTTGAGGGTTTATTATTGAAATATCTACACTTTTACGGTTCCTTTGATTTTGTGGGCGATTCGCGCAAATGGTATCGGCAGGAGGTTCGTATTGTGAGGCGTGATCCGACAATTCGTTCCTGGCTGGATGCACAGGGCTTTCGCAAAAACAGACAAAAATTAAACGTCAAACCAGTAGATGCTCAGGTCTATCATTACGGCTGGGTACGCCACCCCAAATACCAGCAGCTCAAACAACGCAGTTCAAAACGATACTGGCACAGCGATGAATGGATTGGAGAAAACCTGCCTGATGTCAATGAGTTTGATTATTCACAAATAGATACTGTTGCTCATTTTGAAGGCACACATCCCCAACTGATGCTGCCCCGCGTCGCTCGCATGAACTGGAAATTCAGTTTTGACCCGACCAAAAAACAACTTTCTGCCAAAGAAAAATTATCGCGTATCTTTGAGCAAATTACAGGCTATCGCATTGGGGAATACAAAAATTACAAAATTATTTAATTACGAATTACGAATGGGTTAATTACGAATTACGAATGGGGGAATTACGAATCGGAAAATGAACTTTGCGCCTTCGCGACTTTGCGAGAAAATAAACTGGGTTGCGCATCGGAAAGTTTAATTATAAATGGAAAAATTACGAATTGTCCCAGTCACCAATCACTCAATTACTAATCACCAGTTACCAACACACCAATCACCAACACAGCAACATATCATTCCAAATTGCTCCTGTTCGGAGAATATACAGTCGTGAAAGGCTCACGGGCATTGGCTGTGCCTTATGCGCAATACGCAGGCGTGTGGTCTTATGAAGCAGCCGAAGAACGACAAGTCTCGGCTGATGCGCTCCAACAATTCCATACTTATCTAAGGAACTTGCAGCAAAACAAAAAGGCTTTGTGCTTATTAGACCTGAATGATTTTGAGCAAGACCTTGCCGATGGTTTATGGTTTGATTCCAATATTCCAACTGGTTACGGACTGGGTAGTTCGGGAAGTGTATGCGCAGCGATATATGACCGATATGGACTGGATAAAATCAAGCCTCATGCAGGCATCAACAACCAGCAATTAGGAAAACTCAAAGACATTTTTGCTCAGTTGGAAAGTTACTTTCATGGGGCTAGTTCTGGGGCAGATCCTTTAGTATGTTATCTCCACCAACCTGTCTTGATGAGCAAAACCGGCTTAAACATCGCCACATTGCCCAAACCAAAGGAGCAATCCTATTCCATATTCCTACTCAACACCCAAATTCCTCGCAAGACAGAACCGCTGGTCAAGATTTTTCTACAAAAATGCGAAAATAAAGACTTTGAGCAACGCTGCAAAAATGAACTTGCCCACTATGCCGACCAGAGTATACACGCTTTTTTGCAAAATGATACTGCCGCTTTATTTGAAAACATTCAGTTATTATCTGCTTTTCAGTATGAACATTTCCAGCAGATGATTCCTGATGCTTTTCGCAAAATCTGGCAGGATGGCTTAGACTCTAATGCTTATACGCTCAAGCTTTGTGGTGCAGGAGGCGGCGGATTTATTCTTGGCTTTACAACAGATTATCTGCAAGCTCAAAAACGTTTAGCTAGCTACACATTAGAGGAATGGAAGGGATTCCAATGAATGAATGAATATGCAACTTCATAAAATAGGTTGACAATGGCTTCGCCAACTTCGTGATTTTTTGCGCAGCAAAAAACAATAGCAATGAAGCAATTTCAACAATGAAACCATCTAGTAAGGGAACCAGAAAATTATCCGGCAAGCTCACAAACCGCCATCCAGGCCATCAGTCCAGTACTAAGTCGTAGGGCGTCTTCATCAATATCAAAAGTTGTGGTGTGAACGGGTGAAGTGATGCCTTTGGCGACATTACCCGTACCTAAACGATAAAACACTCCCGGCACTTCATGCGAGTAATAAGAAAAATCTTCGGCAGTCATGCGAATGGGTAAATCTACCACATTTTCTGCGCCCATATAAGCTTCTGCATGTTGTCTGACTTTATGGGTCATGGCTTCGTCGTTGATGAGGAATGGGTAGCCTTTTTTAATAAAAAAATCACAAGTCCCTCCCATGCTTTCCGCCATCATTTCTGCCATTTTTTTCATTTGAATGTGTGCTTCTGCCCGCCATTCTTCATTCATTGTACGGAAAGTGCCTTCGAGATAGACCTCATTGGGAATAATATTGGTTGCTCCTTGTGCAATGACTTTCCCAAACGTCACGACAGTCGGAATGGTTGGATTGCTTTTTCGGGAGCTTATTTGCTGTAAAGCTGTAATAATATGTGCTGTAATCACGACCGGATCAATACAATCCTGTGGCAATGCACCATGTCCGCCTCGTCCTTTTACAGTCATAAATAACTCATCGGCAGAAGCCATATACATGCCGGGTTTTAGTCCAATTTTACCAACTTCAAGCGGCGGATGTACGTGCTGCCCAATAATACCTGTCGGTGCAGGATTTTTCAGTACGCCTTCTTTTATCATAATGGATGCTCCACCAGGAAAACGTTCTTCGGCTGGCTGGAAAATCAGTTTTATCGTACCTTCAAACTGGTCTTTGACTTGATTTAAAATATGGGCTGTTCCCAATAGTGAGGAGGTGTGTGCATCGTGTCCGCAGGCATGCATGACCCCTTCATTTTTGGATTTATAAGGCACATCATTGGCTTCCAAAATTGGCAAAGCATCCATATCTGCCCGCAAAGCCAGTATCTTTTTATTTGGATTTTTTCCTTTTATCAATCCGACTACGCCATTGTCGGCAATGCCGTGCTGATGTTCTATACCATATTCTGTCAGGCGTTCGGCAACAAATTTTCCAGTCTCCACTTCTTCATAAGACAATTCAGGATTTTGGTGCAAATGGCGGCGAATTTGCACAATATCGCTGTGCATGGATTCGGCTATCTTTTTGATTTTATCTTGCAATTGACTCATTAAGTTTAAGTTTTTCTCGCAAAGACGCTAAGGCCCAAAGCTTTATTTGAGTTTGATTTTTTCTCGCAAAGACGCTAAGGCGCAAAGCTTTATTTGAGTTTGTTCTCCCTTGCCTCTTTCCCGTACAACTGTCGGGATGAAAGATGTCCTCCCCTTCATTTGTTTTTTGAATTTGAGTTTGAATTTGTTTTTTCACTCCATTTCCCGTAAAGGGGTCATTGTATAACCTTCTTGTCTCAGCAATTCTATGACGCCAATATCGCCAGGCAAGTGTGCTGCTCCTACGGCAAAGAAGCTTGCTTTAGCATTGCCCATCTTGGTGATAACTGGTATCCAATTCTTATTTCGGGTATCCAGTAAAGCACTGTTAAAGTTCTCTGTGCCTTCTGATTCTTCGGCAACTATTTTTTGCAGACCTTGCAAATCCTGTGCTTTATACAATTCGACCATAGTCGCAAACATATCCTCTCCATTGTCTTTTCCATCTAGTGCATCAACGAGCATTTGTGCCTGATCTTCGTAAGGAATGCTATCCAGAACACTCATTTGGTAAGCCGCAGTTTCGAGTCCTTTTATAGGCATCTTTTGTTTTTTTGCCATCGTCATGAATACTTGTTCGTAAGAAGTTACTTCTTCGCTTTCTGCATCCTTATCGGTCATCATACTTGATAGCAGAATGGGTTTCATGCGTCCCAGTATTGCCAGTCCGCCCATGCCCATCTCCTCTTTAAAATAAGTATCCAGTCGCTCATAGTCTTTTTCATTTAATAAATCTTTGAGCGTAATGCCATCGTCCATAAACATGCCTGTCAAAGCACCAAACATAGCCATTGGGTTATCCATGTCAATTTCCAGTGCCAACTGCCGTGTTTGCGCAAAGCGATTTTTCACCAAATCACTCATAATAAAGTCCTTTTTAGGAATGAGGTGAATCGTACCATACAAATAAGACGGCTGTTTGAACTCTTTGCCTCTAATTTCCCAAAGCAATGAATTGGAATTCGTCGTATCTGCTTCTAATAAAGGTGGAAGCACTGGTTGTGGGCTTGGATTTTCGGCAACCCGTTTTTCTGGCTTGGGGGCTGCGGTGTTATTTTGCTCTACATTTTTTGTAGGTGCGCAGGCACAAATCATCAAAATGAGTGCAAGAAAGAGGGAGGAGGGATAATTTTTCATCATTGTTTTTTAATACAAAATTTAGGTCGATGGTCAATAGTCCATGGTCGATAGTTGTTTTTTAGTACTCAAGTCATTTCAGTATTTTGCTTTGCAAAATGTATGTAATACTTATAAAAATAGGAATATTCTAAAATCTCAATTAATGGACTATCTACGTAAACAGTTACATCTTCGGAATTAGCCATTTATTGGTTCAAGCATTAAATCATCCAGAAGGGATGACATGTTTATAGAAAATCCTAAGCGCGAGACTGGTTCGACTCCTACAGAGTCGCATCTAACGGGCAAATTGCAAGGCTATAAACATTTTACACCCTTCGGGGTAATCGGTGAACCAATTAATGGTCAATTCCGTACATCTTTAAATAAAAGTGTCATTTTGTCATTAATAAATGCAAAATTGCGCCATTATGTCATTCTATTTTCCTGTTTTTCAGCAAAAATGGCTTAAAAATTCCGTTGGCACTTCAATTGAGTAATACAAAGCGTAAACGAAATTAATCATCAATAAAAAAATAGTATTTATTATGACACATGTAAAAGTAAGTCCTTTTCTGACAAGAAAACCCGCATTCGGTAACTTTTTAGACGATTTCTTCACCAACATGACTGAAGTCATTGGTAGTGACTTTGTAAACAACGTTCCGGCAGTAAATGTTATCAGCACCCAGGACGCTTACAAAATGGAACTCGCAGCACCAGGTTTGGAAAAAGGTGATTTCGACCTCAATATCGAAAAAAACCTGTTGACCATCTCTGTTGAAAAAGAAAAGACCGAACTCGCAGAAGGCGAAAAAATCACACGCAGAGAATTTGGATACAATACATTCAAACGTTCTTTCCGCCTTCCCAAAACGGTGAAAACAGAAGACATCAGTGCAAAATACAAAAATGGTGTACTCCATATCACATTGCCTAAGAAAGAGGAAGCGAAAGAATTGCCAGCTAGAAAAGTCAAAATTGCATAAGTTAGCAGCATAGTTTTTAGTTTTTCATAGTTAAAGGTTTTTGGATTAATAAGCCGTTTCACGAAAGTGGAGCGGCTTTTTGTTTTCAATACTTCGTATTGGTTGAAGATGATGGAACATTTGAATATCAATGGCTTTTGAATTTGACGTTTGAATTTGTATTTCAACTTACCTATCTTGTCAGAAATTCAAAATCATGAAACACTTGTCCTTCATCTGCCTACTCTTGTTTTGTATTTCCTGTGCAACCATCCCACCCAACACACATAATCAAAGCATCAAAATATCTACTGGCTATGGGCCAGAAGACCTGATTCTCGACACCTCTACCGAAACGCCTCGCATTCTGGTTTCTTGTGACGGACGGCGCAAAGGCGAAGCATCAGCACATGGCGATATTTACAGCATTGACCCAACTAATAATAAGACTATGGTGCTTCCTCGCGTGGGCGAGCCAGATTCCCTGGAATTTCACCCGCATGGTATCGACATTCAATGCGAAGAGGATAATTGTTATTTATACGCCATCAGTCATGAAGACGAGCAGAATATCCATAAATACCTGATACAGGACAACCAATTGCGTTATGAAACGACTTTCACCAGCCCGCTCTTTGTGTCGCCCAATGCACTGACTGCCCTGCCGGATGGTAGTTTTTATGTGAGCAATGATGCTGGGAAACGCGGCAAAACTGGCCCGCCACTCAGCGAGATGGTACTGGGATTAAAACGCTCCAAAGTGGTTTGGTGTGATGGCAAGAAAGAAGGCTGCACTGTGCAGGTCGCAGCAGAAAAGCTCGGCATGGCAAATGGCATTGGGATTCAAAACGACTTTGTCTATGTCGCCACAACTCGTGAAAACAATCTCTATCAGTTTAATGTTAAAAATCATCAACTGGTCAGCAAGTTATTTGTAGCCAAAATAAAAGGACAGGATAATATCCGTTTTCACGATGAAAAGATCATATTAGCCGCTCATCTCAAGTCCCTTGCTTTCATTAAGCACCTCAGAAAATCGAAAAACCTATCGCCTTCCGTTGTTTATCGCATTGACCCAGCAACAAAAAAGACGGAGGTAATTTATGCCAATAAAGGCGAACAAATAAGTGCCGCTTCTGGGGGCATTATTCATAATGGCTTTTTGTACATCGGGCAGGTTTTTGATCCTTTTGTATTGAAAGTCAGAGTAGACTAAAATTCAAACTCAAACGTCAAATACAAATTCAACTTCGCGACTTTGCGAGAAAACAAATTTAAACTTATCACTGTGGAAACAGAAAATCCAATTGTAACAGCATTATCCGAACAGGTCGACAAAGTTTTAGATCAGGATTTTTCGCCTGTCGGCAAATGGTTATCCGGCACACTCAAAGCTGTAAAAGCTGGAGAATGTACGGTAGACTATACAATCCGACATGAGATGACTAATCCAGTCGGCACTATACATGGTGGTATGGTGGCACTGATGTGCGATGAAGTTATCGGAATGACGGCTTATACCTTATACAACGAATACCACTTCACTTCCGTCAACCTAGTCGTCGATTTTTTGTCCAAAGCTGTGAAGGGTGAAGTCTTGAGCGTTACCGCAAAGGTGATGAGAAAAGGGCGCACTATTATCAACCTGGAATGCCTGGTTCATAATGCCGATGGCAAGTTGGTCGCCAGGACACAGCAAAACATGGTACGCACACCTATGAAACTGAGGTAAATTTATAATTGCAAAATTGTGTGATTGTTAAACTGTTATGATGTTTTTTGCTTTGCAACAACTCCTTTTCATAAGAAAAACAGCATTTTATACATATTAGCCCCTTAAACTTAGTCATTATCGCTATTTTTGCGTCATAAATGGTGTCAGTTGCTATGAAAACATTATAAATTATTACATCAAATACCCAACAACTGTAAATTTATGAACATGAAATACCTGTTGAGTTTATTCACGTTGACATTTTTCTCGCTGTCTTTATTTGCACAGCAGGAAAAACTGATTACAGAAACGATTGCTTACGATACAATTATCAATGTATCTATTGTAAAACGTACTGTAACGAAAACTACCTTTTTAAACAAAAAGGGTAAGGAAGAAAAAACGGAGCTGTCTGCTCCTATTGAAGAAATTGTTTCTTCGGAAAAAATTATTTTTGAAGATAAAAATAAGCAAGAAAAAACCATCAACGAAGCGGTGAGTCCTACTGGTTCATCGCCCATACCTGCCCCTACAACATCTGAGGAGACAGAGGAAGCCTCTACAGCAATAGTAGATCGAAGTCGCCCCGCTATGGCAGAAGGGACAGATAGTAAATCTGCCGAAGAAGCTCGAAAAGAAGCTGCAAAGCCTAGCCTGAGCGTTTCCGTCATTCCCAAATCAGAAGATGAGATGGAAGAAGTCTTCAAGCCAGAAGAGAAAAAGATGGAAGATTATAGCTTTCCCGTTATTGATGATGCCAGTCGTATGGCAGCCACCATTACAGCTATTGATTTGAAAAAACACCTGAGTGTACTGGCTTCGGATGCTTATGAAGGGCGCGAAACAGGAAAGGAAGGACAGAAAAAAGCAGCCAATTATATTGCTGAACATTTTGCCAAATTGGGTTGTCCCGATTTTGGTGAAGATAAAACCTATTTCCAATCCTATCCGCTTGCAGCCGAACAATGGGATGAAATCAGCATTACAGTCAATGATAAGTCCTATGAATACCTAAAAGATTTCTACAGCTTCCCGTCATCCAATCGAAGTCGCGGACCAGTAGAACGCGATGATGTGATTTTCTTAGGTTATGGAATTGATGATCCCAAATACAACGATTATAAAGGGGTAGATGTCAAAAATAAAGTCATCTTAGTCTATCAGGGCGAACCTATGGACAGATTTCAAAACTCCTATATCACAGGTAAAGCCGAAACGTCTGAATGGACAAATGACTGGCGCAAGAAACTGGAAACCGCTCGCAAAAAAGGCGTAAAAACAGTGCTCCTCATCGAAAAAGATATTCCATTTTATGTGAGTCGTTATGCGTATCAACTCACTGAGCCTGTCCTCATCATGGATGGTGCTGATCCTGCTAAAAAGCTCATCAATAGTTGCTATATTTCGCCTGATGTGGCGAAAGAAATTATCGGTAGCAAATACGATAAAGTTATCAGTGCACGAGATGAAATCAGAAAAACAGGTAAACCCAAGTCTGTCAAACTCAAGTCTGACGTGACCATTATACAAAGAGAAAAAAAGGAAGACGTACTAGCAGAGAATGTCATGGGTTTTATTCGTGGCTCTGATCCTGATGTGAATGACGAAACCATCATCATTACTGCTCATTATGACCACCTTGGCAAACGAGCAGATGATATTTTTAATGGTGCTGATGATAATGGCTCTGGAACTTCCGCCGTATTGGAAATTGCAGAGGCTTTCGCACAAGCAAAAGATAAAGGCATTCAGCCACGCCGGAGTATATTGGTCATAGCGGTATCTGGCGAGGAAAAAGGGCTGCTCGGCTCTGAGCATTATGTCAATAATCCAGTATTTCCATTAGAAAAGACAGTGGCTAACCTAAATGTAGATATGATTGGTCGCGTAGATGAAAAACACCTGCGTAATCCAAATTATGTTTATGTCATCGGTGCTGATCGACTTAGTACGACGCTGGACGATATAAATAAAAGTATGAATGAGCGTTATACTAAAATGGAACTGGACTATACCTTTAATGAAAGAGATGATCCAAATCGTTTTTACTATCGTTCCGATCATTATAATTTTGCCGAAAAAGGTATTCCTGCTGCATTTTTCTTTAGTGGTGTACATGAAGACTATCACCGTGCTACAGATACTTACGATAAGATTGATTATAAAAAAGTGGAGCGGATTGCCCGCCTGGTTTTTATGACTGCCTGGGAACTGGCGGATAGAGAGGAACGGATAGAAGTGGATCGGAGTGGGGAGTAGATTAATTATCAATGGTTTAATTACGAATTAGGGCAAACGCATCAAATTAAAAAGCAACCTGAGTCGTCTGACGATTCAATTTATTCAGGAGTTCATCGTCCTGGAAATCATCATACGTGTGGATAAGCAACCATCGTCAGCCGACTTTTCTTCTTCATTTTCCAAATTT
>CALFBH010000089.1 GCA_937951615.1 uncultured Saprospiraceae bacterium | reverse complement strand
TTGCGAGTTGCGGGTTGTTGGGTTGCGAGTTGCGGGTTGTTGGGTTGCGAGTTGCGGGTTGTTGGGTTGTTGGGTTGCGGGTTGCGGGTTGCGGGTTGTTGGGTTGCGAGTTGCGGGTTGTTGGGTTGTTGGGTTGCGGGTTGCGGGTTGCGGGTTGCGGGTTGTGTGTTTTTTGGAATTTGGTTTTTTCTTTTTTGGATTTTTTTGAGTTGTGGGTTGGGGAGCGTTCAGAAAAGTCTGTCAGAAAAATTACTTAAATTAGTGAAAAACTGACATGAAGAAAAAGAAACAAAAAGAAGGTTCAAAAGACTTTGACCACTGAGGACTTATTGGTGTTGCTAGTGAATATTGTATCTTTGAATATGTATCTAGAAAAAATCAAACTCATACATGGGAAAAACAACATTTATCATCCTTGCTTTTTTACTCGCGAATAATGTGATTGCACAAATTACTGAAAAGACATTCTATGACTTTTGTCAGTGCGACTATACATTTGGAATGCGTGATAGTACGAGAAACTCATCTCCAATGTTGATTGATCCTTGAATTTGAAGCTGACTCTTTGGTCAGGAAGGAAGAATTGAATCTTTGGTCAGGAAGGAAGAATTGAATCTTGCTAAGAGAAAAAATGTCGCTGATGAGATTACTGAATCACTTACAAAAGACATACTATCATCAAAATGGAAGGATGGAAAATATTATATAAAAACATCTGTAGTACTTCGTAATCGTCTGAAGTTCATCAAAGATGGAACTGTTCGGTTTTATCGTCACCATGATTCATACACCGAAGAATGGCAATATGACGACAAAATGAAAACAATAAAAATTGGAGAAATGACTTTCAATATAATATGGATGATGAAAGAGGGCTTTATAGAGTTAGAGTCTATTGAGTAAAATTGAGTATACCACTTAATCACACAATTAACCAATCACTAAATATCGTACCTTTGCCTACTGAATGAAAGAAAAATTTTTCAGTAATCTATTGTTTTTGCTACTGGTCAATCTGCTGGTGAAGCCATTTTATATTTTTGGCATTGACCGGACGGTGCAGGTGACTGTCGGAGATGATGTGTATGGATTGTACTTTGCTTTGTATAATGTGTCGGTGCTGTTTTATATTCTGCTCGATTTGGGCATGACGAATTATAATAATCGAACCATCGCTCAGGATACTTCTTTATTGAAGGATTATGTCCCTAATTTTTTATTGGTCAAAAGCATCTTGTCTATTTCCTATTTATTGCTCTTATTTGGGATGGTTTGGCTTTGGCAGTATGACAAATTGGAGCTTCGTTTGTTATTGCCGCTTGCGCTGAATCAGGTTTTGATTTCTTTTATTTTTTACTTCCGTTCTAATATTTCTGCGCTGCATTATTTCAAAATTGATGGTTTATTATCGGCATTGGATCGTGTGCTGGTGATTGCGATTTGTAGTGTTTTATTATGGGGCAATGTCGTTGAGGAATTTCGTATTGAATACTTTATCTATGCCCAGACCTTTGCTTATGGTATAACTGCATTGGTCAGTTTTGCGGTTGTTGCGAAGTATGCTGCTTTCAGGCGTTTTGAGGTCAAATGGGATACGATGCGGCAGATTATCCGAGAAAGTCTGCCCTTTGCTTTGCTGGTTTTGCTGATGACCATTTATAATAGAATTGACAGTATTATGCTGGAAAGGCTCTTGCCTAATGGTGCTTTCCATAGCGGCATTTACGCGAAAGCGTACCGACTCTTAGATGCTGTGAATGTATTTGGGCTGCTCTTTGCGGGTTTGCTGATGCCTATTTTTGCAAGAATGTTGAAGGATAAGCAGCCTATCGAATCGCTAAGTCGATTGAGTTTTGGGTTAATTTCTGCTTTGTCTATTACCGTCGGGATTTGCTGTTATTTCTTTCGGCATCCGATGATGACTTTTATTTATGGCGATTCGACGTTATATACCGCAACGGTGTTTGGCTGGTTGATGTTTAGTTTTATGTTTATCGCCTGCGTGTATATCTATGGTACTTTGCTCAATGCCAATCTCAATATGTTGCCGCTCAATATCATTGCAGTCAGTGGTGTTCTGCTGAATGTTGCTTTGAACTGGGTACTCATCCCGCGTTATCAGGCGATTGGTGCGACTGCGGCCACGCTGATTACACAATTCCTTGTTGCCGGCGGGCATATTTTCCTGGCGATTTGGGTTTTTAAACTTCGTTTCCCACTGGTTTTTCTGGGTCGTTTATTGGCTTTTGCCTTATCGGTCTGCGGACTCAATTATTTCCTTATTCACCTGACTCCAAACTGGCTGATTAATTTTGTGCTGATTGTTTTGTGCTGCATTGCTGCTGCTTTTCTGACCAGGCTATTGCGTTTGAAGGAATTGATTGGTTTGTTGAGGGCTTCTTGATATTTGGGTATTGGGTTATGGCAATCGCATAAAAATATTTTTTAAACCACTAAGCGCACTAAAGGACATGAAGCCGATAGCCATCGGCTTGTATAGCGTAAAGAATACGAATGAATTTCCCTTTGTGTTCTTTTTATCTGGTTAGTTTTAGTGTTTCTTAGTGCGCTTAGTGGTTAGAAAATGAACACGTATAAGACTAATTTACTTTTATGCGATTGCCATAGGTATTGGGTAATTGGGTAATTGGGTTTTGGGATAATTATGGTGCTTTTCCTTGTTATGTAATTTAGATTTCGTAATTTTGAATATGACCAAGAACTTGTCCATAGCAGCTTTCCTTTTTTTGTTTATCTATGCTATATTGTCCTGCAATTCTGACCCCTCAAAAGAAAATTATTCCTCTGCCCCTACCCTACCTGATGTTGTAGATTTCAATTTTCATGTAAAACCCATTTTGTCGGACAAATGCTTCAAATGTCATGGACCTGATGTGAATACAAGGGAAGCAAATTTGGCTTTCCACAACGAAGCCTTGGCCTTCAAAGCATTGGACGGCGACACTACCCGATTTGCCATTATAGCAGGTGATACTACAAACAGTCAACTCCTTAAAGCCATCAATACAACAAATCCCAATGAAATGATGCCGCCGCCCGAATCGAATCTTGCTTTAACAAATTATGAAAAAGAGATGCTGGAAAAATGGATTTTGCAAGGTGCAAAATGGAAGCAACATTGGGCATTTTCAGCTCCTCAACAACCCGCAATACCTGAAGAAAACAGTGACTGGATTATCAATGATATTGACCGTTTTATTTTAAAGCGATTAGATCAGGAAGGCTTGCAGGCTTCTCCGGCAGCAGAAAAATCTAAGCTCTTACGAAGACTTAGTTTTACACTCACTGGACTTCCTCCCACAAGTGCCGAATTAGGTGCTTTTTTGAACGATGATAGCGACCAGGCTTATGAAAAGATGGTTGATAACTTACTGGCTAGCAAGGCTTATGCCGAACAGATGACACAGATTTGGATGGATGTGGCCCGCTATGCAGATAGTCATGGTTATCAAGATGATCCTGAACGATTTATGTGGCCCTGGCGCGACTGGGTAATCCATGCTTACAAGACCAATATGCCTTATGATGATTTTGTTACCTGGCAACTGGCTGGCGATATGTTGCCTAAGGCTACACAAGAACAAATCATCGCTTCTGGTTTTAATCGAAACCACAAAATCACTTATGAAGGTGGCAGTATTCCCGAAGAATTTAGGACAGAATATGTCGCAGATCGAGCGCATACTTTCGGCACAGCTTTCCTTGGTCTTACGGTAGAATGTGCCCGTTGTCACGACCATAAATACGACCCCATTAGTCAGCAAAATTATTACGAACTTTTTGCATTTTTCAATAATGTCTCGGAAAAAGGATTGGTAGAACCTGTTGGCAAAACGCCTGCTCCATATATTGTTCTAAGCCAAGAAGAGATTGCCCAAAATTTGCAATTTATTCACGAACTGGACTCGGCAGGTAAAGTAGAATTGATGGTCATGCAGGAAATGGATAAGCCACGACCAACCTATATTCTGAACAGAGGTCAATATGATAAACCTACGACCACAGAAGTGTTTCCTTATACGCCAGAGTCTATTCTGCCTTTCGGCAAACGGCCTAAAAATCGGATAGGTCTGGCAGAATGGCTATTTGATGCCCAACATCCTTTGACGGCACGAGTGGCTGTGAATAGATTGTGGCAGCAGGTTTTTGGAAATGGACTTGTGGCGACTTCCTTTGATTTTGGAAACCAGGGTACACTGCCAACACATCCCGAATTATTGGATTATTTAGCTTTAAAATATCAGCAAGAAGGCTGGGATACTAAGGCAATGCTCAAGTTTATGGTCATGTCGGCAAGCTTTAGACAATCGACAAAAATTAGTCCCGAATTACTCCGCCAAGATCCTCAAAATATGTTTTTAGCCAGATATTCAAGGCTTCGACTAAGTTCCGAAATGATTAGAGATCAGGCACTCAGATCCTCGGGAATCCTGAATACCGAAGTTGGCGGCCCAAGCGTGAAACCTTATCAGCCCGCAGGACTTTGGGAAGAAACCATCGGTGGCGGTGGCGACTTGAGAACTTATGTACAGGATGAAGGCGACAAATTGTATCGCCGTAGCTTATATACTTTTTGGAAACGAACTGTCCCACCTCCGAGCATGATTACCTTTGATGCTGGTACTAAAGATTTGTGTACTGTAAAACGTCAGGAAACCAACACGCCTTTGCAGGCATTGATTTTGATGAATGACCCGCAAATGGTAGAAGCTGCTCGCATACTGGCATACGCCGCTTTGGAATTGGATAATGCTGACCTAGGTGATCGAATTGGTTTTATGTTTAAAAAAATGACTTCCCGTTCGCCGACAGCAAAAGAAATTTCCATTTTAGAAAAATATTATCAGGAAGAAATCGAGACCTTCCGCAAGGATAAGGAAAAAGCAAAAGCCTATATTTCAATCGGCAATTATCAGCCAATTCCGCCTGTAGGGGGGATTCGTGAATCCCCCCTACAGGCGGAATTGGCGGCACACGCGCTAATCGCAAATATGATTTTTAATTTGGACGAGGTTATTCATCGGGGATAAGTGGTGATTGCGGATTTTCATTGGTTTTTCATATTTTTTATATTTAATAAAATTTGTGACTATTCAGATTAGCAAAGGATCAATCCAACAATAATTGTAAGATGACTACATCCTGCCATTTTCCGTTTTTAAATCCAATATTTTTTTGAGTCCCAACGATGGTATATCCCAATTTCAAATTATACTGAATACTCGTTTCATTCTTTGCAAATATTTTAGCCACTAAATGGCGGTATTCTAATAATCGAGATTGTTCAATCAGGTATTTTTTCATTCGACTACCATAGCCCTTTCCTAGTTGTGACGACGCAAAATAAACCGCTGTTTCGGCAGCGAAGCGATAACCATTTCTATCGCTGTATCTTTTGATGATTCCCCATCCTATTACTTCATCCGCCACTTCCATCACATACAATCGCTCTCTTTTATTGAATTTTTCAAGCCAGGCAGCTATATCTTTTTCATCATGGATTTTTTCTTCCATAGTTGAATTACCCAGGCGAATGTATTCGTTGTAAATCGCTGCAATTTTTGAAAAATCTGCTGGTTCTGCAATCTTAATGGTCATGCTAAATCGTACTTTGCTTTTAAAATTTATTTAAGGGTCTGGGTTGCGCATCTTGGCGTTTTTTTTACCACTAAACGAAGGGTCACTAAGATCTTTTTGTTACCGTGTATTTAAATATCGGCATAGCTTTGCTCTTTAGGAACTGTACAAAAATAAGAGGAATTATAATTTAGAATGCATTTAGGTCACCCAACCTACTGATTTTCTCCATTCGTCCATTTCTTTTTTTCTTTTTTCAAAATCTGTTGGTGCTGTTTGGTTTTCATTTTTGGCTCGTCTTCTTATCATTTCGGTCTGTTCTTCAAGTGTGTTCAGTCCGATAGATTTTCTTCTTTGATTTACTTTGCTTAAATCGTCAAAATGATTTGGACTTAATTTTCCGTTTTCGTCCCAGTCAAATTGAGTTCCAAAACGTTGTGGTTTTCCTTCAAATACTGCTATTCGATCAGTTAGATAAGCTAAATTTATTGGCTTTGCTTTATTTTCAGCAACAGCATTCTCTAATAGTTGAACACATTTTTTCATAAAGTCAGGTCGTCCAATGGAGTGTTGTATGACCAACCAAGCTGCTTCACTAGCCTCTTCGCCTACCTTATCAATTGTTGGGTAAGCTATACTATTGAGTATTTCATTTAATATCTCCGCATTTCTATTGTGTAATTGCTCCATTTCTTCGTTATACCCTTCTCCAAGTTGTCCGTCTTGGATAAGCCTGTCCCGAAGTTTAAGGTCAGCATTTTTTAGTCCAATTATTTTTTCAGCAATGTCTTTGTATTTCATTTTAAGTTTAAGTGCAAGTTTAAGCAGCAATTCTCAATTTGGCTTTTTGTCCCCCGCCGATAGCTATCGGTAGCGGGGGTGAAGGGGGTGGATTTTGGACAATTTCACTCAGTTGTCTACCCCCTCCGCCCCCTCCAAAGGCAGGGCTGTTAAGTTCTATTGTCGCAAATAATTTGATGTTTTTTTTCATTTTGTTGCCAAAATTTATCGAAAACGTGAAGTAAACAAGCTACTTCATAAGTATTTCAAAAAGTTCTTTGATTTTGTTGGAAAAATAAAGT
>CALFBH010000088.1 GCA_937951615.1 uncultured Saprospiraceae bacterium | reverse complement strand
CATCGACCATCGACCATCGACCATCGACCATCGACCATCGACCATCGACCATCGACCATCGACCATCGACCATCGACCATCGACCATCGACCATCGACCATCGACCATCGACCATCGACCCAATAAATTTACAATTTTATGCAAAAAGCACTATTAATATTCATAAAAAACCCACAAAAAGGAAAAGTAAAAACCCGCCTCGCGGCCACCATAGGTGAAGAAAAAGCCCTAGAGATATATCAAGAACTCATGGACTACACCAGAACCATCTGCGAAGACGTGGACACCGACCGCCTACTCTTCTACAGCCAGCACATCGACACAAAAGACAAGTGGAAAACCAGCACTTTCAGAAAATTCGTACAAGAAGGAAAAGACCTCGGACAACGCATGAAACAAGCCTTCGAAACCGCCTTCGACCGCTACCAATACCAACAGGTCATCATCATAGGCAGCGACTGCGCAGAACTGACCAGTACACAAATCAACACCGCATTTGAACAATTAAAAACCCACGATGTCGTCATCGGCCCAGCCCGCGACGGCGGCTACTACCTACTCGGCATGAATCAATTCCTCCCCAGCATCTTCGACAACAAAACCTGGAGTACCCCAAACCTCCTAAAAGAAACCCTAACCGACCTCGACACCCAAAAACACAGCTACCACTTCCTCCCCGAACTCAACGACATAGATACCGAAGCCGACTGGCTGGAAGTGAAGGACAAATTTTAGTGTTGATGTGTTGTCGTGTTGATGTGGAGATAAATTCCCAAAAAAACAAATCTACATGCGGGCAGCTCTCCCTTCAGGGAAGAAAAGGGCGCGGGAAGGCAAGCAACAAATTCCAAAAAGCATCGGTTTCGTAAACTTGCGCATAGCCCAGAGAAGAGCAAAGTTTGCTAAACCTTCGATGAGTAAAAATTCCAAAAAAATAAAAAACAAATTCCAATCTGACAGCACAGCGGTCTCTCTTCTGACAGCACAGCGGTCCATAAAACAAAAAAAGCCTCCCCGAAGGAAGGCTAATGATGTGCATTTAAACATCAACGGCGTCTATGCGCCAAATCTTACCACCCAATAATCCCCCTTCTTTTCGCAAGAGAAGGGGCTAGGGGATGAGTTGAACTTAATACCGATAGTATTCCGGCTTATAAGGACCCTTAGCCTCAACACCCAAATACTCTGCCTGATCGGTAGACAAAGTCTCTAGTTCCACACCGATCTTATCTAAGTGCAGACGAGCTACTTTCTCATCCAAATGCTTAGGCAGCATATATACCTCATTGCCGTACTTGTCGCTGTTTTGCCACAATTCCAGTTGAGCCAATGTTTGGTTCGTAAAAGAATTAGACATCACAAAAGACGGGTGTCCTGTACCGCAACCCAGATTCACCAGACGACCTTCAGCCAGAATGATAATATCTTTACCATCCACTGTGTATTTATCCACTTGTGGTTTGATGATGACTTTGCTGTCACCGTGATTATCATTCAACCAAGCCATGTCGATTTCATTATCGAAGTGACCGATATTACAAACGATGGTTTTATCTTTCATCTGCTTGAAATACTTAGAAGTGATGATGTCTTTACAACCAGTCGCCGTAACAACAATATTCGCTTCCAGTAGAGCCGTTTCCATACGCTTCACTGCAAAACCGTCCATAGCCGCTTGCAAAGCACAAATTGGATCAACTTCCGTAACGATCACCCGTGCACCAGCACCAGCCAAAGAAGCCGCAGAACCTTTACCTACATCACCATAACCAGCAACGACAGCCACTTTACCAGCGATCATCACATCAGTTGCCCGACGGATGGCATCTACACAAGACTCTTTACAGCCATATTTGTTATCAAACTTCGACTTAGTCACCGAGTCATTCACATTGATGGCAGGCATAGGCAAAGTACCATTGCGCATACGCTCATACAGACGGTGTACACCTGTTGTCGTTTCTTCGCTCAATCCTTTAATATCAGCAACCAATTCAGGATAACGATCAAGTACCATATTAGTCAGGTCACCACCATCATCCAGAATCATGTTCAGCGGCTTACGGTCTTCGCCGAAAAACAAGGTTTGCTCAATCGCCCAGTCAAACTCCTCTTCACTCATACCTTTCCAGGCATACACAGAAACATCTGCTGCTGCGATAGCCGCTGCTGCATGGTCTTGTGTAGAAAAGATGTTACAGGATGACCAAGTCACTTCAGCACCCAGGTGCGTTAGTGTCTCAATAAGTACAGCCGTTTGAATAGTCATGTGTAGGCAGCCCGCAATACGCGCACCTTTCAATGGCTTAGAATCGCCGTATTCTTCGCGAATCGCCATCAGACCAGGCATTTCAGCCTCAGCCAGTTCCATCTCTTTGCGACCCCAGTCAGCAAGTGAGATGTCTTTTACCTTGTATTTTAAAAAATCTACAGTTGGCATGGAATAGTTATTTTATTTTAGAAATATGCTTGTTTACAAAATCATTTAGTCGCTCCATTCATTATTCATCCTCCACTCATTTTCTTCTTCCTATTTTACAAAAACGCCGCAAAGGTACAGCTTTATACTGTCAAATTCAACATAAGTTTCTTAAAGTGGCGAAACTACTATCATAATTAGGTGAATGAATGGATGATAAAATGATAGAATAAAGGAGGAAATAGCCATCCATATCACTGCACTACAACACAATCAACACAATCACTCAATCACACAATCAACTCGGTTACCCCTTACAGACGCAATACAGATGAAATGGGAACGACTTCACAGGTCTTTTGTTCAGGAAACACGAAAAAAAGAGCAAGTCAAAATGTAAAGTTATTTTTGCGCCATTCCTAAAGAACCTAGACTTTGGACAAAAAGAAGCGAGAAGCGGGAGGAGAGACTGTATAATGTTGAAATAGCAATAAAAATAAAAATATTTCGCCCACCTTTTGGAAACATCAAAAAACTATCTATCTTTGCAGTCCGTTTGAGCGACCCTGCCCTAGATTCTGGCGAAAAAAGCCTTACAGATGGTAGGTTTCAGACGAAAAATTAACAAAAATTTCATCAGTCCAATGTTGGACTATTTAAAATAATTTATTAATGCCTACGATCAATCAACTCGTTCGCAAGGGAAGAAAGGTAATAAAGTTGGCAAGTAAATCCAGAGCATTGGATTCTTGTCCGCAGAAGCGTGGTGTATGTACTCGTGTATATACAACGACGCCTAAGAAGCCAAATTCAGCCTTGCGTAAAGTAGCGAAGGTGCGCTTGACAAATGGTATTGAGGTCATTGCCTACATCCCCGGAGAGGGACACAATCTACAGGAACACTCGATTGTATTAATCCGTGGAGGCAGGGTGAAGGATTTGCCTGGTGTACGTTATACCATTGTACGTGGCGCACTCGATACAGCTGGTGTGGACGGACGTTTACAAAGCCGCTCTAAATACGGAGCAAAAAGACCTAAGAAGTAAATTCTAAGGTTGATTAAGTAAATTGAATCACTCAATTATTTAAAAGATATGAGAAAAAGGAAACCGAAACCGCGGGTCATTGCCCCGGATCCAAGATATAGCGACCCAATGGTCACACAGTTCGTCAATAACATGATGATGTCAGGCAAAAAAAACACAGCGTTCAACATTTTTTACGACGCTATGGATATTATTGCTGAAAAAACTGGCGGTAATCCCCATGATGTCTGGAAAAAAGGACTGAATAATGTTATGCCACAAATTCAGGTGCGTAGTCGCCGTGTAGGTGGAGCAACATTTCAGATTCCTACGGAAATTCGTCCAGGACAGAAAGTATCTATCGGTATGAAGTGGATGATTTTGTTTGCACGTAAGCGTAGTGGAAAAGGAATGGCAAGCAAACTCGCAGCAGAAATTATGGCAGCTTCAAAAAATGAAGGTGCAGCCGTAAAGCGTAAAGAAGATACGCATAAAATGGCAGAATCTAATCGTGCATTTGCACACTTTAGATAAAAACTAACATTCAATCATTTGTACAACGAATCCTAATTAAAAAGAGATTCAGAAAAGTAAAAGGTAATGTCAAACGACCTAAGATATACGAGGAATATTGGAATTGCTGCACACATTGATGCAGGCAAAACCACAACTACTGAGCGTATCCTTTATTATACTGGATTGACGCACAAGATTGGTGAGGTTCACGATGGTGGTGCTACAATGGATTGGATGGAGCAGGAACAGGAAAGAGGTATTACAATTACTTCTGCTGCAACGAAGACAGAATGGAAATGGGACAATAATGAATACTCTCTCAATATAATAGACACACCTGGTCACGTAGATTTTACGGTAGAAGTAGAGCGTTCATTACGTGTATTGGATGGAACAGTTGCTTTATTCTGTGCAGTAGGTGGTGTTGAGCCTCAATCAGAAACAGTTTGGCGTCAGGCTGATCGTTATCGCGTACCGCGTATTGGTTTTGTCAATAAAATGGATCGTGCTGGTGCTGACTTCTTTGATGTTTGCAATCAGGTAAAAGAAAAACTTGGAGCTAATCCTGTACCTATTGTTTATCCTATTGGTGCAGAGCATGAATTTAGAGGTGTTGTTGATTTACTAGACAATCAGGCAATCATCTGGGATGAGGAAACACAGGGTATGGAATTCAAAGTTATTGATATTCCTGCAGATATAGCTGAAGATGTAAAAAAATACCGCGCCAACTTGGTAGAATCAGTAGCGGAATATGATGACGGTTTATTAGAAAAATTCTTCGAAGATCCAGATTCAATTACGCGTCAGGATTTGCGGGATGCTATTCGTGCAGCCGTTATTGACATGACAATTATCCCAATGATGTGCGGTTCTGCCTTTAAAAACAAAGGTGTTCAGCTATTATTGGATGCAGTCTGTGCTTTCCTACCTTCTCCATTGGATATTGATGCAGTAGAAGGAATAAACCCTGACACTGATGAGCCAACTTCACGCCAACCAGATGCAAGTGAGCCTTTTGCAGCACTCGCATTTAAGATTGCAACCGATCCTTTTGTAGGTCGTTTGTGTTTCTTCCGCGTATATTCTGGTGCTTTGGATGCAGGTTCTTATGTGAAAAATACCCGTTCGGGCAAAAAAGAACGTATTTCACGTATCTATCAAATGCACTCTAATAAGCAAAATCCAATTAGTCGTGTAGAAGCGGGTGATATTGCTGCAGGTGTTGGTTTTAAGGATATCAGAACAGGGGATACGCTGACAGATGAAAAGCACCCTATCGTTCTGGAAGACATGACTTTCCCCGATCCAGTTATCGGTGTGGCAGTAGAGCCTAAAACACAGAAAGACATGGATAAGCTGGGTATGGCTTTAGGGAAATTGGCTGAAGAAGATCCAACTTTTAAAGTACATTACGACGAAAATACCAACCAAACCATCATTAGTGGAATGGGAGAGTTGCACCTGGAAATCATCGTTGATCGCCTCAGAAGAGAGTTCAATGTAGAATGTAATCAGGGACAACCACAGGTAAACTATAAAGAGGCATTGACAAAAATGGTGACACACCGCGAGCGTTTGAAAAAACAATCAGGTGGTTCAGGTTTGTTTGCCGATATGGAATTTGATCTCGGACCTGCCGATCAGGAATTTTTGGACAGCGATGATTTCAAAACAGGAAAAGAAAAACTTCAGTTTGAGTGGGACATTAAAGGTGGTGCAATTGACAAAAATTATGTCAAGCCTATCAAAGACGGTTTCAAAGCTATGATGGAAAACGGTATTCTTGCCGGATATACCATTGAGAGCATGAAAGTACGTGTATTTGATGGTGGTATGCACGCCGTGGATTCCAAGCCAATTGCTTTTGAGCTTTGTGCTAAAGAAGGTTTCCGCGCAGCAGCCGGAAAAGCGGGTTCTGTTTTACAGGAGCCAATTATGAAACTGGAAGTTATTTCGCCAGAAGAGTACACAGGAGCAGTGATTGGTGACTTGAACCGCCGACGTGGATTGCCGAAAGGACAAGAACCGCGTACAGGTGGAGCAGTTTCAATCACAGCAGATGTGCCTTTGTCGCAAATGTTTGGTTATGTAACACATTTACGTACCATTACATCTGGTCGCGCAAACTCTTCGATGGAATTTTCACATTATTCTACAGTTCCTAAGAACTTAGCAGAGGAAATCATCGAAGAATCTAAAAAGTAAAAAAAGAAGCTTAGATAGCTTTATGCTATCTAAGCTCTCTATTAATTATTCAATTATAAGTTACGTACACGGGATAAAAATAGTTTATTTCGGTACATAATATGGGTTATGAATCAGAAAATTAGAATCAAGCTTCGTTCTTATGACCACAACTTAGTGGACAAGTCAACGGAAAAGATCATTAAGACTGTACGCAACAGCGGTGCTGTAGTGGCTGGTCCGATTCCGCTACCCACAGAGAAGAAAATTTATACCGTTTTGCGGTCTCCCCACGTCAACAAAAAATCAAGGGAGCAGTTCCAACTCTGTACGCATAAGCGTCTGATAGAGATTTACACGCCTACGCCTAAAACCGTAGATGCGCTGTCAAAACTCGAACTGCCCAGTGGAGTGGACATTCAGGTAAAGTTGACGTAAGCACATTTCCTTACTAGGAATAATTGCTTATCTCTGTGGTAGTATTTGGCATCGCTGATTTCAGTATGAAATTTTGAGGTGCTTGGTATGCTGTCATAACTAAGACATCATTTGATTTACGAAGTGTAATTATTATTGCGCATGACGCAGTAGTGATTGTTAAAAAGTAGTACATAATTGTGATTTGCCTTTCGGCGAATAGGAGTGTAGTATGCTCACATGATTAATGGCTATTCAAAAAATAAAGACTAATATGGAAGGTCTTATTGGTAGAAAAATTGGGATGACCAGTGTTTTCACCGAAGAAGGTAAAAACATCGCTTGTACTGTTGTAGAAGCAGGACCCTGTGTTGTTACGCAGGTAAAAACCGACGATTCAGATAATTATAATGCGCTTCAATTGGGATTTGGCGAAGCCAAAGAAAAGAGAACCACGAAGCCAATGAAGGGGCATTTTGATAAATCTGGAACAACACCTAAGCGCAAACTTGTAGAGTTTCGCGACTGCGAACTTGAAAAATCTTTGGGTGATACCGTTACAGTAGCTGATGTCTTCGAAGAAGGCGACAAAGTTAGTGTAGTTGGAAACTCAAAAGGTAAAGGTTTTCAAGGAGTTGTAAAACGCCACAACTTTAGAGGTGTAGGAGATGCTACACACGGTCAGCACAATCGTTTGCGTGCACCGGGTTCTATTGGTGCAGCTTCTTATCCTGCTCGTGTATTTAAAGGCATGAGAATGGCAGGACGTACAGGAAACAAGCGCGTAAAAACTCAAAATCTTCAGATACTGAAGATTTATCCTGAGAAAAACCTGTTGTTGATTACTGGAGCAATTCCAGGTCACAAAGGAGCTTATGTCATTATAGAAAAATAATTCATTTCGATATTTATCGAAATCAGTTGAATAGTTTTGACCATGAAATTAGACGTATTAAACATACAGGGTAGCAAAACCGGCAAGCAGGTTGATTTACCGGAAGAAATTTTCGGAATCGAGCCTAATGAGCATGTCGTTTATCTTGCTGTAAAACGTTACCTCGCCAACCAGCGTCAGGGAACGCATAAATCTAAAGAGCGCGGTGAAATCGCAGGTTCTACCAGAAAAATCAAGCGACAAAAGGGTACAGGTACAGCACGTGCTGGTAGTATCAAAAGTCCGATTTTCAGAGGTGGTGGACGTATTTTTGGACCTAGACCACGTACTTACGATCAGAAAATCAATAAAAAGGTGAAAACCTTAGCACGTAAGTCAGCCTTGTCCAGCAAAGCGAAAGCAGAAGAAATCATGGTGTTGGAAGATTTTACTTTCGACTCACCAAGTACTCGCGAATATATCAACATCCTGAATAATCTGGATTTGAATGGTCAAAAAACGCTACTTGTTATTGGCGAAGGAGATCAGAATGTATATTTGTCGAGCCGTAATCTGCAAAAAACGGAGGTTAAGACAGCAAATGATTTGTGTACTTATGATATTTTGAATGCCAAGCGCGTCATCTTCTCAGAAAGTGCAGTTAATAAGATTAAAGAAATTTTTGCATAAGCAGCGATTTATATCCTGCACTAAAGATTAATGATCATGGCAAAAAATGTTTTAATAAAGCCTTATATTACAGAAAAAACGGAAAGAGATACTGAAAAACTCAACCGTTATACTTTCATCGTAGATAAGAAGGCAAACAAGATTGAAATCAAAAAGGCAATAGAGGCAATGTATAATGTACCTGTTTCATCTGTGAATACAGTTATCATGCCTGCAAAAGCTAAGAACAGAATGACGCGTGGCGGAGCGATTCGTGGACGAGTGAGTTCATACAAAAAAGCTTATATCACAATTCCTGAAGGGGAAACGATTGATATTTACGGAGAACTTTAATTATAAAACGGGGAGGTTGAAACGAGTCGCACGGCATTGAGTGTGTAGCGACTAAGCTACACCGCGATTCAAATTCACATTTCCTGTAAAAATAGATACAATGCCTGTAAAAAAGTATAGACCAATGACCCCGGGGCTTCGTCACAGAGTTTCCAATACTTATGAGGAACTGACGGCAAGCAAACCGGAAAAGAGCCTTACAGTAGGACTCAAAAAAACCGGAGGACGTAACAGCCAGGGACGCATGACCGTCCGTAATCGTGGTGGTGGACACAAAAGACGCTACCGGATTATTGACTTTAAGCGGAATAAAGATGGAATGGCGGCTACCGTGAAAACCATCGAATATGATCCAAATCGTTCAGCTTATATCGCACTATTGGAGTACGAGGATGGCGAAAAGCGTTATATCCTCGCACCAGACAAGATAAAAGTGGGTGACAATATTATGTCGGGTACGAAAGCGACACCTGATGCAGGTCACACCATGTTCCTGAAAACGATTCCACTTGGTGCCACTATTCACGCTGTAGAAATGCAGCCGGGTAAAGGAGCAGCCATGGCTAGAAGCGCAGGAACTTATGCAGAATTGCAGGGACGTGAAGGCAAATATGCTATTCTTAAATTGCCTTCTGGTGAAACAAGAAGAATACTGCTGACTTGTAGAGCAACTATCGGACGCGTGTCGAATGTAGATCACTCCCTACAGATTATGGGTAAAGCAGGTCGTAATCGCTGGAACGGACGTCGCCCAAGAGTTCGTGGTGTAGCCATGAACCCAGTAGATCACCCAATGGGTGGTGGTGAAGGTCGCTCTTCAGGAGGACACCCGCGTTCACGTACTGGTATTATGGCGAAAGGTCAGAAAACCAGAAACAAGAAAAAACCTTCTAATAAGTTGATTATTAGTAAGCGAACTAAATAATAAAGCCAACGGATTCATTGATTCGTAATTTGTAATTTAATTAATTAAAAAAATGGCTCGTTCAATAAAAAAAGGACCTTACGTTTACCATAGATTGCTGGTAAAGCTGACTAAAGCTAAAGCATCTACCAATAAGCGTAAAGCTGTAATTAAAACTTGGTCTCGTGCTTCCATGATTATCCCCGGTATGGTGGGAGAAACCATCGCTGTACACAACGGAAAAACTTTTGTTCCGGTATTTGTTACAGAGAATATGGTCGGTCACAAACTGGGTGAGTTTTCACCAACGCGTAACTTTAAAGGTCACGCAGGTAATAGAAAAAAATAAATCAGTGAATAGTTTTCCGCTGAATCAGCTTATCGCTTTTACAGTTTCTAAACTATTGATGACATAAAATAAATATCATGCAAGCAGTTGCTAAACTCAGAAATTGCCCAATGTCAGCACGCAAAATGCGTTTGGTGGCGGATAACATCCGTGGGAAAGATGTGGATAAGGCATTGGATATATTGAAATTTACCCGTAAAGAAGCGTCTACCTGGTTGGAAAAACTCCTCAGGTCTGCGGTGAATAACTGGGAACAAAAAACTCAGGGTCAGGATGTAGATGAATACGAGCTGTATATCAGCGAAATATTGGTCAATCAAGGTCCTCAGCTCAAGCGTTTTCGCCCGGCTCCTTTCGGACGCGCACACCGTATCCGAAAGCACACCAATCACGTAACTATCGTGGTGGATAACCGTGTGTATTTACCAGGAGAGGAAGAAACCGTAGTTGAAACTGAAACGAATAACGATTAATTCAATTTAGATATGGGTCAAAAGACAAATCCTATAGGCAATCGCCTCGGCATCATCAGAGGCTGGGATTCCAGCTGGTTTGGTGGCAAAGACATGGCAAGAAAGGTCGTAGAAGACCAGAGAATCCGTGAGTATCTCAGTGCCAGGGTGAATAAAGGCGGAATAGCACGTGTAGTTATTGAGCGCACACTGAAGCGTATTACGGTGACTATCCACACTTCTCGTCCAGGTATCATTATTGGTAAAGGTGGGCAGGAAGTTGATCGCATTCGCGAAGAGCTAAAAACCCTTACAGGTACTGATGTACAGATCAATATTGTTGAAATTCGCAAACCAGAAATGGATGCTGCTATTGTTGCGGAGCAGGTTGCTAAGCAATTGGAAGCGCGTATCAATTACCGCCGTGCGATTAAGATGTCTATCCAATCCACTATGCGTTCAGGAGCCGAAGGAATCAAGGTTCGTATCTCTGGTCGTTTGAATGGTGCAGAGATGGCACGTTCGGAAGAATACAAAGACGGTCGTACACCATTACATACTTTCCGTGCAGATATAGATTATGCTTTGTGTGAAGCACAAACAATCTATGGTAAAATCGGTGTGAAAGTATGGATTTGTAAAGGAGAAGTCTTTGGCAAACGTGACTTGTCGCCCAATGTAGGCGTGAAGAAAGAACAAGGCGGTCGAGGTGGCCGTGGTGGTGGAAGAGACAATAGAGGCGGAAGAGGTCGCGATAATAGAGGCGGCGGAAGAGGTCGCGATAATAGAGGCGGCGGCGGTGGAAGAAACCGTAGATAATAATTACGATATTCGAGATATTTGCCGTACCTTTGCCGAGCTTTTTTGCCCCGCAATAGGAGTGGTACTAAATTCATAGAAAATGTTACAGCCAAAAAGAACGAAATATCGCAAACAACAAAAAGGACGTATTCGTGGAAATGCACACCGTGGCAGTTCTATCGCTTTTGGTTCTTTCGGTTTGAAAACTTTGGACGAAGGACGGATTACCAATCGTCAGATTGAATCTGCTCGTGTTGCGATGACACGTTATATGAAAAGGGAAGGACAAGTTTGGATTCGTATCTTTCCAGACAAACCAATTACCAGCAAACCTGCAGAGGTACGTATGGGGAAAGGTAAAGGTGCATTGGATCACTATGTGGCTGTAGTGAAACCAGGGCGCATTATGTTTGAAATTGATGGTGTTCCAACGGCAGTAGCTAAGGAAGCACTCCGTCTGGCAGCACAAAAATTGCCGGTACAAACTAAATTAGTTGTTCGCCGGGATTATGTAGAATAAACCCGTCAATTTGATTTATCCAACGAAAGTTGAACTTATATAATATCATGGCATCAGAAAAATATACAGAAATTAAGGGACTATCAGATGCAGATCTTAAAGATGAGATCTTCGCAGCTGAAACCAAGCGCCAGCGTGATCAATTTGCAAATGCAATCACAGGACTGGACAATCCCCTTAAACTCAAAGATTTGAGAAGAGATATTGCTCGACTCAAAACTGAACAACGCGCTCGCCAACTGGCTGAAATGACACCAGAACAATTGGCTAAAAGAAGTAAAATTCGCGCAAGAAGAAAAAAACATTAATAATATTGAGTCAGGATTTTTGTATCCACTCATTTAAGCATTTATATAATGTCAGAACGCAATCTTAGAAAGGAACGAACTGGAGTCGTCAGTAGCAACAAGATGGAAAAAACCATCACTGTCGTTGTTGAACGCCGCCTACGTCACCCGCTTTACGGAAAATACGTAAAGAAGTCTAAAAAATTCACAGCGCACGACGAAAAGAACGAAGTCAATATCGGTGATACAGTACGCATCGCTGAGACTCGTCCATTGAGCAAAAACAAGCGCTGGAGATTGGTAGAAATTTTAGAAAGAGCAAAATAAATGATACAGCAAGAATCCAGACTAAAGGTAGCCGATAATTCTGGTGCCAAACAGGTACTTTGTATCCGTGTCTTGGGAGGTACCAAGCGCAGATATGCATCTGTTGGTGACATGATTGTGGTTACAGTCAAAGAAGCGGCTCCGGGGGGTCTGAAAAAAGGTACTGTCTCTAAGGCAGTGATCGTCCGTACCAAAAAAGAAATACGACGTAAAGACGGCTCATATATTCGTTTCGACGATAATGCGGTTGTCCTACTGACTGCTACAGAAGAACCCCGTGGAACGCGGATCTTTGGACCTGTCGCGCGTGAATTGCGTGACAAAGATTTTATGAAAATTGTTTCGTTAGCTCCTGAAGTATTATAAACATGGGCAAGAAGAAGTTTACAGCTAAACTAAAAATAAAGAAGGGTGATACAGTCGTAGTCACTACCGGTGCTTATAAAAATAAGCGCGGTGAAGTACTCGAAGTATTCCCTGGCAAAAACAGGGCGATTGTTTCTGACGTCAACCTGAGAAAAAAGCACAACAAACCTACGCAGGATCAAGCAGGTGGTATTACCGATATTCCTGCCAGCATTCACATTTCAAATTTGATGCTGGTTGACCCGAAATCCGGCAATCCTACTCGCGTTGGACGCAAAGTAGAAGCAGGTAAGTTAGTGCGTTATTCTAAAAAATCCGGTGAAATTATCAAGTGATGAGTTATACACCTCGTTTAAAGGAAAAATACAATAGCGATGTCGTTCCTCAGTTGATGGAAAAGTTTCAATACAAGTCCATCATGGAGGTTCCAAGACTGACCAAAATCTGCTTAAATCAGGGCGTTGGTGATGCCACTTCTGATAAAAAACTAGTAGATAATGCTATTGAAGAAATGACATTGATTGCAGGGCAGCGGGCAGTTTCCGTGAAAGCGAAAAAATCAGTGTCGAATTTCAAACTTCGGGAAGGTATGCCGATTGGCGTGCGCACGACCCTTCGTGGCACACAGATGTTTGAATTTTTGGATCGCTTTGTGAATGTTGCACTACCTCGTGTACGTGACTTTCGCGGCATCAATGACAAAAGTTTCGACGGACGTGGAAATTATTCGCTCGGTATTACAGAGCAAATCATTTTTCCCGAAATAGATATTGATAAAATTGGCCGCATTAGCGGTCTGGATGTAACGTTTGTAACAACGGCCAAAACTGATGCGGAAGCATTGGAATTACTCAAACTGATGGGACTGCCGTTTAAAAATCAAAATTAATCATGGCTAAGAAATCCGTTATAGCACGCCAGAAAAAGCGCGAAAGAATGGTCGCCAAATATGCTGAGAAGCGTAAAGCACTCAAAGAAGCAGGCGATTATGATGCATTGGATAAATTACCCAGAAATGCTTCACCTGTCCGCCTGAAAAACCGTTGTCAATTGACCGGAAGACCAAAAGGTTATATGCGCGACTTCGGAGTTTGCCGTGTGGCATTCCGTAAACTGGCACTGGAAGGTAAAATTCCAGGGGTAAGAAAAGCCAGTTGGTAATTCACATTCTTTTAGAGTTTAAGATCAAATTAAGAATAACATGATAACGACCGACCCGATAGCAGATTATCTCACCAGATTGCGCAACGCGCAAATGGCAGGGCACCGTATTGTCGAAATTCCGGCATCTAAACTGAAGAAACGCATCACTGAAATTCTATACGATCAAGGATATATCCTGAAGTATAAATTTGATGACGAAGCTGGTAAGCAAGGACTTATCAAAATCGCTGTCAAATATCAGCGTGGAACTAAAAATCCAGTCATCCGTAAGTTGGAGCGTATCAGTAAGCCTGGCTTGAGAAAGTATGTAGGCAAAGATGAGCTTCCAAGAGTCATTAATGGACTTGGAATTGCCATCGTCTCTACTTCTAAAGGAGTGATGACAGAAAAGCAGGCAAAACAAGAGAATGTAGGCGGTGAAGTACTGTGTTACATTTATTAATATTAAAAAATTGAACCTGAGTTTAATTTAAATTCAGGTTTTTTCAAATCAGCATATTATGTCCAGGATAGGAAATGCACCCATCGCGATTCCCGCAGGTGTGGAAGTTAGCGTGGATAAAAACATAGTCACGGTAAAAAAAGGAAAGGTTGAGCTGAAGCAGAAAATTGATTCCGATTTAGAAATAAAAATCGAAGACGGAACATTAACTGTTGCCAGACCAACTGACCAAAAACGCCATCGCGCTATGCACGGCTTATACCGCTCACTCATCAACAATATGGTTATTGGTGTATCTGAAGGCTATAAGAAAGTCTTGGAATTGGTAGGGGTTGGTTATAGAGCCTCCAATTCTGGTCAATTACTGGAATTGTCTTTGGGCTATTCTCACCCTATCATGTTCTACGTGCCGGATGAAATAAAAGTAATAACCGAATCTGAAAAAGGTAAATCGCCTAAAGTAATTTTGGAAGGAGCCGACAAACAATTAATCGGACAGGTTGCCGCTAAGATTCGTGCGTTCAGAAAACCAGAACCGTATAAAGGGAAAGGTATCCGCTTTCAAGGTGAAGAAATTCGTCGTAAAGCAGGTAAAGCAGCAGGTACTGCTTAACACAATTAAAAATAAAATTACTTACAGAATGGCGGTTGTATTACAAATCATTCTGTAGAAAAAGTAAACAAGTATAATGGCTACAGCTAAAAAAGTCGTGCGTCGGAAAAAAATCCGCATGCGCATCAGAAAAAGAATCAAGGGGACAGCGGAACTTCCTCGCTTATCTGTATTTCGCAGCAATAAGCAAATCTATGCTCAATTGATTGACGACCTGAATGGGAATACACTATGCGCAGCTTCTTCAGCAGAAGCGGGAGATAGTGGCAGCAAAGTAGAGCAGGCTAAAAGCGTGGGCAAATTATTGGCATCTAAAGCCAAAGACAATAGTATAGAGATGGTCGTTTTTGATCGTAGCGGATATTTATATCACGGACGCATTAAAGCCCTTGCAGAAGGTGCGCGCGAAGGTGGACTTTTATTCTAAAAAAATCGCGAAAAAAATCAATTGATAAACTCGTCAAATTACTTAGCTTAAATAGCTTTTAAATTTGAGTTTGTCCCGATAACTATCGGGAGAATTTAAAATATCAACATGGCAGATAATAATAACAGAAGAGGCGGTGGAAGAAATAACCGCAACCGCCAGGCAGCAGCACAGGAATCAGAGTTCAAAGAAAAACTTGTGAACCTGAACCGCGTGGCCAAAGTAACCAAAGGGGGTAGAACATTCAGTTTTGCCGCAGTGGTTGTAGTAGGTGACGGCAAAGGTAAAGTCGGACACGGACTGGGCAAAGCGCGTGACGTTTCAGAAGCTATTGCCAAAGGAGTGGACGATGCCAAGAAAAACCTGATTAGCTTTCCTTTATACAAGGGGACTATTCCTCACGAAGTGAAGGGCAAATATGGTGCAGGTAAAGTCTTTATCAAGCCAGCAGCCGATGGTACAGGGGTAATCGCAGGTGGTGCGATGCGTGCAGTACTCGAAATTGCAGGTGTGCAAAACGTGTTGAGTAAGTCGCAGGGATCTTCCAATCCGCATAATGTTATCAAAGCGACATTGGATGCTCTTCAACAACTTCGTGCTCCATTGGATATCGCCAAAGAGCGTGGGATCACCATGGAAAAACTTTTTAACGGATAAATCAGTTGTATTTGCATCGCCTGTTTTTTAACAGCTTGCAAAATACCACAACAAGATATTACTTGTCATGGCAAAAATCAGAATCAAACAGGTTAAGAGTGTTATTGATCGTACTAAAAGACAAAAAGATACGATGAAAGCATTGGGACTGCGTAAAATGAATCATACAGTTGAGAAAGAAGCAACACCCCAGATATTGGGTATGGTCAAAAAAGTAGCGCATTTAATAGAAGTAGAGGAACTCTAAACCTTTGTCGAAAACAGATAATGAATACAGGATATTCGTCGTCTATCATTTAACATTCAGCATTATATTACAATGGAACTTCATAATCTTAGACCGGCTAAAGGTGCCGTCAAAAAAAGTAAGCGTATAGGTCGTGGGCAAGGCTCAGGCAGAGGTGGTACATCCACACGTGGACATAAAGGTGCGCAGTCTCGTTCTGGTTATTCTAGAAAGAAAGGTTTTGAAGGAGGTGGGGTGACTTTGATCCAACGGACGCCAAAACGTGGGTTCAAAAATATCAATCGTGTGGCTTATAAGCCAATCAACCTGACTCGTCTGGAAACCATTTCTGAAAAACTCGGATTAAAATCCATTGATGTAGCAACTTTGGTAAAGCACGGTATTGTCACGAAGCATGACAAAATAAAAATTCTGGCAAATGGCGAAATCGGCTCTAAACTAGATGTGACAGCACATGCGTTTTCAGCATCAGCCAAAAGTGCCATCGAAGCACAAGGTGGTTCAGCGACAGTTGCTTAACGAATCACTAAAGCAAACTAAACAATACAATTTTAATTTGTCCTGTCCCGATAGCATCGGGATTTGGGATTGAATTTCAATTATATAAAACGGTACAATGAAAAAATTCTTCACTACTCTTAAGAATATTTGGTCAATAGAAGAGTTGCGCAATCGCATCATCTTCACCCTTTCGATACTTATGTTGTTTCGTTTTGGGTGTTATGTGGTTTTGCCAGGCGTTATGCCAGCGGTACTGGAAGCCAATTCATCAAGTGGAGGCGGAGGTATTCTGGACTTACTAAATGCTTTTACAGGTGGTGCTTTCAATCGTGCTGGTGTATTTGCACTTGGAATTATGCCCTATATATCGGCATCCATTATTGTACAGTTATTAGGTTTTGCAGTTCCTTATTTCCAAAAATTACAAAAAACAGAAGGGGAATCAGGTAGAAAAAAACTAACTCAAATTACCCGTTGGCTGACTGTCGCCATTACATTGGTTCAGGCAGCAGGCTATCTGACTTATATTAATTCTTTCGGAGCAATCGATCCTTCTGTAGATCCATTTGTATTCTGGGTGTGTAATATTATTATCCTGACAGCAGGTGTAATTCTCGCGATGTGGCTCGGTGAACGTATTACCGATAGAGGAATTGGAAATGGTATTTCCTTGCTGATTATGATTGGTATTATTGCAATTCTGCCTATGTCCTTCGCTGCAGAAATTGATTTGCGTTTATCTGGAGGCACAGGTGGTCTGGTAGCATTTGTTCTGGTATTGGCTGCATTGGTAGCTGTTACTTTGGTAACGATTATGATTATTCAGGCAGTTCGCAGAATACCTTTACAATATGCAAAACGCATGGTCGGACGTGGACAATCAGCTGCTCCTGTAGTTGGAGTGAGAGATTACCTTCCGGTAAAAGTGAACGCAGCGGGTGTAATGCCAATTATCTTTGCACAGGCATTGATGTTCCTGCCAGCTACAATAGCACCGCTATTTAGTGGAACTTCAGATAATCCGAGCTGGTGGACAACAGCATTGAGCGATTTTACTTCTGGACCTTATAATGTGATTTATTTCTTTCTGGTGGTTTTATTCACCTATATATACACTGCACTTATTGTGAATCCACAACAACATTCAGAATATCTGAAACGTCAGAATGCATTTATACCAGGCGTAAAACCTGGAAAAAGTACAGCCGACTTTATTGATACCGTTACGACAAGAGTAACCTTACCAGGGTCAATCTTTCTGGGACTTATCTCTATCATGCCTGCATTTGCAGCAGCGTTTGGAGTGAATACCGGATTTGCCATGTTCTTTGGTGGAACATCGCTACTGATTATGGTCGGTGTGGTACTAGATACTTTACAGCAAATAGAAAGTCATTTATTGATGCGTCGCTATGACGGCTTGGTGAAAACTGGTCGTGTGAAAGGCAGAAAATCAGGAATGACGGTTGGCGCACCTATGTAAATCATAAACTCAATCGAGAGCCATTATGATTTATTATAAGACAGACGAAGAGATAGAAAAGATGCGCAAAAGTGCGCAACTTGTTTCCAAAACATTAGGCTTAGTTGGCACACTATTGACGCCTGGAGTTACCGGAAAAGAAATAGACCGTGCAGCCGAAGAGTTTATACTTGACAATAATGCAGTGCCGGGATTTAAAGGCTACGGAGGTTTTCCTTCTACCTTGTGTATCTCTCCTAATGAGCAGATTGTACACGGCATACCAAAAGACAAACCATTCAAAGATGGAGACATTGTTTCTATAGATTGTGGAGTGATTCTGGATGAATATTATGGTGACTGTGCTTTTACTTTTGCTATTGGAGAAATAGAGGAAGATGTATTAACCTTGTTAAGGGTCACGCATGAATGTTTGTATAACTGTATAAAGAAAGCTAAAGTAGGTGGAAGATTGGGCGACATTTGTTATGCAGTCCAAAGCCATGCTGAAAAAGAATATAAATATGGTGTTGTACGAGAGCTAGTCGGACATGGAATAGGAAAGGCTTTACACGAATCACCAGAAGTACCCAATTATGGAAGACGAGGCAATGGGATTAAACTCAAAGACGGTTTAGTCATCGCAGTAGAGCCTATGATTAATATGGGCACCAGAAAAACAAAACACCATAAAGATGGTTGGACAGTAACAACAGCAGACAATAAACCTTCTGCACATTACGAGCATACCATCGCAATTCGGAAATCAGGTACAGAAATATTAACGACGCATGATTATGTTGTCGAAGCAATAAAAAATAACTCAAATTTACATAATTTGGATTTCACAATAAAAAGTTAGATATTTGCACTCCAATTTTAAAATATGGCAAAACAGGAACTAATCAGGCAAGACGGAACAATTACAGAAGCACTCTCAAACGCTATGTTTAGAGTCAGATTAGAGAATGGCCATGAAATTATAGCGACAATTTCCGGTAAGATGCGTATGAATTACATCCGTATTCTACCTAGTGATAAAGTAGCAGTGGAAATGTCTCCTTACGATCTCAGTAGAGGACGTATTATATACAGGTATAAATAAGCAATTTAATCAGACTATTATGAAAGTCAGAGCATCAATAAAAAAGCGTACTTCAGACTGTAAGATTGTCAGAAGAAAAGGAAAATTATACGTCATTAACAAAAAAAATCCACGTTTCAAACAACGTCAGGGATAAAAAATAAATAGTATGGCTCGTATATCAGGGGTAGATTTACCTAAAAATAAAAGAGGCGTTATCGGCTTGACCTATATCTTCGGAATTGGGGCAACCCGTTCAAAAGAAATTTTGTCCAAGTGCGAAATTGACGAAAGCATCAAAGTGAAAGACTGGTCAGATGATAACATCAAGTCTATTCGCGAAGCTATCACCGATGATTATACCGTAGAAGGTGCATTGCGTGGTGAAATTCAGATGAACATCAAACGCCTCATGGATATTGGTTGTTATCGTGGCTTGCGTCACCGTAAAGGCTTACCCCTTCGCGGACAACGTACACAAACCAATGCGCGTACCCGTAAAGGTAAACGTAAGACCGTTGCGAATAAGAAAAAAGCAACTAAATAAGAGTGGCATTTTTGTCTGGGCAATCAGACTTTTGTATAAAAATAATTTGTTGTCGGGCGTGAAGCAATACGCTTTAAGTCAGGGAACAATAACAAGATAATAAAATGGCAAAAGCTAAAAAAGGTAAAAAGAGAAAGGTAAAAGTTGAGCCAGAAGGTTTTGCTTATATCAAGGCCAGTTTCAACAATATCATTATCTCAATGGCCAATAAACAGGGACAGGTAATTTCATGGGCTTCTGCCGGTAAAGCTGGATTTAGAGGTTCTAAGAAAAACACACCTTACGCTGCACAGGTAGCTGCAACAGATGCTGCAAGAGCAGCACATGATGCTGGCTTGAGAACAGTAATAGTGTATGTAAAAGGACCTGGTTCAGGACGTGAATCTGCTATCCGTGCCATCAACGCTTCGGGGATTGACGTGACTATTATTCATGATGTTACACCAATTCCACACAACGGCTGCCGTCCACCAAAACGCAGACGAGTTTAATTCATTGCAAATTATCCAAGTTATTTCAATCTAATGGCTAGATATAGAGGACCGAAATCGAAAAAATCCAGAGCGTTTGGCGAAGCTATCTTCGGCTTTGATCGCGCTTTCGAAAAGAAAAAATACAAACCTGGACAACACGGGAACAGTAAAAGAAGACGTCAAAAGTCTGATTATGCGACCCAGTTGATGGAAAAGCAGAAAGCTAAATATACCTATGGTGTATTAGAGCGTCAGTTCCGTAACTTGTTCAAAAAAGCGAGTAGCAAAAAAGGTGTTACTGGTGAAGTCTTGTTCCAATTATTGGAAGCCAGACTGGACAACGTTGTCTTCCGTATGGGCATCGCGCCTACACGCCGCGCTGCACGCCAGTTGGTGAATCACAAGCATGTCATTGTGAATGGTATCATCAACAACATTCCTTCCGCTTCTATTCGCCCAGGTGATATTATTGCCGTGCGTGGGAAGTCACAAGGTTTGGAAGTGGTTACTAATTCAGTTTCAACTAAAAGCGATGTGCGCAAATTTGGCTGGTTAGAATTTAATCCAGATAAAATGGAAGGGAAATTCTTGGAATACCCTTCACGCGAAGATATACCGGAAAAAATCAACGAGCAGTTGATTGTCGAACTGTACTCTAAATAGTACATGAATCTAAATTTCCGAACAGAGATTGTATATTTCTGTTCGGAAATTTTTAAGATATATATAAGTCGTGGCAATTGCTGCGATTTTGCTTTATAATACTCTTTCTTCAACTTTCAATAAGTTCTCCCATATATGAGCATATTAAGCTTTCAGAAGCCTGACAAAATCATCATGCAAAAAGCGAATGATTTTGAGGGTATATTTGAATTTAGACCCCTTGAGCCAGGTTTTGGACAAACTATTGGTAATTCACTTCGCAGGATATTATTGTCTTCGCTTGAAGGTTTTGCCATTTCTGCTGTGCGTATTGCCGGTGCTGACCATGAATTTTCTACAATCAGAGGAGTAGTCGAAGATGTTGTAGATATTATACTTAACCTGAAGCAGGTTCGGTTGAAGCAGGTCATGGCAGATGAAGACATCACTTCTGAAAGAATTTACCTGACAATTACAGGTAAAGATGCTTTCCGTGCAGGTGATATAGAGGAGCATACCAATGTATTCCGCGTCATGAATCCTGATTTGGTGATTTGCCAAATGGAGCCTTTCGTAAATCTGGAAATGGAATTAACGATCACCAAAGGTCGTGGATATGTAGCAGCGGACGAAAATCTGCCTAAAGATGCGCCAATTGGTGTTATTCCAATAGATGCGGTTTATACGCCAATCAAAAATGTCCGTTATTTCGTTGAAAATACGCGTGTACAACAGCGTACAGATTATGAAAAACTGGGTATTGAGGTGAAAACTGACGGCACGATTCACCCTGAAGATGCCATCAAAGAAGCTGCGAAGATCATGATTCAGCATCTGATGCTGATTTCTGATGAAAATATCACTTTTGATACAGGTAGCAGTCAGGAAGATAACATCGTAGATGAGCATATCCTGCACATGCGTAAATTATTGAAAACGTCACTTGAAGACCTTGACCTCTCTGTGAGAGCATACAACTGTCTGAAAGCAGCAAAAATCAATACTTTGGCAGAATTGGTGCATTATGACACACACGAATTACTCAAATTCAGAAACTTTGGTAAAAAGTCTTTGGTAGAAATCGAGGAACTCCTCGTAGAAAAAGGCTTAACCTTCGGTATGGATTTGTCTAAATACAAACTGGACGAAGACAGTTAATAAATGATGGAATGGAAAAATGATAGAATGAATAAATAAAACATGCTATCATTTTCTCATTCCATCATTCATACATTTTTTATTTACTGCAGTAACTGAATAGACAAGGATTTTTATTTGTCAAAAAGTGCTGCGAAGTTCACAAAATTTTAATCAATGAGACACGGTAAGAAATTCAACCACCTCAGTCGGAAAAAAGGACACCGCAGAGCCTTAATGAAAAACATGGCAATTGCACTGATTACGCACAAACGTATTAGAACTACAGTTGCAAAAGCAAAAGCATTGCGTGTATATGTAGAGCCTTTAGTCACTAAAGCAAGAGCAAACACGACACACTCAAGAAGAGTTGTATTTAGTTATTTGCAAAACAAAGAAGCCATTATCGAATTATTTGGACCTGTTGCTGCAAAAGTAGGTGATCGTCCAGGTGGTTATTTGCGTATTCTCAAAACGGGTTTTCGTAAAGGAGATAACGCAGACATGTGTATCATTGAGTTTGTAGATTATAACGAAGCTTATACAACGGAATCAGAAGGTAAGGCTAAGAAAACACGTCGTCGCCGTAAGAAAGGTGGAGAAAGCACAGTAGCAACAGCCGAAACAGCAATAGCGACTGAAGCTGAAGCTGTAGTTGCAGATGTAGCTGACGCTACCGACGCAGTAGAAAATGCAGCAGATGACATAGCTGATGCGGCAGATGATATTGTGGATGAAGCTAAAGATGCATAACTAACGCACATATAGAATAACAACGAATGGGTAGGAATTTATAATTCCTGCCCTTTTTGTGTGCCATACATGGCACTAATCTATAGGGTGCAAGTCCCGAGCGAGCCTATAAGGAAGGAATCGTTAGCTAAAGACAAGGGTGTCCATCGTGAGGTGGAATCTGAAGGAAGTCTTACGGCAAAAGTATCGTGCT
>CALFBH010000087.1 GCA_937951615.1 uncultured Saprospiraceae bacterium | reverse complement strand
ATCACCATTTACCAACTGCCGGTCAAGCAACTGTTTAATATTGAGCCTAGTGCCTTCGGCACTAAGTTTTAAGGTATATTAGTGTACCTATATTTATCAGAAAAAAGTGGAATATCGAATATCGAACAAGGAATATCGAATTCCGAAGTATGTATAATTAATTTTAAAGTAAAATAGGTTGTAAATCAGTTATTTAATTTTTACATCCTGCTAAAAAAGCCTCTCCGTTTTAGCAATTTAACGTATTAATATTTCGATATTCGGTGTTCGATATTCGTTATTCGACATTCAAAATGTACTGATTTATTTAGTGCCTTTGGCACTATTCGAATGATAGCTGTCAGAGCATCGCCGAGGACAACACTTTAAAGTCACCAACACCCCAGTTCCTAACACCCAAATACCCAAATACCCAAATACCCAAATACCCCAATCACTAATCACGAATCACCAGTTACCAATCACCCGACCAACTCATTCAAAGCCCCATAAATTTCCTCAATAGGAAGCATATCAGATTCATTCTTACATTTTTCCAATAAAAAATCATCCTGTTGTCGTCCGAGTTTCATGGCTTCAAGGTAAGGCAATTCTGGACGGAAAGTAACGAGAGAATATTTAGAATAATAATCAGGATATTCCTGTTCGAGTTGCATTTCAAGTCGGCGTTTTCTGATAAAAGCCTCATCGGCTACCTTATCCTGCATTTCATGAAAATTATCAATGGCTAGGTCGGCTATCGCATTGGTATTTGGATGGCGGGCATCCTGGAAAGTTTCAAATACCTGTTGCCAGTTGCCTTCATGCTGTTCCAGTATTTCATCAAATACCCGAACATCTTCAAAGGAAGCATTCATGCCTTGTCCATAAAAAGGTACAATCGCATGTGCAGCATCGCCCATGATTAAGGTCTTGCCATAAGCTTGCCAGGGATAACATTTATTGGTGCCGAGGACGCCTGTTGGATTATTGAAATAATCTTCAGTGAGTGTAGGCAGATGAGGAAGTGCATCAGGATAATAGGTTTCAAAGAATGCCTGCACTTTTTCAGGCGTGTTGAGGGTGTTGAATCCAGCTTCTCCTTCATAAGGATGAAACATAGTCACGGTAAAACTACCATCCAGATTGGGCAAGGCAATCATCATAAACTTGCCGCGTGGCCAGATGTGAAGGGCATTTTTTTCTATTCTAAAACCGCCATCTTCAGCTGCTGGAATAGACAATTCTTTATAACCGCTGCGCAGAAAGTCCTGAGAATAATTGAAAAGCAAATCCGTCGTTCTTGCCATTAGACTGCGCCTTACCACAGAGCCTGCACCGTCAGTTCCAATGACAACATCCGCTTCTACGACAATAATTTCACCTTCTGCATTTTTGAAATGAGCAACTCCTTTCTCAAGAGCAACATGAGTGCAGGCAGAATTAAAATGAAGACTTAGATTTTTATGCTGTTCAGCTTCATTGAGCAAAGCGATATTCAAACCTGAGCGGGAGACAGAATTGATATAGTCGGCGGCTCGCCCACTGTATTTCGAGAGTCGGAGACTACTGTCTTTACCGTGTATCATCCGGCCGTGCATCTGAATACAAGTTTTCAGAATATCATTGGTCAAACCAATGCTGTCCAATGCCATCAATCCTCGCGCGGATAAAGCTAAATTTATCGAACGTCCGGCATCTACATCTGCCAGTCGCATGTCCGATCGTTTTTCGTGCAACAAGACCTCATAGCCCCGCTGCGCCATCCGTATTGCGAGTAACGTGCCGCATAATCCTGCACCTATAATAAGTACTTTCTCTTTCTTTTTGGTCATAAGACCAAAGCTAAGAAAATATTTTATAATTTAAACAAACAAAGAGCCGCTATCCTTAACAGGATAACGGCTCTCTTTAAACAAGGGTAATAGCCTTTTAAGTAATATTTCTTTACTTAGATGTTTTCACTAATTTCTACACGATAACAAGTTGTGTTGGTATCAGTACTTTCTGGTTGTACCTGTACATTTCGGTTGTTGTACCAGTTTCCTTTGCATCCTCTTGAAGAAGAGCAGGAGCTAAAGGTCATGGCGAATAAAGATAATGCACAGGCTAAGAATGTTAATTTTTTCATACTAGGTTTTGCTGAGTGGTTTGAAAAATGTTGTTTGTTATGATTTTGTTTTACAACGTAGCTGAACTTCAAAAAATTCTCCAAAAATTTGTCAATTCTTAAAAATGAGTTTATTTTGACAATCTGACCACTCCTTCTGTTATCTTAATGTCATCAGGAAATTCTTATAAATTTGGCAAAAGCCAGAAAAAGGGCAATTTATATTGTTCTGACAATTTTTTTACACAAAAACATTCGGCATTATATGCTGTTATAGTGTCATGCCAATACGTTGAAAATTATTTAAACACAATTCTTATGAATCTTACATTTACACTAAAAGCTATTTTCGGAACCCTTTTGCTAGTATTTTTTGCAAACCTGGGACTGCATGCACAAAATGTTCCCTGTGCAGGAGGAGATGCCAATGGACATGCCTGCAACGCTGTAGATATGCTGGCTTTTATTCCTTTATCAGAAATGAATTGTCCTGGCGTGAACGATATCTGGGGCTGGAATGACCCAATGACAGGCAAGGAATATGTTATATTAGGATGTACGACTGGTACGACATTTTTTGATGTGTCTGACCCAATCAACCCTGTTTTTCTGGGTGATTTACCGACTTATACCAATAACTCAACCTGGAGAGATATGAAGGTATATGCCGACCATGCCTTTATTGTTAGTGAGGCTGCCGGACATGGTATTCAGGTCTTTGATTTGTCGCGCTTACGCGATGTAGCTGCTCCACCGATTACTTTTACCGAAGATGCGCATTTGGATAGTCTGGGCAATGGTTTGGTACTGGGCAATTCTCATAATATTGTGATTAATGAAGGTTCTGGTTATGCTTACACAGTAGGCAATGGCGGTTTGTGTAGTGGTGGACTGGCAGCAGTGGATATCAGCTCCCCGCTAAACCCGACTTTTGCAGGCTGTTTTTCAGCAGGCGGTTATACCCATGATGCGCAATGTGTCAATTATATTGGACCTGACCCAGATTATGCTGGTTCAGAAATTTGTTTCAACTCAAATGGCAATGCAGGTTTTGTCATTGCAGAAGTATCTGACAAAACAGATATGGAGCTAATATCAAGTGCCAGTTATGCCAATCAAAATTATACGCATCAAGGCTGGGCTACAGAAGACCACCAGTATTTCTTGATGAATGACGAGCTGGATGAATCAGGTTTTGGACAAAATACCAGAACGCACCTTTGGGATATTAGGGATTTGGATTTGCCAATTTACATGGGCTATTTTGAATCAACTGAAGCAGCTATTGATCACAATTTGTACATCAAAGGCGATTATGCTTATATGTCGAATTATACCGCAGGTCTTCGCATTGTAGATATTTCTGATATTGCAAATGGCAATCTTAGCGAAGTCGCTTATTTTGACGTTTATACGCCCAATAACTCCGCAAATTTTAGCGGTTCCTGGAGTAATTATCCTTATTTTCCAAGTGGAACAATTGCGGTGACCAGTAGGGGAGAAGGGCTGTTTTTACTACAATGGAGTCCAACATTTCTTTCTGTTGAATTGAGTAATTTTGAGGCAAATCCTAGCACACAGACAATCGAATTGTCTTGGACAACAGCTTCCGAACAGAATCACGATAGTTTTATAATAGAAAGAAGCACTGATGCCAATAGTTTTGAAAGAATCGGCTCGCTGCCCGCCACAGGAAATGCAATAACTTCCACTTCTTATGATTATCTCGACCAGCAGGTACTTCCCGGCATTAATTATTATTATCGCTTAAAGCAAATCTCCACAGATGGCGACATAGAGTTTAGCAAAACAGTCTCTGCAAAAATTGAATTATCGGATACTTTTACAGGCATTTATCCAAATCCGGTCGGCAAATCTGCTCAACTGATTGTCAGTAGTAAGCAGGAAGGACTTGCTTATATTCATATAACAGATGCAAATGGACGACTGGTAGAACGCCTGTCTGAAACCTTATCACTTGGTACAAATGTACTGGAATTGAACACGGAAAAACTGGCCCGTGGCGTGTATTTTATTCAAGTTGAGGATAAGCCTGCTTCGCGCTTTGTGAAGATGTAGGGAGATCTGATGATAGCGGGCTTATTGGATATGCTACGAAATAAAAAAGCGGTATTAGCCGAAGCTGATACCACTTTGTAAAGTCTAAATTACTTAGCTTTTTATAAACTCAAATTCAATTGTTAAATTGAATTTGAGTTTGTTTTTTTTAACGCTGTTGATTCAACTGGTGAATATAAGTTGCGTATTGCTCATCCAGTTTTTGGTTGTCTGCAACATATTTGCGCTGAATAGCGGTCAGTTCTTCACGATTAAGGCGACTGACATCAATGTTATACTCATTGATGATTTCTGCGATGCTCTCTTCACTACGTTCCTGATGGCGCACCTGCTGCTGCTGATCCAATCTGTTTGTTAAGCGATCTAAAAGATTATTAGGCACATTGCCACCACCGCCTTTGTTGTCGCGGGCTTCATTTAGTTTTCCTTTCAGTAAATCCATCAATCTAACCGGACGTTCGCCTTTGGATTTTCTGTCCTGATTAGTTTGGTGAACTTCACGGACTTTGTTTTTCAAAAAGTCAAATACTGTCGGGTCAGCAGTTTGTTCGTTTGGGTCGTTGCGATTTTCTGTCTGAATGTCGCTGATGGTATTCTGAATGAGGTCTAAAAGATTGTGCTTAGGCATATTAAAATGATATTACGAGTTTGAAAAAATGTGTTCTATTTGTTCCGACCGTAAAGAAACAAAAAGTCACGCAAAATTCGGGATATTAATTTGTGTTTAAAAATATCTATTTCAGAATAAGTTTAAGTGCAAGATATAAGTTTAAGTTCAAAACGATGGCAATTAATTTTATTTAAATTTGTTATCTTTGGATAAGTATAAGTGGAAATACAAATCCAAACGTCAAATTAAAATTCAAAAAAGTATTGACAATAAGCCAATTATGTAAATTGAAAGTGGCGTTTAGTTGAGTCCAAGCACTTACTCTTTAACTAATGGATAAAAAAAATGAAAAAGCAAACTATCTTATTCGCCACCTTTTTTATATTGGCGATGGTCTATGTGATAAGCTCCTGCAAAAAAGACGATGACACACAACCTCAAGAGCCTACACTGCCAACAGGAGCCATAGAGATTCCTGCTACGCCGCAGGTCACGAGCGGTGATGCCAATTCGGGCTGGGATTTTCTTCGTTATGGAAACTATATTGGTGCAGGTATTCCTATCAATACGTTCAGACTATTTTATCCAGATGATAATGAAAATTTGCTGGAACGAACTGGCGAAAATGCAACGATAACGAGTAGCTTTAATGCCTTTGACATCAATGGAGTGACGGTCGTAGGCGGCTTTACCTGCATGCATTGTCATTCAGGAAAGCTTAATGGCGAATATATCAAGGGACTGGGAAATAGCCTGCTGGATTTCAGCGGAGATTATACAGGAGTGTATAGCTTACTGGATGGTGTCGTCGCTTCGCAATATGGCACAAGCTCCCCCGAATGGGATGCCTACGCGCCTATTAGTCGGGGGATAGAAGTCACTGCGCCTTATGTGCAAGCTCCTTTTCAGGGGGTGAGTACAGCGGCTATGCTGGCAGTGGCATCGGTAGCCCATCGCAACCCTGATGATTTATCCTGGTCAGATACGCCTTTATTTACAGTGAATCCTAATATTGTCGCATCAGACATTCCGCCGCTTTGGCATTTGAAAAAGAAAAATGCTTTGTATTATAATGCAATGGGTAGAGGCGATTTTACCAAGCACCTGATGCAAACGATAGTCGTGGCGATTAGCGATAGTACGGAAGCCAGAACGATTAATAATAACTTTGATGATGTAATGGCTTGGATTAACACTTTAGAACCACCTGCTTATACAGCGTCCATAGATGCAGAACTGGTCGAAACCGGAAAAGCAATTTTTGAAAGTACTTGTAGTCAGTGCCACGGCACCTATGGAGCCAATGAAACGTATCCAAATTTACTTTTGCATTGGAATGCAGTTGGAACAGATTCGGCTTATGCCAACTATGCTGCGGCAGAAGAGTTGGGTAGAAACTGGTTCAATAGCAGTTGGTTTGCACAGTCGGATAAGCAGGCAGAATCGGTGACGGATCGTGGTTATATTGCACCACCACTAGATGGTATTTGGGCTACTGCGCCTTACCTGCATAATGGTTCTGTCCCCACGCTGGAAGACCTGCTAAATAGCCCACAACGCCCGACTTACTGGAAACGGACTTTTGAAGACACGGATTACGATTTTACAAAAGTAGGCTGGAATTATACTGTAGAAAGTGGCGGCGGCGCGACAGATATTTATGACACGACCTTGTATGGTTGCGGTAATCAGGGACACACTTATGGCGACCCATTAGATGCTAATCAACGTGCGGCTGTGATTGAGTATTTGAAGACTTTATAAATTAAAACTTCACAAAATCGCCAACTTTGATGCCGTGTTTATCACAATAACCTGCATTGACTTCGACAATGAACTGCGCGTTTTGAGTAGAAGGTAAGCCCGTCTCAGAAAACGGCGTGGTATTTTTATGAATGGTGACAATCTGGCGATTGTGATTGATGAATAAAATGTCCAGTGGAATATAAGTATTTTTCATCCAGAAAGACTGTGGTCCCATGCTGGGCATGATGAATAGCATGCCTTGGTTTTCTTCCATAGATTTACGGTACATCAAGCCTTGACGCACAGCTTCTTCATCTTTTACAATCTCAATGTCAATTTGTTGAAGCGTATCCGTCTTGTTGGCGGCAAGAAAACTCAGTTCACTATCTTTTCTAAATTGAGGCTCAGGGATATTAGGATCAGGACGCCCGTCATTTGTAGTCACTTCTTTGTTATTATTTGTTTTCAAACCAGGACCAATATTTTTGATATAAGGGCCAAAAACAAAAGCCAGCATCGCTAAAGCGATTGCGCCAAAAATGAACATCTGCTTGACATTCATCCTACTTTTTTTCTTTCTTTTTGGAGAATTGGAACGAGGAAGCTGCTCTCCTTCACGGGAAGTAGATTGTGTAGGTTGAAGCTTCTGTGCTTTTTTCTTTTTTGCCATTTTAAATAATGATGAACGATGAATGATGAATTATGAACGATGAATGATGAATGATGAATGAATATTTTGCGAAGCAAAATCAACCCGCAACTCGCCAACCCGCAACTCGCCAACCCGCAACTCGCAACTCGCAACTCGCCAACCCGCAACCCGCTAACCCGCAACCCGCTAACCCGTCGTAAAAATCCCGTCAGACACATTAATCATACGGTCTTCTACTTCGTGTACCAGTTCTACAAAACGCGGATCACGCTTCGTATAGCGATTGCGATCCATCGGCAGGTCAATGTGAATATGCTCTACAAATTGAGAGGGGGCGTATTTCATAATATAAATATCATCAGCCAGATAAACAGCTTCTGAAATATCGTGTGTAACAAAAATAATGGTCGGATGAAACTTTGCCCAAATATCCTGCAACAAATCCTGCATTTGTAATCGGGTCTTGACATCCAGCGCACCAAAAGGCTCATCCATCAACAACACCTGCGAGTTGGCCAGCAGGCTTCGTGCGATGGCTATGCGCTGTAGCTGACCACCGGAAAGGGTAGGGTATTGCGCATATTTATTATGATGCCCTGCCAGTCCGACCAGCTCTATCATTTCCATAGCTTTGAGGTCGCGTTCCTTTTTGGAAATGCCTTTATACTGCAGCGCAAGCCCCACATTATCCAACACTGTCATCCAGGGCAAGGAGGAATATTGTTGAAAGACCATACTCACCCGATTCGTATCTGACAAGGGCTGACCATTGACCAATACTGTGCCTTCAGTTGGTTTTTGTAAACCAGCGATATAGCGCAATAAAGTGGACTTCCCACAACCAGACATGCCCAATACACAAACAAATTCGCCCTGACCAGGCTTATTCTGTATCAAAAAATCTAAGTCTTGAATAATCCAATTCTGCCCACCATCATAGCTTTGACTAATGCCACTTAGCTCAATGATATTCTCCAGACCTTCTTTCTTCGGAAATTGTAACATTTATTTTTTTAATTACGAATTACGAATGGGATAATTACGAATTACTAATATACCCAATCCCCTAATTAGGGCAATTGCATAAAAATTAGTATTAATACGTGTCCATTTTCTAACCACTAAGCGCACTAAGGAACACTAAAACTAACAGGATAAAAAGGACACAAAGGAAAATTCATTTGTGTCCTTTACACTATTCAAGCCGATGGCTATCGGCTTCATGTCCTTTAGTGCCCTTAGTGGTTTAAAAAATATTTTTATGCGATTGCCATAATCCCCTAATATCCCAATACCCAATCAACTCCCAGCCACTACAGGCACTTCCCCGTTCTGCCGCCGCTTAAACCAAGACCAGCCTTCTATCGCAAGATGAATAACCGCTAGTAAGAGAAATACATAATAACCATCGCCAATATACTCCATGATGATTTGTTTGCCAACAGGAAAAACGGCACTTAATAGATAAATGCCAGACAAAATAAGCAGGACAAAACCGATTAAATTCTGAACTATATTTTCCTTTTTAGCATTCTCTGCATTATGTTTAAATGGAAATAGTTTTTTATCTAAATAAGCAAAATAGCGATCCTGCAATAAGCCGATAATGATGATGACCATCAGAATGGCAAATACTTTTTCCATTTGCGCAAAGCGACTTTTGATGAAAATCAATGCACCCACACCACCTTCCGAACTATTGACCAACTCGGCAACAATAATATAAGTCCAGGAAATTGCCGTCAATACCCGAATATCATCCCACACCCGCGACATGACAGATGGAATATACACACTACGAATGGTCTGCCAGGTATTCGCACCAATGGTGAAGACCGTTTTTAAATAAACATCCTTGACTTCATTGATTCGTTGTACAACGACAGGCAGCAAATAGACCAGAATACCAAAAGCCAGAAAAGCCACTTTCATCCGGTCGCTTGTCCCAAACCAAGCCATAAAAACTCCAGTCAGGGCAGTCAGCGGCAGATAACGCAAAGCCTCCACCGGGCGATTGAACATGCCCCTGAAAATCGGCAATAGACCAATCAGAAAACCAAGCGGAATCGCAATGACCAAAGCCCAGATATAACCTTTGATATTCAGCCACAGCGACTTAAAAGTATTGACGGTCAGTTTGTCATTTTGCACCAGGTCGGGCAGGGAATAAAAAACTTCCTGCGGTGGTGGCACAATAGGAAAAACCCGTTCTGTTTCCGTTGCATTTGCCATAGAAATAGAGTCTGCCCGCTCGTCTGCATTAATCATAGAATCACGGACATGCGCTGGCAAATCGAATGCAGGCAATTCCTTATTAGCCCGCTCAAAAACTGGCTGAACGACTGATTTGCTATAAGCCAACCAAGTCCACAAACCCAGAAGCAGTGCAATGCCTAAGATGGTGAGTATCAGCTTTTGCCGCCCACTCAATGGACCTCGTAATTTGAATAATGACTCGAACATAGTGTTAAGTGTATTGAGAATATTGAGTTATTGAGTATGCTAAGTTGATTGAGTAACTCAATACACTCAATCAACTTAATAACCTAATCAACTCAATTTGCCACTAACTCAAAGTCAGTCCGTCTGTTTTTGGAATAACAGGCATCTGTATCTTGGTTACAAACAGGATTATCTGGTCCATTACCAACGATAATAAAACGGTTCATGTCCATGTTATAAGTAGAGCGTAGATAACTGGCTACAGATTGTGCGCGTTTTTTCGACAAGGCAATATTCGTTGCACGGCTGCCTGTTTTATCTGTATTTCCTTCAATTCTGATTCGCGAATTGGAGAACGTTCTGGCAATGTCTGCAAATTCAAGATCAATAATGCGCTTTGCATTTTCGTCTAAAATCGATTCGCCTGTGCGGAAACTGATACTGACCTCTTTTGTCGCAATTGCCGGTGCTTCTGCTTTATCCTTTGTTGCGGGAGCAAACTTGATGCTCTCTGACGCATGTTGTTTGCCTGTTAGGTTTCTTGTTGCTCTTACGGCAGTAGGATTGGACACCAGTCGCCAGGAAGGAGAACCCTTGGCTGCATCTGAAAAAATACCGCCCAGAGAGACGTATTTTTGCTTCATTTTGTTGTACAAATCTTCCGCAGTTACATTTTTATATTGAGGATTTAATCCAAAAAAGTCAAGATTGTCACCATGTGTAGCCAGGCGTACATTATCAATCATCCCAACTGCATCAGCCTCAGAAAGATTCAGCCCGTCAGCCAGAATTTTACCCGCTTTGCGCTTATTGCCTTCTGAACTATTGATTTCGGCAGCTCCTTTCATCCAGCCTTCATAAAGCTGTTGCAAACGCTCCCGGTTATTGTCAATAAAGGATTTTTTAGCCATAAAACCATCCGCGATAATGTGCGAAGCAGTACGAGTGTTTTGAAGAATCTTAGAACCCGGCACAGCACGAAGAGACAACTCATCATCCGGACTCCAGACAACAGCCGCCTGCGCTTCTCTGTTTTTGAACATCGTTGCTGCATCAATAGCATTATCTACATACTTAGGTGTTATGTCCTTGATGCTTAATCCACCAGCTTCTAAGAGCCAGATCAGGAAAGAGTGAGAAGGGGTCATTTGTGCAACTGCAACAGTTTTACCTTTCAGATCCGCTACACTGCGAATACCACGCTCCACCACGATAGCATCACCACCTCGCGACCAGTCTGCCTGGAAAGCAATTTGAGGATCGCCTTTCAGATTTCCTGCTTCTGTCGGGAAAGCATCAATGGTACACCAAAGCAAATCTACTTCATTATTTTCAAATGCTTTACGAGAGCCGAGGAAGTCGTCCAGTACTTTGAAATTGACTTTAAAGCCATAATCTTTGTAATAACGAGATTTAGTGTTAGCATTAAAACCTTCATTGAAGTACTGTCCACCGGCATAGCCACCCCAGGTGACTACACCTACATTGATGACATCGCCGCTGCCGCCTGTATTGCGGTCGCGGTCATTATTGCTGTTTGCATTATCTCGGTTGCTATCTATATTCGTATTAGTATCTGAATCTTCATTTTTGATAATCTGATCCAAAATACCAGCCTGATTTAAACCAAAAAGAATACCACCAAGTATAAGCAGTACTATGAGTAATTTTGAAAAAGCTGTTAATTTTTTAGCCATGATTTTATATAATTAGTTAATTAGATGATACAAATTGAAATCGTACAGCCATTCTCAAACATAAATGATATGTTCAGGAATGGCTGCATATTATAAGGATAGATTTGAATTAAAAATCAAAGAGATTGTCGTATTGATTAGAATGATTTTTCTCTTTCACACGCTGTGGTTCAGCTTCCAAATCCAATACCGTCGCATCGTTATTGGCTTCAATCAGCAACATATCTTTTTCATCACCTAAAATAAGAGATTCGCCTTCTTTTTCCCATTTCTCCAACATGCTGAGTCCTTCTTCCTCGAATACGCCATTCTGAAGATCAATAGAATCCATAAAGTTGGAAGACATATCCATGAAACGCTCCATCTCCCCAATTTTTTGACTGACATCATCCGCTACTGCTTCCAAAGCCATATCAAACATCACCCGCTTATCATTATTACCTGAAATAATATTTCTTGCAGACTTCATAGCCGAGTGGCTGGCACGAATCGCTGAACGTTCCTGCTTTTTGACTTCCACCTGATCCACGACATCTTCGAGCATAATCTCAGAATTTTCGTGCATACGGTTGAGGACGCGATACAGGACTTCCATTTTTTTATACAAATCTTCCAAACGGACATTCGACTCTTTCAGGCGTCCGGCTTTGCGCGACTTGAGTACCATCTGAGCGCGTTTGTCTGAATCTTTAGCTCTACTGGCCAGACTTAGGTTGGTTTTGATCTGCTTTTGATTATTATTAATGGTCTCTTTCAGTTTGTGCATCTGACCACGCAAAATGCCAATCTGTTTATTCATCTTGCGAAGATTGGTTTTCAGGTCATCTACATAAGATTGTAAAATACCAATCGGATCAATTTGTACAAAAATACCTGTAATCCAGCGCATCACGCTCTTATAGCCATAACCCACCAAAGCCCGCATTTTTGGGTCGAGTACCATATAAAGAATTGCACCAAGAGCGAGTAGGAGCAAAGCTAATTGAACAGTACCCAGCACTATAGTCTTTATAATGGGTAACAAAGCAACAAATCCTACAATTCCTGCCACTATAAATATAATACCCGTCACACCTTCCGGGCGTTTCCAAAATGATTTTGGTTTAAAATCCTGCATTTCCATATTCTATCTTTTTTAGTATCTGAGTTATTTCGTAATTAAATTTACGTTATTCGCTTAAATAAGTAGTCATCTTCTGTATGTCGTCTTCCAATTGCTTGCGAATGTGTACATAAGATGCTTCAAAATTATTTTTGGTCAAATTGAGTTTGTCCTGAACGCCAGCGACTTCGCCGTTGGTTTTATCCAGTAATTTTTTGTGGTCTTCTATCTCTTTTTTCAACTGTTCAATCTGCTGATTTTTTTGTCCAATTGCCTGCTCAAGTGCTTTCACCTGCTCATGTCTTTGCCCCACACGCTGCTGCACCTGCCTTTGCAGAGTTGCCATGAACTTTTCCTCTTCTTTGCCCAATACACTGACATAAAACTTAGCAGCCTTGATGAGGTGCTCAGAACTTGCCCCCATCGTTTTTGCCATCGCATAAGCCGATTTATAACGCGTGGCTTCATCCATCGCCATTTCGCTCATGCTCTGTATAGCCTGCTTGTATTCTATATAATCAAAGCCCTCTATATTATTTGCTTCAATGGCTTTGAGCAATGTCGTTGTAAATTTTTCAGTCACTTCTCCACCTGCCTGTGCACTGCTTGGTCTTGGTGCAGGCTTAGGAGTAGGGGTACTTGGCTGCGGCTTTTTCCCTGCGGGCTGCTTCGTTGTTTTGCCTGGTTTTTTGGGAGCTGCCTTTTGCTGTTTCTTTTTCGGAGCAGTTTCGTCTTCTACAACAAATAGCGATTTTAGCTTATCAAACATAAGAACCCTTGAAATTGATTAGTATTTAAGCGTTTTATCGCTTATTATTAAATTAATTTGGACAAAATAGTGAAATTATTCTATTAAAGAATAATTTGCGACCGCAAAAATACAATATTTTAAATAGTCTGATGAGCTTTTTTTATTAAATATTACTTCAAAGGCATTATGTTCGTAGTCCAAAGGCGAAAGTCGATGCTTATAAAACAGTTTGGACGATCTAAATACTTGAAAAATGAGTGTAAATAACGAAAATACAAATAACAAATCTTCAAAATCTACTTGGACCGAACGGTTTAAAAAAATGGGCTGGGCAGCTTTTTTGTTTTTCTTCATTAAAGGGCTAGTCTGGCTGGCTATCTTTTTTGGCTTAGGCAAATGGCTGAAACAGTTTTTTGAAGCCTTAGATTAGTCCTTGTTACATTTTTTTCAAAAAAATATAACAAAAAATTTGGTTTTTGCGCGGGGGGGGGGGGTATTTGCAATAGCGATACTATCAATAACCGATTTACACCAAACTCGTGACTTCAGAAAAAACAAGTAGCCCGAGAAATGTATTCAAGTCGGTGATTTCCACTCTACAACAACATAATGGAATAAACTCAAGTGAATAGTAGATGCAGGTTAGCATGTATTATGCTGATGTTCTGTACTATTAAATCTACTGCCTATGGAAAATGGATTCAATTTTTTATTGTCTGGTATTTTTTCAGGGTAAAAAAGCGTGAATCTAATAAAAGAAAAGCCGTGCCACCTTCGAGATGAAAGCTACACGGCAGAGCTTTGCAGTTCAGCTTAGTGTAACTGCAAAACAAATATTAACATAACATAAAAGTATTAAAATGAAATTTCAATTCAAAATTTATGGTTGTTTACTTGTTGCATTATTGTTTGTTGGGTGGAGTAATGCTCCCTTGCTAAGTCAGGAGCTATTTACAGTTTTATCTGAAAGCACTGATTCAACTCAATGAAGTACAGACAGAACGAATGGCAAAAATACAACGAGGCAACTATGCTGAGAAAACAGTTTTTGTAAAGGTAGGCAACTTGTCTAATATCCAGAAAGATGGAAAATTGTCAGTTAGAATTCCTATTATAGATGTTCAGTATGTCTTTCATGCATATAATGTAAAAAACTATGGAGAAGATCAATACAGTTGGACAGGAAAAACAAAAAATACTGAATCATATGGAAGGCTCAGTGTACATTATACAGAAGGCAAAATTTTCGGAGATATTGAGATAGAGGATACCGCTTTCAGACTTATTGATTTATCTGAAGGAATAGGGGTACTTGTAAAAATTAAGGAAGATGGAGGAGATAAGGAAGACGCGGTGGGTTGTGGTAATGCAAGAAAAGACATTAAATTTAAAGAAAATGGTTCTGAATTATCTCTAGAAAAAAATAATTCTGTATGTTATGTAAGTGTTTTATTTTTATACACAGATGCTGCTGCCCAAGAGGGACCCGATCTGTCACAACTTGCGTATAGTGCTATTCAAGATGCTAACGAGGCATTAGAAAATAGTGCTGTATCTTCTTGTGATTTAAGATTTAAATCAGTTGGTTTGGCATCAATTGACATGGAAGAATCTAGCTTCATAACAGAAGATTTAGAGATTTTCATAATGGGGTATAGTCAAGCAGATAATGCATGGCTTGACCCAAATTCACCTTTTGGTACTACTCAGGCCAATACACTACGTGATGATTATGGAGCAGATGTTGTTATTGTTTTTACAGGCGGAACTTATGATTCTACCGATGGAGATCCAATTCATGGCGAAGCTGGTATATCAGTGTCACTCGGAGGAAATCTTATTCCTCAAGCTGCTTTTGGTATTGTAAGCGTAAATAGTGCCATGAATTGCAAAAGAAAAATTTTTACTCATGAAATAGGACACATAATGGGGCTTCTACATCAGGATCGTATGTTTTATGGAAGAGGATATAACTTCGAGGCAGGAGGATTATTTGGCAAGAAGAAAAGAAGAACTTTGATGCATACTCTCAAGAAAAAACAAAAACGGATACATCATTTTTCCAATCCTGATGTAAATTTTGAAGGAGAACCAACAGGTACTATAAGTGCAAATGTTACAGACGGTTATGATAGTGTTGAGCGTCTTGAACAAACAGGATGTATAGTAGCGGATTTTCGAGAGGATCTTGCTCCTACATTGTCGGTTGGCATTACATTTTCTCCATGCTGTTCATTTTTCGTGAATCCGGACAATACTCGGATATATACAGCAAATATAGATAATAATACCGGACAATCTCCATATCAATATGAATGGAGAACTAGTTCTGACGGTTTTAACTATGGATTGGTTTTATCTACAACAAATGAAATGACTCAAGATTATACAGGTTTTCAAGCTGGAGACATTTTATATATAAAAGTTATAGCCACATCTTTTGATGGTATAACGGGTGAAAATTTCTTTTTTCAAGAGGTCTTTTAAACATTGTTCTGCCTGTCCTTACATTTCTCTGGGATAGGCAGAACACTTTAAGTAATAATAATATGAAAGAACTATTTTGCTATTTCGTACTTTTGGGGCTGATAATAATAATTGGCTGTAACAAGGAGAATAAAAATCATGTCTGTGATACTACTGCACTTAAAAATGGAGATAAATGGGAAGCAAATAGTATCACTTTCCAACACAGGCTATTTCCAGAGTATTTTAATCTTCGGGCAGGAACAGACATTAGCGATGACAGGGATGATGTATTGGACATTTATAAAATTCCTTTTAAAACAGGAATACATTACATTTATCGAAACAATGCTATTGACAATGATTCATTGGTCGGAGCGCACTATTACACTTATATAGGAGGAGACCAAAGAACCGGAAGCTGGCTAATGTCGGAAACTCCAGATTCTTCAAACTATATCCATATTACCTTCTATGATGAATGCAGCCGTAAAGTAGAGGGTATATTTAATTGTACTTTAGTAGGTACTTCATTAGACGGTACAGAACCGGATACTATACGTTTTACAAACGGTTGGTTTGAGGGAAAAATCAGTGAAGCAGATTAAAATTAGGGCAAACGCATGAAGATATTATTTATGCGTTTGTCTTAGATTAAAACGTCTTTTCTAGTTCCGCCGTGACTTATGTTTTACAATGGATTATACCCCAAAAACTGAATAATAGCCTCCACAAATCAATGCTGAGGTACATGCCTGCCATATTCCCAATGAGATATGGCAGCATCAGTCACTCCAATAGCTTTAGCAACGTCCTGCTGTGATAACTTTCTTTCACGCCTTGCTTTCTGAATATGTTTCCCTAACTTTGCTCTATCTGTTCTTGGGTAAATATAAGGTACTGGTTTCGCCAGCTTACAAATTCCTAATAAAAAGACTTAGCAAGCAGTTTCCCAAAAAATCCTACCTTTGCGAACTCAATTAAAACACAAAACGTTTACGGAGAATATCGAAGTAATAAAATACCTCGTAACCCTAACAACCCGTAACCCGTTCAGGCAGGGATGCCTGAACAACTACAACACAATAAAGAAATGAGTATTTCAAAGCATTACGACCCACAGCAAACCGAGGATAAATGGTATGCACACTGGATGGAGAAAAATTATTTTCGTTCTACGCCAGATGAACGCGAACCATTCACCATCGTCATACCGCCGCCTAATGTAACAGGGATGCTGCACATGGGACACATGCTCAATAATACGATTCAGGATGTACTGATTCGGAAGGCGAGATTAGAAGGTAAAAATGCTTGTTGGGTGCCAGGGACGGATCATGCCTCGATTGCTACGGAGGCAAAGGTCGTGCGGATGTTGCGGGAACAAGGCATCAAAAAATCTGACCTGACGCGGGAAGAATTTTTGGACAAAGCCTGGGAGTGGAAAGAGAAATATGGAGGCATTATCCTCAAACAGTTGCGTAAACTGGGTGCATCCTGCGACTGGGAACGCACTCGTTTTACAATGGAAGACAGCCTATCCAAAGCTGTTTTGAAAACCTTCGTAGATTTATACAAAAAAGATAAAGTATATCGCGGTCTGCGCATGGTCAATTGGGATCCGAAAGCCCAAACCGTATTGTCGAATGAGGAAGTTCTCTACAAAGACAAGCAACGCAAATTATACAAAATTCGCTATCAGATAGAAGGTACAGATGAATGGCTGACCGTTGCGACCACCCGACCTGAAACCATCATGGGCGATACAGCCGTAGCCGTCAATCCGAAAGATGAACGCTATACACACCTTGCTGGTAAAAAAGCAATCCTGCCACTGATTCACAAAGCTGTCCCAATTATATTCGACAGTTATGTCGATATGGAATTTGGAACAGGTGCGCTTAAAGTGACACCTGCACATGATATTAATGATTATGAAATCGGACTGCGGCACAACCTGGAAGTGATAGATGTCCTGAATGATGACGCAACGCTCTCTGAAGCGGCGCAAATCTATATTGGCGAAGACCGTTTTAAAGCCAGGAAACTCGCAGTAGCTGACTTAGAAGCTGCTGGGCAACTGGAAGCGATTGATGATTACCAAAGTAGTGTTGGTTATTCAGAGCGGAATCCTGATACACTGGTCGAGCCGAAATTGTCTTTACAGTGGTATGTCCGCATGGAGGAACTCGCAAAACCTGCGCTCGACGCGGTGATGAATGACGAAATAAAATTCCATCCACCAAAATATAAAAATACCTATAATCACTGGATGTCGAATGTACGTCCCTGGTGCATTTCGCGTCAGTTGTGGTGGGGGCAGCGGATTCCTGCCTGGTATTTGGGCGATGATGTTTTTGTAGGAGAAACGGCTGAAGAAGCATTGGAAGCAGCCAAAAAGAAAACAGGTAATGCTGCGCTGACCATAGCTGATTTGCGACAAGATGAAGATGTTTTTGATACTTGGTTTTCATCCTGGTTGTGGCCAATTTCCGTTTTTGATGGCTTTGAGCGTCGGGACGAACTGGACTATTATTATCCGACCAATGTACTGGTGACGGGTTGGGATATTATTTTTCTCTGGGTAGCGCGGATGATTATTGTCGGCTACGAATGGGAAGGTAAAATGCCCTTCAAACATGTTTATTTTACAGGAATGGTAAAGGATGAGAAACGCCGAAAAATGAGCAAGTCACTCGGCAACTCACCTGATGCACTGGAATTGATTGAGCGATTTGGAGCGGATGGTGTTCGTTTTGGTATGTTGTCTTGCTCACCTGCGGGGGGCGATTTGTTGTTTGATGAAAAGCTCTGTGAAAACGGACGTAATTTTACAAATAAAATATGGAATGCCTTACGTCTGGTACGTGGATGGGAAATCACCAATACGCCTGCTGATGCAGCGACTCAAAAGGCGAACGAACTTGCGATTAATTGGATTGAGAATAAATTCAATCAGGTATTTGCAGAATTGGAATCGAACATTGCAGAATTTCGTTTGTCGGAAGCTTTGATGTCTCTATATACTTTTATCTGGGGCGATTTCTGTTCTTGGTATTTGGAAATGATAAAGCCCGTTTATGGGCAGCCGATTGATCGGGCGACTTATGATAAAACAATTGCCATTTTTGAAAAATTGATGACCACTTTACATCCTTTTATGCCGTTTTTAACGGAAGAAGTTTGGCATCAATTGAGAGATAGGGCAGCAGGGGAGGATTGCGTCATCAGTCAATGGTATAAAGCTGGTGATTATGATAAAACATTGATTAAAAATGTTGAGCTGGCTACAGAGATTGTTTCTAAAGTCAGAGATTTGCGTCAGCAAAACCAAATGAGTCCGAAAGAAGCCTTTGCACTCAAAGCGCAGGCAACTGAAGAGTCTAAAGCTCTACTCGCAGATGAAGGTTTAAAAGCAATTATCATCAAATTAGCGAATCTGGAAGATTTTGTTTTGCTGGGCGGTGGCGAAGAAGGTGTTTCATTTATCAGTGGTGCGACTGAGTATCACGCCATGTTTGAGCGTAAGATTAATGTAGAAGAGGAACGCAAAAAAATCAACGAAGAACTCAAACGCTTGAATGGTTTTGTTGCCGGAATTGGAAAAAAACTGAGCAATGAACGTTTTGTCAGTAATGCACCCGAGGCTGTTGTAGCAAAAGAAAAACAAAAGCTGGCAGATGGGCAGGCGCGGATTAAGATTTTGGAGGAGCAGCTGACAAAGTTGGGTTAAAAACGCAGTACCGACGACTTTACAGGCTGACCGCGAACATCGTAATGACGACTTTAGCCGTCAGGTATACTTATTTTTTATTTATAATAAAATGAATATCATTTTACTATAAATTCACTTTTCACTTTTACGACGGCTAAAGTCGTCGATACG
>CALFBH010000086.1 GCA_937951615.1 uncultured Saprospiraceae bacterium | reverse complement strand
GGTCATTTCAGTACGGAATTGACCATTAATTGATTTGCACGCCTATTTCGCAAAAGCGGTGGGTTTAAACCCACCGCTTTTGCGAAATAGGCGGATGGAAAATTCATTTTTTAGCCCCTGAACCAATTAATGGTCAATTCCATAACGTTTTGTAGTGATTGGATACTATTGCTCAGTAATCCAACCCCAATCCTATCCCCTACCGATAGCTATGTGTAAATCAACACCGCCCAAGTCCAAACAAGACAAAATTTGTCACACACCACTTACTGGCAAAATTTTAACACGTTTTAAATCATTTTCTTCCCAGAATATTTTTTTTCCTAAAAAAGAATACTACTTTTGGAAAACCAAAAATTGGTAGACCAATTTATTGGTTCACCAAAACACCATCAAATTTTAGTTGTATGCTTGAGAATTTTAGTGAAATAAAAGTAGAAACACCAGTAGATAAAATCATCCGTCAAATTCGCGGACTGATTACTTCTGGACAGTTGAATCCAGGTGACAAGCTGCCTCCAGAAAGACAGCTCGCTGAAAAACTGGGTGTTGGTAGGTCTTATGTCAGAGACGCGATTAGAAAATTAGAGTTTTATGGTATCGTAAGGACGATACCACAGTCGGGTACGATAGTCGCAGGCTTAGGCATTACTGCTTTGGAAGGACTTATCGCGGATGTACTGGAAATGGAGGAAGCTGATTTTGCCTCTCTAGTAGAAACAAGGGTTTTTCTGGAAATCAATTCTGCCGCACTAGCTGCTGAACGCAGGACAAAGGAGGACATCATCGCCTTGGAAAAAGCTTTAGGTGCTTATGAAAAAAAATTGTCTGAAACGACACAGGCTGTGGAAGAGGATTTACTTTTTCACCTTAAAATTGCAGAAGCCAGTAAAAATAAAGTCCTGAAATCACTGATGCTTATTATTACACCTGACATTATCAAAAACTATTCACAATTAAAAGTATGCGACAGCAATAGAACCGATAAAACCATTCTTGAACATCGGAATATACTAGAGCATATCAAAAACAAGGACACCAAGTCCGTTCAAAAAGTTATGCGCAATCACCTCAATGATGTGATGAAATTTAGCCAGCAGAAATAACTGGCTTATCTATTTTATAAACCAACTATTTACACCATGAAAAATATTATTTTAAGTCATAAAATCCTGTATCTCTTATGCTTCGGGGTTTTATGTAGTCATTTCTCTTTCGCTACTACAATAAACGAGGCACATGCCTCTACGATAGCCGCTCCCCTCAAATCCATATCAGGTAAAATACTTGATGTAGATGGTTTTCCGCTGATAGGTGTCAGCGTCGTTATTCAGGGAACTACTCGTGGCACTGTAACTGATGCAGATGGTCTTTTTACTATAGATGCAAATGATGGTGACATTCTGGAGCTGTCTTATCTCGGTTTTGTTACTCAAAACATCATCGTCGGTGACGATACTTCTTACGATATCATTATGAGAACTGATGATCAGGTATTGTCAGAAGTCGTGGTCGTGGGATATGGTAAGCAGAAAAAATCACACCTTACGGGAGCTATTTCCAAAATCGAAAATGAGCAGTTGGATCAGATTCCTATTGCCCGGGTGGATGATGCCATCGTTGGACAAGTCTCTGGTGTTAATATTCAGATGACGAATCCAGCTGCTGGTGAAGCACCTTCCATTAGAGTAAGAGGACAAGGTTCTATTTCCTTCGATTCCAATCCTTTGATTGTCGTTGATGGAATTTCCGTAGGTTCTGATGCTGATTTTTTATCCAGCCTGGATATGAATGATGTTCAGTCTATCGAAGTGCTGAAAGATGCCGCTTCTTCCGCTATTTATGGCTCGCGTGGAGCGAATGGTATTATCATGATTACCACCAAACAAGGTGTAGAAGGACCTACTAAGTTTTCTTACGATACTTATGTAGGTTTCAAATCTGTTCCTAAGTCGGATGTACTCACAACAGTGGATGACTGGTTGAAATACACACGCGATAATAACGATGGCGAATTGCCAGATAAGCTACAATATGTAGAGCAATTGGGTACTGAAACCGACTGGCAGGATGTTATGTTTGACGGTGGTGTTATTCACAGTCATGCTTTATCTGCCAGAGGCGGTACAAAAAATACAAAATTCCGAGCTTCACTGAGTTACCTCAATGATGAAGGTGTTTTATTGACGGATAATTATGAGAAAATCAATTTCAGACTTAATCTTGATACTAAAGTCAGTGATAGAATTTCGTTTGGCGTTGTTTTAAATCCTTCTTTCACAGAGCAAAGAAGATTTCCAATTGGCGTCCATGATGCCATACGCCAACATGCTTGGTTGCCATTATATCTGGATGAAGGTAATATATCTTACGTCAATCGTATTCGGGAAAACGGCCGCTGGGCAGATGCAGAGATAGGCGATTATGCCATGGAACGGATGTTTGATGATTATGATTTAGAGACTGGTATGTCAGGAACTACTGGTACAGATATTAGTGGTACATCCAATCAAAGTTCCTTAGCTAAGGTATTGGAAAGAGACCGTCGCAAATTTCAGACAAAGATTTTCTCGAATGCTTATGTCAATGTAAATATTGTTGATGGTTTATTCTTCAAACAAATGGTCGGTGGAGATTTTAGACTGACCAAAAACACACGATGGGCAGGCGTGCAGGCTTCCAGAAATGGAGCTGCTGATTCTGAATCCCTGTTTTCTACTGATGACCGACTTCATGCCGTATCGGAAAGTACTTTGAACTTGGATAAAACATTTGGCAAACACGAAGTCAATGCAGTCGTCGGATTTGCTTATGAAAACTGGAACAGAAACTTCAGTCAGCTAGAAGCCGCTGGATACGATTTTGATTATATCCAAACCATTCCTGCTGCCAATCTGGTGGGTGGTTCGACTTCTTCTGCCAGAGAAAATCTGGTCTCTTACCTTTCAAGGGTAAATTATGCTTATGCCGATAAGTACTTACTGTCCGTGAGCGCGAGAACAGATGGAAGTTCAAAATTTGGACCTGAATTTAAATACGGATTTTTTCCAGCAGTATCAGCCGGCTGGCGGATATCTCAGGAAAACTTCCTGAAAGACAATAATTTTATAGAAGAACTAAAAGTCAGATTAAGCTACGGTGTATCAGGTAGTAATGCTGGTATTGGAGAGTACGACTACATCGGACTCATCGAGCCTGTAGGAACGGGTCTTAGTGGCAATTCTACTGGATTTAATCCAACGAATATCTCCAATCCTGAACTGAGATGGGAAAAATTAAATGAAATCAATCCCGGTATTGATTTATCTATTCTGGAAGGTCGCTTCGGGCTGTCGTTTGATTATTACAACAGAACGAGCGAAGATCTATTATTAGACCTGCCGATTCCTTCCGTTACTGGTTTTGGAACTGCGCTGGTCAATAAAGGCGTTGTGGAAAACAAAGGGGTTGAGTTGGAATTATTAGCCAGATTAGTTTCTAGTAGCGATTTTTCCTGGAATGCTTCTGCTATACTCACGCACAACAAAAATACATTGCTTGATTTTGCTGATGCAGATGGTTTAATTAGTATTGTAGATTCCAAGCGTCCTGCGGAGTGGATTGCACAAGAAGGACAAGCCATTTCTTCTTTTTATGGCTATGTGGTCAGTGATGAAATTGCATTGGAATACATTAAGAATCCATTCTACCCTATCAACGCACAATCGCAGGATATTTATGTAAAAGACCTGAATGGCGACGGTGTAATTGATACCGACGACCGCACAATTCTGGGTGCTCCTTATCCTGATTTCATTTGGAGTATCAGTAATAACTTAAGAATACACGACTTTGACGTGAGCTTCATGGTTCAGGGTTCGCATGGTGCTGAAGTTAGAAATATATCTTCTCAGTACATCAAGCAGGAATTTTCCAGCAACCAGGATTATACCAGCGACTTTCCCGACAAAGACCTTGTTGTTCAAAGAATTTTCACCAATGATGATGTACAGGATGGCGATTATTTTGCCTTACGAAATCTAAATATAGGGTATACTCTTCCGAATAGTCTAACCAAAAGAGCAGGCATCAGAAACTTGAGAATATATGCTGGTGGGCAAAACCTGTTTTACCTGATGGCAGACAACTATGTAGGCTTTAATCCAGAAGGAGCAGACCAAGGACTCAATAATCCACTAACCGCTGGATACCAAAGAGGACCTGCGCCAATTTATAGAACCGTTTCTGTGGGACTAAATCTTGCATTCTAAATAAAAATCAGGGTTAAAACTTAAATGTTTGCTAAATAAATTTACGAAACATGAAAAACATAATCAATAAATCTATATTATTTTTAAGCCTCCTCCTAGCATTTTCTGCTTGTGAAGAACAGCTTGACCTCGCGCCTATTTCAGAGATTGGAGATACTATTTTCTACACGACTACCGAGGAAGTAGAAGGTGCAGTCATCGCTATTTATGATGGATTACAGGAAGTCCCTTTACGGGAATTTGCTTTAACAGAAATGCGCTCAGACAATACAAAAACCAAGTCGAGCGAAGGAGACTGGGCACAGTTTGAAAGTTTTGATGTCAAACCCACCAATCTCTCTATCGGCACTTACTGGGCGGCTAATTATAATGTCATTTTCAGAGCCAATAGAGTGTTAGAAAACTTGAGCGTAGTAGATGATACCGAATTAAAAAGCCAGTTTGAAGGCGAAGCTAAATTTACCAGAGCCTTATCGCATTTCAATCTTGTCAGGGCATTCGGTGATGTACCTTATATGGATAGAGTAATCAGACGAGATGAGTCCGACTTTTTTGGTCGCGATGATGCTGAAACAGTACTCGCAGGCATCGAATCTGATTTGACGGAAGCCCGTAGCTTATTATCTTCTAATAGTTTTGGACGGGCTACAAGTGGAGCAGCACAGGCACTTTTGGCAAAAGTAAAATTAACTAGAGGTGACTATAATGGAGCGAAACCCCTCCTTAGTGAGCTGATTCTAAGTGGAGCTTATTCATTAGAAACGGAGTATTATGATGTCTTTTATAGCGAAGGCAATAATGAAATAATTTTTGCCATTCCTTATCTCGACGATGATGCAAATGAAGGACAAGATTATTCATTTGAAATGACCGCAGGCGGTGCAGTTAGTGGGCTCAACTATATCACCAATGATTTTAATGATCATTTTGACGCTGATGAAGTAGCACGTGATACGACCCTCTATAATCCCGACAATACGGCAGAGGTTGGAAAGTTTCTGACTGTTTCTGACGATGCCAGATTATGTGGCAATGACTGGATTGTTTTGCGTTATGCTGATGTGTTGTTGATGTATGCAGAAGCTATCATGGACGGTGGAGCATCCACAAATAACACGGCTGCCATAGATGCTTATAATGCAGTAAGAGCCAGAGCAGGTATGCCGACAATGGCAAACGACGGCTCTGAAATGCTGACGAAAGAAATGTTGATGAGCGAAAGAAGAACTGAACTGGCTTTTGAAAACCATAGATTTTATGACTTGATACGCTTTGGTGTAGCAGAGTCTGTACTTGGAGATTTTGCCACGAATAATGGTTATTCTTTCACAGCAACTGATTTATTATTGCCTATCCCACAAGGAGAAATCAATGTGAGTCAGGGCTTACTTACACAAAATCCAGGATATTAAAAATCACTCAAAACTTATTTATCATGAATACGAATTTTTTAAATCACATAAAGCAATACTATAGTTTTCCAATGCTAGTATTGATAGCCCTAGTCCTCAGCTTTTCTGCCTGCGAAGATGAATTGCCCGAAGCGGGTTCTCTTCCTGACCTAACTCCTCCAGAGGCTGCCTTTTCTTACAGCGCAGATGATACGGATCATCGATCCATTAGTTTCTCCAACCTGTCTATCAGTGCGACCGATTATTTATGGGACTTGGGCAATGGTACCACTTCAACCGAGACTAATCCTTCTGCGACCTATGATACCGACGGAGCTTATGATGTTACACTTACAGCGTCTGACAGACTTGGCGCAACCAGCACGGTGACTAAAACCATTGATGTCGTAGAACCTGTAGTTGCATTTACACCTGAAATCATGAACCCCGGATTCGACATAGAAGGAGACGACGCCTATAGAGATTTCTGGAGAAACGGAGACCTCGGTGGTGTGATACAGATTACTGGAAGCCCTATTCATGCTGGTGTGAAAGCAGCAAAATTACCTTCTGCAGGAGACAGAATCGGCTATCAGTTGATTGCTGTTGAGGCAGATACCGATTATACGCTGCGATTCTTTTATACCATGAAAACTTCCCCTGTTGGAACGATGACCGTATCTATTCTAAATGGTGAGGTTACTGATCCGGGGCTGATTGCCGCTTCTACTATTGCCTCTGTTACACTTGATGACCAAAATGACGCAAACACTTATGTCTCTGCTGCATTGCCTTTCAACTCAGGTGCGAGCACGACAGTCGCCATTTATTTCACCAATGTAGATGTAGAGTGTAGAATCGACTCATTTACAATAGAATAATTCAACCTTTTCATTATGTCATTTTTCAATGTTTCTGGCTGGTTTTGTTTCTATATGCTGATGATTATAATCACTGCAAGTTGTCGCTCTGGCGATGATGAAACAGTCATTACTGATCCGCCGCCGGTAGGAGATTCTGACACGCTTGTAGAAGGCGTGGATTATTTTCTACCCAATATAGATTTAAATAACTGGAAAGTTACCCTTCCAATAGGGAATCCCTCGGAAGTTGAACCACCAGAAATATTGGATTATGCAAATAATGAGCTGTTGAAACCATTTATGTATAACGACTCTATAGATGGCTCATTGGTTTTTTACACCTATCCAGGATCATCAACAGCTAATTCTTCTTATTCCAGAACGGAATTGAGGGAACAAATAGATCCGGGTAGCAACACGACCAACTGGACTTTTGCCGAAGGCGGCAGAATAAAAGGTTCCTTGAAAATGGATGAAATTTCGGTAGATTCCGATGGTGACTATCATCGTGCTATCATCATGCAAATACATGGAAGACTAACCGATGAACAACGTGACCTTATCGGTGAAAATGATAATAATGCACCTCCGGTACTAAAAATTTACTGGAATGATAGTAGAGTAAGAGTGCTTAGAAAAGTTCTGGAAGATATTACGGTATCTGATACTGTTGCGCTAAGTACTGATGCATGGGATGACGAGGGGTATTGGTTTAACGAAAATGTTGGCTTTGAGCCTTTCAGTCTGGAAGTCATTGTTTCCGAAGGAAGAATGGAAATTATTTTAAATAATAATGAATCTATGGTTTTTGATGACATACATGTACAACGATGGGGAATTTTTGAAAACTACTTTAAGGCTGGAAATTATCTGGTTACTACTGAGTCAGGTTCTTTTTCAAGGGTGAAATATTACGATTTGGAAGTCTTTCACTAAGTGGTCAGTCAAGTTAATATTGTCAGGTGATTAGGATGGTTTCATTGTTGAAATTGCTTCATTATTATTGTTTTTTGCTACGCAAAAAATCACGATAACAATTTAACAATCATAGCAATAGAACAATTTGCACCAAAACCTGACTCAAAAGATATAAAATATAATTTACTCGACATTATTAACTGGAAGAACTACTAAGAGCTTGTTGAGGGTAATTTTAGTGAAATAAAACTCAAGACGTGCTTTACAGTCAAATGAAAAAATAAAATATTTATAATGAATTTAAAAACTACACTAATTTTAATGGTGACACTGTTATTTAGTGCATCATTATTTGCACAAAATGTGACGGGTAATATATCGGACGCAGATAAGATTCCACTTATTGGTGCGTCGGTATTTGTCAAAGGAACAACTATCGGTACGGTAACTGATGTTAATGGGGATTATTCGATTGCTGCCCCCGAAGGAAGTACTTTAGTGATTTCTTATACCGGCTATGCTACACAAGAAATAGTTGTTGGAGCAGGAAAAACGATGAATCTTACACTTTCAGATGATACCGAATTGCTAGATGAAGTTGTCGTAATAGGCTATGGGTCTCGAAAAAAGAGCGACATCACCGGAGCAGTGTCTTCGGTTAAGGCTGAAGAATTAACGGCATTTCCTATATTAGATGCGGCCCAAGCACTTCAGGGACGTGCCGCCGGGGTAGTTGTTCAATCTAATAATGGTGGCGAACCAGGTGCTCCTATCGGCATAAAAATTAGAGGAACTACTTCAATCAATGCAAGTAGTTCGCCGCTGATTGTTGTGGATGGATTTGTAGGCGCGACTATGCCACAAGCCAATGACATTGAATCTATTGAGGTTTTGAAAGATGCCTCCGCAACTGCTATATACGGTTCCAGAGGTTCAAACGGGGTGGTATTAGTAACGACTAAAAAAGGTAAAAGTGGTAAGTTGAATGTTGAACTCAATTCTACTTATGCTACTCAAAATACCGCCAATAGACTTGATTTGTTAAATGCCGACGAATTTGCGGATTATCAAAACCAGATAAGAGCCAATCAAGGCAATACCAACCCTTATCCTCAAGGTACTGCAAATACAGATTGGCAAGATTTAATTTATCAGCCAGGTAACACACAGAACCACCAACTTTCTTTTTCAGGAGGAACGGATAAAGTAAATTTTTATGCTTCCGGTAATTATTTTGATCAAAAGGGAATTGTGGTTAATTCTGGCTTCACAAGAGCCACATTCTTAACGAACTTAGACGCACAAGTAACAGATAAATTAAAATTGGGGCTTAACCTTTTTGGAAGTAGAGGGGTTAAAGATGGCGTTACGACTCAATCAGATGGTTCGGTTACGGTAGGTGGTGATGATGTGATTTCTCTAGCCATGAGATTTGCACCGGATAAAGCAGTACGAGAGGAAGACGGTAGCTTTACAACAAATGATGCTATCGGAGATGAAGTAGATAACCCTTATGCTGTTGCGACAGAAAGAGTAGATGAAACGATCTCAGATGACTTTAGAGCCAATGTTTATGGAAGTTATGATATTATAAAAAATCTGACTTTTAAAACAACCTTTGGTTTGAGTAGTGAAAATGAAAACAGGGGAATTTATCAGCCATCAACATTAAAAATCACAGCATCTGCTGTAGATGGAAGAGCGAGGGTTACAAATGCTAAAAGAACAACGCTTTTAAGTGAAAATTATTTAACCTATGATGTCGAAATAGGAAAAGGAAATTTGACTTTATTAGGTGGATATTCTTATCAAAAAAATGATACCAAAGCATTTGCTGCAGCAGGTACTGGTTTTCTTTCAGATGCTTTTTCTTACCATGCCTTAGGCACTGCTACAGGTTTATTACAGCCTGCATCGTCTTTGTCACAAGTAGAAATTCAATCTCAATTCGGAAGATTAAATTTTGATTATGATAATAAATACTTAATCACCGCTACGGTAAGAAGAGATGGAGCATCAAATTTTGCAGCGAATAATAAATATGCAATTTTCCCATCAGCTGCCATTGGTTGGAAAGTCTCTAACGAAGAATTTTTAAAAAATAATAGAACTATTTCCGGCTTAAAATTAAGAGCTAGTTATGGTGTTACAGGTAATCCGTCCATTAGTCCTTATCAGTCTTTAGCAAGATTTGCAAGTCTTTATGCTTCTAGTGAAGGGGAAACTGTATTCGCTATTACGCCAGATCAGCCTGCCAATCCGAACTTAAAATGGGAATCTTCTTATCAAACCAACTTCGGTGTAGATTTGGGGGTAATCGAAAATAGAGTGAATCTATCATTTGATTATTATAATATTAATACCAAAGATTTAATTTTAGGAAATAATGGCATACCTGAATATTTCGGTTTCCAAAATGATGAAATTTTAACGAATTTGGGAGAGATCAATAATAGAGGATTTGAAATTTCTTTAAACACAAAAAACATCGTTAAAGGCGATTTTAGATGGAGTACAGATTTCAACCTTTCCAGAAATAAAAACGAAGTAGCAGCTTTAATAAATGATGCTGATTTCTTTGGCAATGCTGCTCCAAGTTATTTTAGTCATGACAGAAGTTATGTGCTAAGAGTAGGTGAAGAAGTCGGTCTTTTTTGGGGCTATGAATATGCAGGCGTTTACCAGGGAGGTGATTTTCCAGCAGGTACGGCAACATTACAAGGAGGTACATTAGGTGACCCATTATTTACTGATATTGCTGATGAAGATGGTGTGCTAGATGGTGAAATTACTGAAGCCGATAGAACAATTATAGGTAATCCTAACCCGGATTTTACTTATGGATTTTCCAATAATTTTTCTTACATGGGTTTTGACTTGAATATCTTTTTCCAGGGTTCGCAAGGTGGAGATATTTTTAACATGACAAATGTACAGTTGAATAATGGAGATGCAAATACAACCAGAGACTATTTTAATAATGCCTGGACAAGTGCAAATACCAATACAGACCAACCTCGTGTTGGAAATAATAGTAATAGAGAAATTTCATCTCGTTTTGTAGAAGATGGTAGTTATCTAAGATTAAAAAACGTAGCTTTAGGATATAACTTACCTTCTGATTTTATAGAAAAGATAGGTGTTGGTAACATAAGATTATCTATTAGTGCTCAAAACTTACTGACTTTTACAAAATACTCGGGTTTAGATCCTGAAGTAAATTACTTTGGTGCGAGTGGCGATAATAATACGTCTAGCAATACAGTCCAAGGTTTTGATTTTGGGAATTACCCAACTGTAAAGTCTGTGGCTTTTAGCCTTAACGTGAAATTTTAAATTCAAATAGCTTCATAGCTTAAAATAAAAAAGTATGAAAAATTTAAAATATTTATTCCTATTGATAGGATTTTCAATGGTTAGTTGTTCGGATTTAATAGAACAGCCGGTAGGTTTGTTAGCTCCGGAAGGTTTCTTCAAAACTACAGATGATATACAAGTCGCAGTTGATGGTGCTTTTACACACGCCATCAATGAAAAGTTTTGGGGAAGAAAACTTTCCATAGCATTAATGTTGCGTTCTGACATGGTCAATCTTCAATCTGACCAGACAAGAAGAGTAGAACATAATGATTTTACTACGCTCGGTAGTAATGGAATGATTAGTGAATTTTGGTTAAAAACTTATCAGGGAATTGCCGGTGCTAATCTGGCAATTGCAGGGGCTGAAGATGTAGATGTAGATGTAGCCACTAAAAATCCAGTTACTGCGCAAGCTTATTTTATAAGAGCATTTTATTATTTTCATTTGGTCAGACAATTTGGAGCGGTTCCTTATCTTGATGCACCGGTAACAGATGCCGAAGCTGCAGGTTCCATCAGTAGAACCCCGGCAGACCAAGTATATGCAAATATCATTGCAGATTTAGAATTTGCTAAACAATGGTTGCCAGATACACAATCTTCAAGGGCTATACCGGCTAAATCAGCGGCGAGTTCTTATTTAGCTTTGGTGTATTTAACTATGGGCGAATATCAAAATGCCTATAATGAAGCTAAAGAAGTGATTGATAATGCAGGAACGTATGACTTAGCTTTAGATCCAAATTTCCAGAATTTATTTGATGCCAATGCAATCGATGGTTCTAAAGAACCCATATTCGCATTAGATTATAATAATTTTGAAGCGCCTAATAATGCTTATGATCAAATCGCTCCAATGACAGGTATCAGAGGAGATGACAGAAATTCTGGAGGTGGTTGGTCTGTTGCAGTTCCTACCCTTGCAGTATATGATACTTGGCCGGCAGGTGATTATAGAAGAACTGTCAGTTTGGATGAAGAAGCATCAATAGGCGGTACTGTAGTAGATTACACTCAGTTTGATATTAGTGGACATCAGCATGCTGCAAACCAGCCATATATTGCAAAATATACTCGTTTACCAGGAGCTTTTGCTCGCGGAAATGCAAGAGCAACAAGTCATAATTATTCTATGATGCGTTATGCAGAAGTATTGCTAATTGCTGCCGAGGCAGCTGTAGAAATTGGAAATAATGCAGCGGCAATGAACTATATGAATGAGGTAAGAGCCAGAGCAAGAATGGGTGGTGTAACACAGACTGGTGCCGGTGCCGAAGTAACAGTACCTCCAAGTGCTGTTCCGGCTGACATTACAGGAATGGTGACTATTGATGATGTGCTGGAAGAACGTAGATTGGAGCTTGCTTTTGAATGTAAAAGATGGTATGATATTGCGCGGAGAAAAATAGGCGCAGAGGTGTTTAGTGCTTCTGGTTTAGAAGGCGAAAAGCCAGCATTTACTGAGGATGATTATTTAATGCCATTACCCGCAGATGAGATAGAAAGAAATCCTAATATAATTCAAAACCCCGGCTATTAAAATGATAGGCAAAATAGCTTACGTATTTGTCCTTTTTCTGTCAATTACAGCGTGTGTTACAAAAAAAGTGGATGTCAAATCCACCAACGCGCCTGTAATTGATGGAAAATTAGTCAAAAATATCAGCGAATTTAAAGTCGCAGTAGAGACTTTGCAGCCTGGCGATGAAATCGTTCTTGCCAATGGTGTATGGACAGATACTGAGCTAAAATTTTATGGAAAAGGAACAGCAGAAAAACCAATCATACTCAGGGTGCAAGAAAAAGGTAAGGTCTTTCTTGAGGGACAATCAAATATCCGCATCGGCGGAGCGTACATGCACGTTGAAGGCTTGGTTTTTCGCAATGGCCACACGCCTTCGGGGGCTGTCATTGCATTTCGTAAAGATAAAGAAATGCCCTGCAATAACTGTCGTGTAACTGAATGTGTCATAGATGACTATAATCCTTCTGAAAGATTTGACTCAGATTACTGGGTGGAAATTTATGGCAAAAACAATCGTTTTGATCATAATTATCTGGTCGGCAAACGCAATCGTGGCGTCACGCTGGCAGTACGTATGAAAACCGAAGCAGACCGAGAAAACCACCACCGAATCGACCATAATTACTTCGGCTATCATCCAATTTTGGGTTCAAATGGTGGGGAGACTTTACGTGTAGGTACGAGCCATTATTCCCTTTCCAATTCTAATACGACGGTAGAAGATAATTACTTTGAACACTGCAACGGCGAGTTGGAAATCATCTCCAGCAAATCCTGTCAAAATACCTTTCGCAATAATACCTTCTACGAATGTCAGGGAACACTCACTATGCGACACGGTAATGAAACATTGGTCGAAAACAACTACTTTTTCGCCAATCGAAAAGCCAATACGGGCGGGATTCGCATCATCAATGAGTCGCAAACTGTCCGCAATAATTATCTGCAAGGAATCACAGGGCATCGTTTTCGAGGAACTTTGGTGGTGATGAATGGCGTACCCAATTCGCCTTTGAATCGCTATTTTCAAGTCAAAAATTCAGAAGCATCCAACAACTTGGTCATCGACTGCGACCACATCCAACTTTGTGCTGGTAGCGATGAAGAAAGAAGCGCGACTCCAATAGATACTAAAATGACAAACAACATCTTTTACAACACAAAAAAAGATGATGTATTTACGGTCTATGACGATATTAGTGGAATTGAATTTGATGGAAATCTGCTTAGCACCAATATTGTTTTCCCAAAAAATAAAGGAAAAAAACTCGAAAAAGGTTTTGCCGCCGAAACCCTGGAGTTTATTGAAAAAGACGGCATAAAACGCAGCAAATCTCATCCCAATATCGGTCCCGACCAAAGCAAGCCAAGACCAGGAAGAGACAATACAGGCCTTTCTTGGTATCCGAAAAAAGACTATCAGGTAAGGTTTAATACAGGAAAAGTCATACCCGCCTACCCTGGCGAAAATACCATTCTCGAAGCTGTAAAAAAATCCAGCAAAGGAGATATTATCCGACTGATGGGAACTGGACAATACCATGGCAGCAAAGCGATCAGTATTCCACATACACTTACAATAGAAGCTGGCAGCGGACTGGAAGGCAAACCACAACTGACCTTCGAACGGTCTTCTTTATTTAATATTGAGAATGGCGGTTCATTGACACTAAAAGGACTTGAAGTGTCTGGTGCAGAATGCGATGATTATGCAGGAAACACAGTGGTGAGAACCAGTCGATATTCAATGATTAATAATTATAAACTGATGATTCAGGACTGCAATTTTAAAGATTTGGATGTCAATCACAGTTTTAATGTCCTGAAGGTCTATAAAAATACTTTTGCGGATTCGATTTTACTGGACAATTCTACATTTGAGAACATTAGCGGACATGTACTTAATCTGGATAAAGAAATAGATGACACTGGTATTTATAATGTTGAAAATGTCGTTATCCGAAATTGTAAATTCAATGACATCGGAGGCGTAGCACTCAACCTGTATCGAGGCGGGCGCGATGAAAGTACCTTTGGTCCTATCCTCGACCTGCATGATACGACATTTGATAATATTGGACACGACAAAAGAAATAAATACAAAGCCTCTGTCTCCCTACATGGTGTACAATACGCCGACATGCGCAATCTCAATTTTAATGAAGTCAAAAAAGTGAACCTACATCTGATTGTAGGCGATCCGATCATCAAAATTGAAAATGCTCAATTTACCAACTCGGAAGAACTCATAAGCAACGATGACGCTTATCAGAGTACGAACATTATCTATAAAAATAGAAACTAGTGAAGCAGCTATTTATCATATCATTTATTCTCGTCGGCTGCATCACACTTATTGCCCAGTCGCATCCCAATCTGATTCTTACGAAGCAAGGTGTAAAGGATATCAAAACTGGGGGAACTGCACCATTATTTGACAAAGCACTTGCTGAAGCGAAAGCAGAAATTGCACAATCTCTGAAAGTAGGTATTCAGGTACCGATTCCCAAAGACGCAGGCGGCGGCTACACGCACGAACAGCACAAACGCAACTATAAATACATGAATCTCGCAGGTAATTTATACCAAATCACAGGCGAAAAAATGTATGCCAATTACGTCAAAAAAATGCTCACCGAATACGTGGCGATGTACAAGGATTTGCCCTTACATCCGGTGGATAAATCCTACTCGCGGGGCAAGTTATTCTGGCAGTGTCTCAATGAAGCCAATTGGTTGGTGTATACTTCGCAGGCTTATGATGCTGTTTATGATTGCCTTTCGGCAAAAGAAAGGAAAAATTTTGAAGACAATTTATTCCGTCCCTTCGCTGATTTTTTGTCGATTGAAAACCCAAAATTCTTCAATAGAATACACAACCACAGCACCTGGGGAAATGCCGCTGTCGGCATGATCGGTCTGGTCATGAAAGATGAAGAGCTGATCAATCGCGCACTGTATGGCTTGTCTTTAAGCGAGCAGGAAAATCTTGCAAAAGATAATGACGGCGGATTTATCTACGAAAAAGGGCAATCAAAAGCTGGCTTTCTGGCGCAAATAGATCATGCCTTTTCACCGGATGGTTATTATACCGAAGGACCATATTATCAGCGATATGCGATGACTCCTTTCATGTTGTTTTCACTGGCATTACATCATAATAAAGAAGATTTAAAAATATTTGAATACAGAGATGGTATCTTACTGAAAGCCGTTTACACGCTCTTGTATCAGACCAATCAGGCGGGCGAATTTTTTCCAATAAATGATGCGATGAAAGGCATGTCCATTGGTTCAGGTTCTGTTATTTCAGCAGTTAATATTGCTTATGGACTCAATGAAGACCCAGAACTTTTGAGCGTGGCTAAATTACAAAGCCACGTCTTGCTTGACCACAACGGCTATGCGGTAGCCCGTGCTTTACAGGAGGGCAAAGCAAAACCCTTTTTCAAAAAATCAGTTGAATTGAGAGATGGAGCAAAAGGCGATGAAGGCGCACTTGGCATCTTGCGCACCCTCAAAGACGAAGATGAAATTGCTGTGCTCTTCAAGTATGCTGCACAAGGTTTAGGGCATGGACATTTCGACAAATTATCTTACTCTATGTACGATGGAAATACAGAGGTTTTACAGGATTATGGTTCAGCACGTTGGGTGAATATCGATCATAAAGCAGGAGGAAGATACCTCAAAGAAAATAAAAGCTGGGCAAAACAGACCATTGCTCATAATACACTTGTCGTAGATGGCAAATCACATTTTGCAGGGAAATACGAAAAAGCCAATACATTTCATTCAGAGCCTTATTTTTTTAATGTTGATAATGCCAACATACAGATAATTAGCGCGAAAGAAACCAATGCTTATGAAGATGTAGCCATGCAACGCACACTAATTTTATGCAATGGCGATGATTTTTCAGGACCTATTTTGATAGATGTCATGGCGGCTTTTTCCGAAAATGAACATCAATACGAATTGCCTTTTCACTATGCCGAACACTTTATGCGACTCAATGCTGAATTAAAGAGTAACCTGCCCAAAATCATGGGAGAAAAGCATGGTTATCAGCATTTGTATCAGGAAGCAAGCAGCGTGATTGATGGTGAAAATTTGCAATTTACCTGGTTTAGAGATAATAAAATGTACTCGATCACTGCTCATGCAGATACAGGTGATGAAGCCATTATCGCCAGAATTGGTGCAAATGATCCGAACTTCAATTTACGGCGGGATGCACTACTCATTCATCGAAAAAATAAAGCGAAAGATGCCTTGTTTTTATCCCTTATTGAGCCGCATGGTAGTTACAGTCCAGTGACGGAAACACCAGACACCCCTTATTCGCAAATAAAATCTGTTCAGGTTATTTTATATAATAAAGAATATACTATTTTTACGATAAAGGACATTCACAACACGGGACATACATTCATGCTTTCCAACGAGAATAATGATTCAGATAGTACACATAAAATTGAACACGAAGGAAATGTGTATGAATGGAAAGGAACTTTTAAAATGAATTATAAATGATGAACAGGTAGGGCTGGTTTCGACTCCGCTCAACCAGCTACTTGCATTGAGCGAAGTCGAAATGTAAGTTGTCCGAGCGAAGCCGAGGACAAGTCTCTTGAGTAAAAATTCATCATTTATAGTTCATCATTCATCGTTAAAATAAAAATTATGGAAATAAAAGCAACTAAAGAATTCTTCTTCAAAGAAGACACGCCGTGGGAAAAAGTCGCAGAAGGACTTGAAAGACAAATTCATGGCTACGACGGTAAAATCATGATTGTGGTCGCCAAATTTGACAAAGGCGCGATTGGGCAAATGCACAATCACTATCATTCGCAAGTGACGTATGTAGAAAGCGGCGAATTTGAAATGACGATTGGCGAGGAAGTCAAGACCATAAAAGGGGGCGACTCGTTTTACATTCCACCTTACGTAATGCACGGATGTGTATGCACGAAACCGGGGTCTTTAATAGACGTATTTAGTCCTGCACGCGAGGATATTTTGGCGGATGCCGGACACATTAAGGAATACCGAAACACAAACACAACATTATGAAAATGCAAGGATTAAGATGGTGGGTTGTTGCTTTAATTGCTTTAGCTGCTGTTATAAATTATATTGATCGTCAATCCCTAGGGGTGCTATGGCCAGAGATTGCAGCAGACCTTTATCCAAACGAAACAGAGGATGGACATAAAAAGATTTACGGAACAATTTCTGTAGTCTTTATATTTTCTTATGCGTTTGGTCAGGCTATTTTCGGGAAAATCTTTGACTGGATAGGAACTCGTCTTGGCTTTGCATTATCAATTGGTGTATGGTCTCTTGCTACTATACTTCATACCTTTGCAAAAGGGATAGTGAGTTTTAGTATTTTCCGTTCTATTCTAGGTGTTGCGGAAGCGGGGAACTGGCCTGGAGCAGCAAAAGGAAATGCAGAGTGGTTTCCGACCAAAGAGCGGGCCTTTGCTCAGGGACTCTTTAATTCTGGCGCTGCTATCGGAGGAATTATTTCTATTCCCCTGATTGCATATTTGACCATTTATTTCAGTTGGCAATCTATATTTATTTTAGTTGGCTTAATAGGTTTTTTATGGCTCATCCCTTGGTTGATTCTGGTTAAGTCTCCACCAAAATCTCATCCCTGGTTAAACGAAGAAGAACGAAATTACATTCTAAGTGGTCAACAAAATCAAGACTTAGATGAGGATGGTAATTATGATGAAGGTTACAACCCATCTACAGCTCAATTGTTATCCCATAAAGAAAGCTGGGGAGTTATTATTGCATCCGCAGTTATTGATCCCATTTGGTGGTTATTCGTCATCTGGATACCGATATATCTATCAGAAGTTCTTGGTATGAATATACAAGAGATAGGTAAGTATGGCTGGATACCGTATGTAGGTGCGATGTTCGGAGCCTGGTTCGGTGGATTGCTTGCTCAAAATCGAATAAAAAAGAGTTGGACTGTGGATAAAACACGCAAATTTGTTATCACACTGGGATGTTTGATTATGTTGCCTTCATTACTAGTCATGTCCAACCCAACACCTGTACAGAGTATATTGAATGGCATATTATCTGTATGGGATGGTACGGTCGGCACCCTCATAGATTTTTTCTATGTAGGAGGAGTAAATATAGAATTTGCAACAGTTATTCTTATGGCAATTATTTTATTTGGATTTCAAACAGCCATTGGAAATGTTCAGACTTTACCTAGTGATTTTTTCGGTGGAAAAACGGTAGGTACCTTGTCGGGAATAGCTGGGATGGCTGCCAAATTAGGGGCTGTTGGACTTACTTCTCTGATTCCTATACTAACTAAAGGGGGGAATTATACACCCGCCTTTATTATCGGTGCTGCATTAGCTTTAATCGCAATGGCAAGTATTTGGATTTTATGTCCAAAAATCGAACCCTTGAAACCAAACAGTTAGTAAGTAAGTGGAAATACAAATCCAAACGCCAAATTCAAATACAAAAAACTATTGACAATAAGCCAATTAGTCAAATTGAAAGTGGCGTTTAGTTGAGTCTAGGCACTTAATTTATTAAAAAAAACTATTTTAACAGCGATATCTTAACAGAAACGCATTTAACAAAAATATAAAAAAACATTTCAATGAGTTCAAATGGAAAAATAGCCTTGGTTACAGGGGCTACAGGTGGAATAGGCTTCCAATCAGCAAAAAAATTAGGTCAAGACGGCTTTACTGTAATTTTAAACGGTCTTAACGATGATGCAGGCGCTGAAAAAGTAAAAGAATTAGCAGCCGAAGGTATTACAGTGGAATATTATGGATTTGATGTTACCAATGAAGAACAAGTAATAGAAAATGTCAACAAAATCGGTGAGAAATACGGAAAAATCGACGTTGTCGTTAATAATGCAGGTGGCTTAGGTGGCCGCTCGCGTTTTGAAGTAATGACTACAGACTTTTACAGAAAAGTAATGGCTCTAAACTTGGATTCAGTATTTTTTGTCTCAAGAGCAGCTATTCCTTTCCTTAAAAAAGGAGATCACCCAACGATCATAAATTTCACCTCAAATGCCGCTTGGAATGCAGGAGGGCCAGGTGCTGGAATTTACGGTACATCAAAAGCAGGGGTGCATGCCATTACAAGAGCATTGGCTAAAGACTTGGCAGAATACGGCATTAGAGTAAACGCTGTATCGCCCGGAACAATCGACACAGATTTTCACAAACAAATCAAATCAACCAAACCAGAAGTCTTTGCTTCCTGGGCAAATAATATCATGCTTGGAAGACTGGGGCAACCGGAAGATGTGGCTTCTGTCGTTTCATTCCTTGCTAGTGAAGGGGCTTCTTTTATGACCGCCGAAACCGTACAAATTGGTGGTGGTCAGGCACTAGGGATCTAAGGGAATATCGAATATCGAACAGATGAATGTCGAATATCGAAGTAGAAATTAAAATGAATTGTGAATTATTATCCAATCATCAATATGGCAATCGCATAAAAATATTTTTTAAACCACTAAGTGGTTAGAAAATGGACACGTATAAGACTAATTTACTTTTATGCGATTGCCATAATCATCAATACACCAGTAAGCAATTACAAACATGAAAAAAGTTGTTACTTTCGGAGAAATTATGCTCCGACTTGCCCCTGTAGGCCAACTCAGATTTTCGCAGGCATCTAGTTTTAATGTCATTTATGGAGGCGGAGAATCTAATGTTGCCGTTTCATTGGCGAACTATGGGATTCCTGTTGATTTCGTGACGCGCCTTCCACAAAATGATATTGGAGATTGTGCGCTCATGGAATTGAGAAAAAGAGGCGTCAACACACAGCATATTTTGAGAGGCGGAGAACGATTAGGTATTTATTTTTTGGAAACAGGGGCAGTTGCAAGAGGCTCTAAAGTCATTTATGACCGCGCCCATTCTTCCATATCAACTATTCAAAAAGGAATGATTGATTGGGAAACTGTTTTTAAGGATGTCAGTTGGTTTCACTGGACAGGCATAACGCCAGCTATTTCGCAAGGCGCAGCAGATGCCTGTCTTGAAGCAATACAGGTCGCCAATCGACTGGGCATTACAGTCTCTACCGACCTTAATTACCGGAAAAAGTTATGGAAATATGGTAAAACTCCAGCTGAAGTTATGCCGGCATTGGTGGAAGGTTGCGATGTTATTCTTGGCAATGAAGAAGATGCTGAAAAGCATTTCGACATACATCCTGAACACGTTGATGTGACGCAAGGAGATTCTATAAAAGCGGAAGCTTATCAATCGGTTTGCGAACAATTGATGAAACGATTTCCAAGAGCCAAAAAAGTCATTATAACTTTAAGAGGTTCGATTAGTGCGTCTCATAATTCCTGGTCGGGGGTGCTGTATAATGGCAAGCACTTGTGCCATACCCGTACTTATCAGATTACACATATTGTAGATCGAGTAGGTGGCGGAGATAGTTTTATGGCGGGCTTGATTTATGGTTTAATTCATTATAATGATGATCAAAAAGCATTAGATTTTGCAGTTGCCGCTTCCTGTCTGAAACATACCATTTATGGCGATGCCAATCTGGTCACAGTAGAAGAAGTTGAAAAACTGATGGCAGGTGATGCAAGTGGACGGGTGAGTCGATGAATGATAAATGATGAATGATGAATGATAAATGAACACGTCGTGATAGCAATGATAAATGACGAATGATAAATGATAAAATGGCAAATTTTACAAGAATAGAAGTTATACAGACGATGCAAAGGACGGGCTTAGTGCCTTTGTTTTTTAATAGTGATGTTCATATTGCAAAGGCACTCGTAAAAGCCTGTTATGAAGGCGGTGCGCGTATCTTGGAGTTTACACATCGAGGTGATTTTGCGCATGAAGTCTTTACAGAACTCAATCATTATTGCGTTCGCGAGCTTCCTGAAATGATACTGGGTGTTGGCTCTGTAACGGATGCGGGTACAGCTTCCTTATACATGAGTATGGGCGCGAATTTCGTGGTGACTCCTGTTTTTCGGGAGGACATTGCGCGGGTCTGCAATCGTCGTAAGGTACTTTGGTCACCTGGCTGCGGTACGCTGACTGAGATTTGTCAGGCAGAAGAACTGGGTTGCGAATTGGTCAAATTATTTCCAGGTGGTGTGTATGGGCCTGGTTTTGTGAAGGCCATAAAAGGTCCGCAGCCCTGGACAAGCATCATGCCTACAGGCGGCGTGTCTTTCGACAATATGGAAGCTTGGTTCAATGCCGGAGTGACTTGCGTAGGCATGGGATCAAAATTATTTACGAAGGAAATTATCCAGCAGGGCAATTACGCGCTACTCACCAAACAGGTACAACTTGCCTTAGAAAAAATTAAGCAAATACGCTTAGTGGTTTAAAAAATATTTTTATGCGATTGCCATAGCGAATAGATCTAATTGCATATAATCCGCGAAGTTGTTGTGAAATCAAATTCCCCACTAAAATCCACACCACACATGATGACTTCTATTGGATCATTATCAATAATATAAACACTCTGTCCTTCTATAGCATATAGGTTTTGCCCAAAAGGGTAATCAATATTGATAGAAATTGCTTTAGAGAAAATCGACGTGGATTGTACAGGATATACGCCAGTTTCGGGCAAGGTATTGGGAACATTTTTTATCCTAATAGTCAATGTAGGTCCGCTGAATCCGAAGTAGCCTTGTATTTCATAAAGCTCATTAAAAGTATTATACTCACATTCTGAAATGGTATAGGTCATTCCATATATTACATTATTCTGCGAAGGCTCGCACAAGTTGCATGGAAATTCGCAAGGTCCACCGCAGTCTATGCCATCTTCCCCATTATTCTGAATACCATCGAAGCACAGATTCTGTTCAGGAAAACAAGGCAGACATTCTCCACCACAATCTACTCCAAGTTCTGTTCCATTTAAGATGCCATCGGAACACGAAAAACCGCCATTACAAGGGTCGCAACGACCACCGCAATCTACTCCATCTTCATCCTGATTCATAATTCCATCTTCACAGGAAATCGGTAGCGGATTTTCACATCCAGCAAAAGCAAATAGTAGCCCTAAGACCAAAGCGAGTTTAAGCATAAATTTCATAATATTGTTTTTTATCTGGCAAAAATGGGTGAATTATGGGATCAATTTTTAAAAAAGTGAATATCCCAAGCCAATATGTATCCCGAAGAAATGATTCATTGAGATATGGTCAAAGGGATGATCTATAGCTCTAGGGTCGGCTATCATCATTTCAAAATAGCTGTTGTTCTTAAGCTCATCGATTCTATTATTTAGGAGTAGGAAACCCATTTCAAAGCCAATATCAAACATGAGTTTATCTGTTAACAGTACATGCCTACCGGTCTTTAGGCTCGCACCATAATGCATCAGTTGTTTGTCCATAAACACCGCATCCTTACCCCCAAACATGTCCGAATTGGCTTTAATCTGATAGCGATCAAAGCTCACAAATGCTTTTGGTCCCCAGTAATATCCAAGTGGTGCAATTGCCCCTTCATCAGATAAATAGCCCGATAAATTGACCAGATATTTTTTCATGGAAATGCCCACTCCATGCCGAATAAAGTTTCTGCTAAAGTTAGGATTATAAATCTCATAGTCCTCATTAGACAGGCCTGAACTAACCCCAGTATAATCAACATCAACACTCCCATACCCTCCCCGATGGAAAAAATAATACGCTCCAAAACTCATTTTCCTGGACACTGCAACATCCAGCGCGGCTTCATGCCGATAACGAATATAATTGGCAGGACTTCTTTCTTTTTTTTCAGACGCATCATAAGGAATAGCGTTTCCGCCAAGTCCGGGCGTGAACACAAAATCATAATGCAGGGATACTTTTCTCCCCATCAGTCCCGGTGCCTGCGCTATCAATCCATTGGCAAATCCCAACAAACAAAAGGCAAGTCCTATTTTATAGATTAGATTCTTCATAGTTTTTTATTTTCTTGGTTTTCTCTTCATTTGAAGCAACAACCAGTGCAGGTTGGTATTCATTATATTTTTGACGTCTTTTTGAGACATGACATTATAGGAAGACATCACTACATTTTGTGATTTGGTATCCACTACAATAGCATAATACATAGATTTGTTATTGGGCCTGACCAAGCCGTTAATACCATAAGGAGAGAATAAACCCGTCAAAGTGACCAGTGAATTGGTAACGATTTGGTAGCGCGACTTTTTTGCTTTCAACGACAGTCCACCAACAAAGGCCAAATGTCCCGCTGTTTTGTTCTTTTTCATCACCACTGTGGCTTCGTTATGATTATCGGGAATCATCCCATCAGGAAGGGAAATTTTCTGTTGTATCCATCTTTCCAGCGTGATAATATTATTGAATTTTTCTGCTTTAGAACTCTTATTAAGTGAATGAACATCCATTACTTTCGAGTTGATCTTCAGTTTTCTTGAACGTTTTTTTATCGCATCAACCAGTTCTTCCTGCTTATTTTCTGTTTCCAAAAACTGAATGGGCGTATCAGATTTTCTCAAATTGACACTCAGATAATACGGATTTACAAACGTTACTTTTCTCAATCCAAGACGATATCCATTTTCCAAGTCTTTATGCTTTAGTGCTGGTGTAGGAGGACGCTTATTATTGAGCATTTTATTAAACTCATCGTTTCCAGCCAGTCCTGAGAAGATACCCGATGTTTGTAACTTCTTTTCCTTTTCTAAACCAAACAAGTCATCCATCATTCCTTTATGCTCTTCTTTTTTTATTTCCCTTAGCAAATCCGTCAGGCGTAATTTCATCCCTTCGTCATCAGGATATTTTTGATGAAGTTCCCACAAATGCGCGGCTGCCAGACTTCTCAACTCTATATCAGAAAAATTACCCATCAGATGATAGACCTGCTGTACCTCTCCCTGAATACTATCTCCCATTTCGCTTAGTGCATCTGCATCCAGTACCCCTGCAAGTTTTGCTAGTCCATATAAAGACTTTGCTTTTATAGATTCCAGAAAAGTATTATCTGGGTAAGTTTTTGATAAAATAGAACTATAATACAGCGCGTCTGGATAATCCAATTGCTCAATAGATATTTTGCAAACTTCAAATTTTGCCAACTCTTTGATCTCTTTAAATTTTTCTTCCCCTACCAAAAAATCCGATCTGCTGGACGAAATACTGACTTTATCGAGTGCCGTTTTTAGTGCTGCTCTTCGTTTTTTTATTCCCGGATGTGTACTCAGACGCTGATCTTCCTCATAGGTTTTAATCGGATTAACAGATGCCAATAATAAGCTGTCTGAAAACTCAACTCCATTGACATTCAAATAAGATAAGTCAAATACATCATTGGTGTATGGTGCATGCGCCGAAGCCATCATGTCAAATACCTTTTCCAATGAACTGGTGCCATAGGAAGACCTGAAAAACATCTTGACGCCCCCTGCATCGGCTTCTTCTTCAATTTTTTTGGAGTAATTGCTTTTTCTGAGAATTTTATTGAAATCACTTTTTTTCCTAAAACTTTTATCTGAACGGTCTATTCCTTCGTATTCCATGAAAACATCCATGTTGTGTTTTTCAGTCCAGTGTGTAATCTCGTGTGCCAGTATAAAAGCCAATTGCGCTTCCGTCTCCAGATAAGTCAGCAAACCAATATTGATAAAAATGTCTCCTCTGTCCGTCGCAAAAGCATTGATCTGCGGTGAACGGGCAACATAGAAATTGAGCTTCGACCGCATATCAGGGTCGTGTTTCAGGAGCTGATCGGCTACCTGACCAACATATTCGCTAACCGGTTCATTGAATAAAATGACGCCGGTTCGCATCATTTCGTCGATAGCAAAAGTGCTTTCTAGGTGAAATTTACTGGTCTGCTTTCTTTTTCTTAATCCCTCTTTCTTGATGTCTGTTGAAGTCTCCAAGACTTTATAGGTCTGTGAGGAATTTGTCGTAATTTGTTTAGGAATTTTACCGCCAGATTTTAAGCCAGAAAAATTGTCAAGTTGCTGTGCATCAAGACCTATTGCTGTCAACAGGCATAGCAGGAAAGTAAATATCGTGCCTTTGAGACATCTTTCAGTCACATACATAGGATTCATCATCTTAATTATTTTTGGTCTGTCGGAAAGAAATGTTTACCGGGATTCTAAAGTTACCCAGCACAGGTTATATTCAGGAAAAACAGCAAAATCTTCCAATAGCATCGTCATACGATTTTCGGTCAAATCAAAGATTTTAAATTCGTAAAAAGTCTTCTGTAAAGTGACCTGATTCAAATCAAAAAGCCTCAACTCTAATTCCCCGACATTATTGGTTTCCAACCAGTAGTGATCGGCGTCCTCTATTGTATAAGACCAATGGCACTTGTATAATCCCAAATCCAATAAATAACTCAGGCTATCACAGGAGCTAGATTCGGACATTCTTAGAAAAGGGCGCGTATCAAAATCTCCTACGATATTGCTACCGTCACAAGTAAGACCAGTAATATACCAATCCTTACCATCAAGTAATTGAGCAACTTCGAAACTGTAATCGTAGTAGTTTACCTCATTGGTCTCTGTACAGGAAAAGTAGGTTATGCAGAAAATGCTTAGGATTAGAATTATGAGTTTGTTCATTGGTTGATTATATTGTTGATTATTTTGGACTACAAAGTTATAATTATATTTTCTAGAATCCAAAAAAAAGCCATCACAAACAAAAGATTATTCGTCATACAAAAAGCCAAAAAATGAAAAACTGGACACCTTTAATGTGGATTTATCTGCTCCTTGCCATAGCCGGACTTATCGTTCCCTGGTACTTCAACCTGCAATTTATGGCACAAGGAGATGGGGAATTTTCAATCCGCGATTTCGTAGCCGAAGGCTTTGCAACATCAGGTGCAGCTTCTCTGACGTCAGATCTCTTAATCGGCGCGTCGGCTGTTACCCTTTGGATGATTGTAGAAAGCAGGCGATTGAAAATGAAAGGACTTTGGCTGTATCTGGTTTTCACTTATCTTATTGCTTTTGCTTTTGCCTGCCCATTGTTTTTATTGATGCGAGAACGGAAGTTGGGTGATTGGTGATTGGGGATTGGTGATTGAAAATTGGGCGTGTTACCCTCATTTCGACTCGGATGACTATAATTGCAGTTGGTTGAGCGGAGCCGAAACCAACTCTGGGGTATCGGTTCACGGGTTTCGTAAAGTCAGCCTTGATAATAGTTGTTTTTGGGAATTTGGAATTTTCGATAGTACTCGATTAAAGTATGGTTAAACAAATTCCGTTGTCGTCAGACGAATTCGGTCATAAATTAGCGTGTGTTTGAATGGTCAAAGCACCAATTTTTATAAAATCCTTCGTCTGCCGACTATTCCATACTTTACTCGAACACCGCCGAATTTCACACTTTGGCACTTTGTTCTTTTTGGAATTTTAAAATTCACTACTTTTGTCCCTGCAATGACAAATATGAAGCAAGGATACATCTACGTCAGCTATGGCACAACAAAATACTTGACTCACGCAGTGGCTTCTGCGCTGACACTAAGGCGTTTTGATAAAGAAAGACCTATTGCTATTGTTTGCACAAAAGAGCATTTAGATGTTTTGCAGCAGCAAGGGCTGAGTGATATTTTCCAGGTCAGACATCAAATTGAACCCGAAAATGCTTCGATAGTCGGCTTTAAACACCATTTGGATAAATTTCTTTTTTTTGAACAAAATATATTCTTAGACAGCGATATAGTCTGGTGCAAGCCTCCCAATTCGCTTTGGCAGGCTTTTTCGCCTTTCTCATTTACGATTACTGGTACACAGATAGCTGATAATTTTTTCGGCGCAGCAAAAGGTATTGCCGTACTAAAAGACATGCTATTGCGGCGCAGACAGCGCACTTTAAAACGCTTTGGGCTGACTTATCTGAGTCGGGTACAATCGGGCGTGATTTATGCCCAGGACGTGGAACAGACCAAGCAGGTTTGTCAAATCGCACAGGAAATGCTGAGTAGAATTGAGGAAACGCATTTTCAAAGTCGTCTCAAAGAAAGTGGCAGAAATATGGAATCCTGCGAGTGGAGTCTGGCGATGGCGATGTCAAAACTGGATATTCCAGTCTATCCCTGGTTTCAGGGGCAATCTAGCGTCCAATTGGATTATATTTCAAATTACACGACGCATGATGCTGATTTTGAACAGGTCTTTTGCCAATATTATCCCGATGCTTTCGTTTATAGTCTGCGCGGGCTAAAAAGTGATGGGCTGCAAAAAATGCTGACAAAAATTTGTTCCCTCATTCCCGGTAAGGGAGACTATATGAAAGTGACGCCTTATTGTCTGCATTTCGGCTGGCTACATGAGAAGCAGCCTTTTCTTGATTTTGCGGAACGTCAGTGGGAGGGTTTAATTGGGAAATAATTTACCGTATAAATCAGTTAGGAACGTGTACGAAAAGGATATTAGGGTGTTGGGATATTAGGCTGAAAACCGTAAATACCTGACTATTAAATTTTACAATAATAAAACATGTATTTTATTTATTTCTATTAAATACTAAAAATCAAACTAATATCAAATATCCCAATTTCCTAACTCCCCAATCTCCAAAGTCCAGTTAGTAGTCTTTCCTTGTAAAATTGAATGTTTTAGCTTATATTTAAAATTATTTAAGAATTACCTTCAACAAAAAATGAATCAAGAATTAATTAAAAGAATTACATTAAATCCTGAAGTTTGCTTTGGCAAACCTACTGTTTAAAGTAAACTCAATTAGCAAAGTGATAGCAGCCTAATGAAATTTATTATAGATGCGCAAATACTAAATCCCAATACACTGTTGAATTTGAATGACAATATCCCCCTTCGGAGGGGGTGTAGGGGGAGGAAAGTCGGGCAAAGTTGTTCAAGATTCCACCCCCTACACCCCCGCCAGCGGGGGATATTTAATCTCCTCAGAAACTTGTATGCTAATTTACATTATTATAATACAGGAAGCAAAATAATTGAATTCAATAATGATTCAATTACTGTCCATTCATAATGCTTCCAGCCATCAACAACATAAAAAAAAAGTGGAAAGTCTGGCAAGAAAGCCCTCGCGGAAAGTTATCCGCTAAGGTTCTCCGTTATGCTTTTATGGCGGTCATTATTGGTTATCTGATTTATCAAATCATAGAAATTGGTTGGCAAAACATACTCGCTTCTCTACCGACCACGCCCTGGTTTTATCTGCTTTTTGTTGTGCTGTATTTTTCCTTGCCTATCTCTGAGCAGTTTATCTACCGTCTTTCCCTCAAATTTCCATTTTGGGCAGGTTTCCGAGTGTTTATAGAAAAAAAAATCCTCAATTCTGATGTTCTCGGCTATTCCGGCGAGGCTTATTTGTACATCTGGGGCAAAAAAAATCTGGAAGAAGAACACAAGCATATTTTTAATGTCATTAAAGACAATAACATTATTTCCTCTTTTGCTTCTACCCTACTCGCCATTCTTTTGTTGACCATTTTTATCTATGTCGGGCAGGTCAATTTTCTCGACTTTTTCAATATCAGTGAGACAGTGCTTATTGTCGTTTCTGCTCTGGCAATACTCGCCATTGGGCTAGGTATTTATTTCAGGCATTATATTATTTCGATGGATAGAAATACTGCAATAAAAGTATTTAGTATTCATAGCCTAAGAATTATATTGGTCTATAGTTTGAAAATAGTACAATGGGCAGTCGTGCTGCCTTTAGTTCCCTTACATGTCTGGTTTGTATTTTTATCTATTAGAATTATCGTAAGTCGTTTGCCTTTCATGCCAAGTGCCGATTTATTATTCGTTTCCATGAGCCTCGAAGCGTCGAAGTATATGGATGTCTCAGGAGCAGGCATCGCGGGTATTATGATGGCGACTAATTTCCTGACAAAGACTATGAGTTTTATTCTTTATACTTATTTTGCATCCAAATTTCGGCAGGCTTAAGACAGTTCGTTTCGACTCCGCTCAACGAACTATCAATTCAGTTGTCTGAGCGAAGCCGAAGACAACACCAATATTCGTTTCGACTCCGCTCAACGAACGGATAAACAGTTTCCGGTCAAAGTTGAGGGCAATACAAAAATTTTGAGTTTGTTTTTTGAATTTGAATTTGAATTTGTTTTTTCATGAAATTAGCTTTCATCACACAAGACTTTCCGCCTGATATTGGCGGCATTCAGACTTACTCTCTGGAAATTGCTAAACGCATGAGTGCGATGTGCGATGACTTTGTATTAATTGCCCCCGACAAAGCCAATGCAAAAGAAGTAGATCAAGCACTCAATTTTGAGGTCTGCCGAATAAAAACGACCAATACGCTGATCGGTATCATGTCCATTCCCAAAGTCATCCGTTTGCTACGCAAAAGAAAAATTGATGTTATCTTTCATGCGCAATGGCCAACATTAATGGTTACTGCAATTGCAAAAAAAATAGGTTTGCTGCGCTTTGTTGGAGTAGCTGCACATGGGCGGGAGTTTACCTTCAATCCTTTTCATCGGACAAAAACAGGTAGCAAGTTTTATCAAAGCTATAGACAATACCTGATTCCTAAAGCAGATTTCTTCTTTCCCGTCAGTCATTATACGGCCAATTTATTGACAGAACATGGCATTTCACCTGATCAGCAGGCAGTTGTCATTAATGGCACTGATCCTGAAATGTTTTATCCGATGGACATGAACGCCCTGAAGCAAAAGTACGGATATGCAGACAAAAAAATTATTATTACCATCACAAGACTGATAGAACTTAAAGCTGTAGATACAGTGCTGCGTGCGATGCCACACCTTATAGAAGAATTTCCGAACCTCCTTTACCTCGTGGTAGGTGATGGATCGTATAAAAATGAGCTGGTCAAGATAAGCCGTGAATTAAACCTCGAAAAACAGGTCAAATTTCTCGGAAAAGTCCCTTATGAACAAGTAAACGAATACTACAACTTAAGCGATATTTATGTCATGCCTTCCAAAAAAATGGGCGAAAGAACCGAGGCATTTGGTATTGTATTTCTAGAAGCGAATGCCTGCGGCAAACCAACCATTGGTTCTCGGACAGGCGGCATTGCTGATGCTGTTCTCGATGAGCAAACCGGACTGCTCGTAGAAGAACGAAATCCCAAGGAATTAGCCGAAGCCATCAGGCGTTTATTAAGGGATGATGCTTTGCGCAAACGTATGGGCGAGGCAGGCAGAAAACGAGTAGAAACAGAAGCCAACTGGGACGCTGTAGCGCAACGAATTTATGGTTTGATTGAACAACAGCTTTGAACTTTTAATCCCAAAATTCCGTATATTTGTGTAAAACGTGTCAATTATGATTAAACAACCATTTTCTAATGTGCAGTTGGAATTGTTAAAAGTTTTTAATGCTAATCTTTCTGATGCAGAACTTATCGAATTCAAAAAAATGCTCGCAGATTATTTTTACAAACGCACTGTTGATGCCGCAGACAAAGTCTGGGATGAGAAAGGTTGGACAAATGAAGACGTTGATAGAATGTTAAATACCAAGATGCGCAGCTCTAAACCCAAATAAACACCGTTCGTACATTCGTCACGATAATTCGTAATTCGTAATTAAATCATTCGTAATTCATTCCTACATTCAAACTCTTTTCCCAAATTCCCAAGCCAAATTAAACCACAGCATCCAATAACTGTTGTATATACATTGAAAATGAGCGCTTGTTTAAAAAGACACAATGTATAGACTAATTTTTATCCTACTTTTTGGCTTAATCGGCATCTCCGCCACCCACCTCTATTTAATCGACAAAAGTCAGACACTCATTCTGTTTACCCAAGCAGAAAATCCGGTTATTTCAACTAAAGACATTGACGAAATTCGGACATTGGCGCAATCCATGAAAATTGATTTTGTGCTTAAAAATGAAGCCAATGGACTTCCCGAATCGGTCACTACCCTACCGAGTTTATATTTTCAAAATAGAAAAGGTCGTTCTCGTTATTATGGACGTTACAAGAATATTTCCCGCCTCAAAAACTTTATCCGCACTTCAAAACTTGCCCATCAAAAAGACCTTCCCAATCTAAAAAAATCTATGCTGGTCTGGAAATCGGGGCGGGCAGATGTCACCGCGCCTATCAAAATGACGGACTTATCAGGTGAAATAGCTGCTGACTTTGATCAGAAAAATTTCAGAGCGGAAGCTGCTAAGTCGATTGCCTCTGGCATGACAAAATTCCAACTACTTCCCGAACACAATCTGACTAAAAATACCCGCAGTTTTTATTTCAATATTTATCCTTATCTGGACGAATGTGATAAGCTAACTTTGACCACCGAAATCTATTCTCAATACAACTGCGTAACACCAGTTTACACCAAAATGAACGCGCCTATTGCTTCAGGCAAATGGAAAAAAAGAACAGCAATATTCGAGGAAGCTGGACGACTTATCGAAGCAGAAATTATGCGCCAAATTGAGACATCCAAACTTGGCGATGCTTTCCAAGTAGTCAGTGAAGCAGTTGCAGTCATCGACTGGAAAGCCCTTAATATCAATACGGATAAGCCAGCAGAAACCATAGTAAAAAAGCAAGATACAAGTAATACCAAATTAGGACAAAAATGGCAAGTCGCTCCCCGTATCAATGACGATGAACCCATTATCATTTTCAGCTTTCTACCACCAGTCGATAATTATGCAGGAGAAGTCAAAGCACTATCTGGTCAACTGACCCTAAATGATAATTTATCCATGCAGGACGCGACTGGAAAGTTTACGGTCGATATAGCAGATGTGACGATGGGCGCAGATGATTTTGACAATGAAGTCCAAAACAAAATGCTCAAGATGAGTTTGTTTCCAGATGCCTATTTTGAGTTTACAGCAATCAAAGGCAGCAATACTCCTTTACAAGTGGGACAATCCGAACAACTAACCGTACAAGGTACATTCAAGATGCTCGGTATTTCTATCCCTATTGATGTAGATACAACAATTGAACCTTTTATAAATAAAAAAGACGAGCTGAGATTGCAAGTCAATTGTACTTTTCAACTACCTTTGTTCGACAAATTCAGCGTGAAAGGTCCAGACGGGCCTTCTCCCGCAAAAGACATTTTACAATTTTATATGCAGTTTGAGCTAATTACACAATAATCAATAAAAAAGTCATGAAACATTTAACAACAATCAGTTTAATTTTAATCGCACTGGTTTATTTTGCCTGTGATACCTCAAAGAAAACAACAAAAACGACCATCGAAGAAGGAGAAGTCATAAAAGCAGGACAATCCATAGTGCCTGAAAAACCTAATGGCACCATCAAATTTGCAGCAGCCAATGATCGCTACAGCGCAGACGGGACTTTCAAAAACTGGAGCTTCACCAAAGTCGATATGAAAGGACAGAATATCTCTACCCTCTCTGCTACTATCAAAGTTGATCTGACCTCCATCTGGGAAAAAAGTGAGAAGCTGACCGACCACCTCAAAGCATCGGACTATTTCAATATGGAAAAATACACAACTGCCACTATCGACATCAGCAATGTAGAAGAAAATGCAGATGGTACCTACACTGCCGATATGAAACTGAATATGAAAGGCTTGTCGCAAGATATGAAAAGTACATTCACAGTGACCAAGAAAAAGCCACTACACGTTACAGGTACTGCCATGGTCGACCGCAAATTATTCGGCTTAGGTATCGAAAACACCAGCCTTGTTGAGCTTGTAGAAGTTTCTTATGATACGGATGTGCCTTTGTGATTAAATACAAATTCAAACATCAAACTCAAATTCAACAAACAAGACATTTTTCCTTCCTAATAGAATAAGAGATAAATATAAGCCACCTGATTTTCTTTGGGTGGCTTTTTTGTTTTCCACACCTGTGCAAAACTTTCCAATAAAAAATCAGCCAATTTCTCTATCTTGCAAATCTTGTATTTAATTACGAATTACGAATGAGTTAATTACAAATTAGACGCACAATAACACATCAACACCACAACACAACAAAGATATGCCAGAATTTTGCCACCTACACTGCCACACCCAATACTCCCTACTCGATGGAGCTTCCGAAATCGGCGCCATGATGGACAAAGCCGTTGCCGATGGGCAGAAAGGCGTTGCCTTGACGGATCACGGGAATATGTTTGGCGCATTTAAGTTTGTTTCTGAAGCTAAAAAACGGGGCATCAAACCTATTATTGGTTGTGAATTTTACATGGTCAAAGACCGACACATCAAGTCATTTGCGAAAGCTAAAGGCGAAAAAGACAAACGGTTTCACCAACTCCTGCTGGCTAAAAATCAGGTCGGCTATCAGAATTTATGCAAGTTGTGTTCCTTGGGTTTTATTGAAGGCATGTATTCCAAATTTCCCCGAATTGATAAAGAATTATTACTGCAACATTCGGAGGGCTTAGTCGCTACAAGTTGCTGCCTCGGTGCAGAAATTCCGCAGACCATTTTGCACAAAGGAGAAGAAGAAGCGGAGAAATTGCTCAAATGGTGGCTGGATTTATTTGGCGACGATTTTTATATCGAATTACAACGCCATCGCGGACTGGAAAACATAGACGGCTTAGGCGTCAGTCAGGAAGATATTAATCAGACTTTGCTCAAATTGGCGAAAAAACACAATGTCAAAGTCATTGCGACCAACGATTCTCACTATGTAGAAGAGGACGACTGGATGCCGCATGATATTTTGTTGTGTATCAATACAGGTCAGAAAGTAGAAGAACAAAAACGCTTCAAATTTCCAAGTTCTGATTTTTATTTTAAAACGCAGGCGGAGATGGGCAAGCTGTTCAGCGATGTGCCTTTTGCGGTTGATAATACGATGGAAATTTACAGCAAAATAGATACGCTCGAACTCGCGCGGGATGTTTTGCTGCCTGCTTTCCCACTGCCGCCTGGCTTTGAAACGCAGAATGATTTCCTAAGACACCTGACCTATGAAGGCGCGAAAAGACGCTATAGTGAAATCACGGAAGTCATACGCGAGCGGCTGGATTTTGAGTTGAGCGTTATCAAGACCTCGGGTTATCCGGGTTACTTTTTAATTGTGCAGGATTTTACGACTGTTGCCCGACAGATGGGCGTGTCAGTTGGTCCTGGGCGTGGTTCTGCGGCGGGTTCTGCGGTGGCTTATTGTGTTGGGATCACCAATGTCGATCCAATCAAATACGACCTGCTGTTTGAGCGTTTCCTGAATCCTGAACGGGTGTCCATGCCCGATATTGATATTGATTTTGATGATGTTGGTCGCTCGAAAATTATTGATTACGTCATTGATAAATATGGAAAAAATCAAGTTGCGCAGATCATTACTTATGGTTCGATGGCTGCCAAATCTTCCCTGCGCGATGTCGGTCGTGTGATGGATGTTCCCTTGTCGGATGTCGATAAAATTGCAAAATCCTTTCCGCTTCACTTGTCCGCTTCGCTAAGAAAAGTCTTAAAAGACAAGGACATTGACCCTGGATTAAAAGAAAAAATGAACTCCGAGGATGTCGAAAAAGCCTATAAATTCCGGACTTTATCGGAAGGCGACGATGTTACAGGTAAGATGATTCGCCTGGCGAAAAAACTGGAAGGTTCCATCAGAAATACTGGGATTCATGCTTGTGGGGTTATCATTACACCAGATGATATTACCAATTATGTCCCCGTTTCAGTTGCTAAGGATTCTGAACTTTTGGTGTCCCAATTTGACAACAGCGTAGCAGAAGATGCAGGCTTATTGAAAATGGATTTTCTCGGACTCAAAACACTGACCATCATCAAAGATGCCGTTCAGTTGGTCAAAGAAACCAAAGGCATAGAAATTGACCCCGACGAAATTCCACTGGACGATGAGCTGACTTATGAGCTGTTCCAAAAAGGAGAAACCATCGCCATTTTCCAGTATGAGTCGGGCGGGATGCAGAAACACATGCGCGACCTCAAGCCCAATAAATTTGAAGACCTTATTGCGATGAACGCCTTGTATCGTCCAGGTCCACTGGCTTATATTCCAGAGTTTATTGCGCGTAAGCATGGGCGCAAACCAGTCATCTACGACCTCGATGCGATGGAAGAATATTTGTCGGAAACCTATGGTATTACGGTCTATCAAGAGCAGGTGATGTTGCTGTCGCAAAAGCTGGCCAATTTTTCCAAAGGTGAGGCAGATGTCCTGCGGAAAGGGATGGGAAAAAAGAAGAAAAAGGTCGTCGATGCCATGTATCCCAAATTTGTGGAAGGCTGCGCCAAAAACGGTCATGCCAAAGAAAAAGTAGATAAAATTTGGAAGGATTGGGAAGCCTTTGCCTCTTATGCCTTCAATAAATCACACTCGACTTGCTACGCGCTGGTTGCCTTTCAGACGGCTTATTTGAAAGCCCACCACCCTGCCGAGTTCATGGCTTCTGTACTAACGCACAACAAGAGCGATATTTCTAAAATTACTTTTTTCTTACGCGAATGTAAACGCATGGGCTTAGATGTTCTCGGCCCGGATGTGAATGAAAGTGGGCTCAATTTTGCCGTCAATAAAAAAGGACAAATTCGTTTTGGTATGTCCGCCCTGAGAGGCGTCGGAGAAGGCCCGGTAGAAGCTATTTTGGAAGAGCGTAAAAATGGTCCTTTCGTCAGCTTATTCGATATGACTCGTCGGCTGAATCTTCGTTCTGTCAATAAAAAATGTGTGGAAAGTCTTGCCTTGGGTGGTGGTTTTGATTGCTTTGAGGGCGTGCATCGCGCACAGTATTTCGCGCCTTCCGAAAAGTATGAAACCTTAATGGAACATGCCCTGAAATACGGCAATGCTTATCAAAGTCAGAAAATAGAAGCCGTCACTTCACTCTTTGGCGCGAGTGACGATATTCTGATTCCTGAACCCAAAATGCCTATCGTGGAGGAATGGAATCTGATAGAAAAACTGACTCGGGAAAAAGAAGTCACTGGCATTTTTATCAGTGGACATCCGCTGGATAATTACACGCTAGAAGTCAAAAGTTTCACCAATTGCACGCTGGATGATGCTGAGAAACACCAGGGGACTGGTAAAGAATTGAAGATTGCCGGCATTGTAACCAGAGCCAATCACCGCATCAGCAAAAAAGGCACAGGCTGGGGTGATTTTGCCATACAGGACTATAATGGCTCTATGGAAATGCGGATGTTCAGTGGCGACTATATGAAGTTCAAAGGCTTTTTCGAACTGGGTGCAATCTTGTTTATCAAAGGCAGTTTCCGCACCCGATGGAACAGCGAAGACGAGTACGATTTCAAAATCAAAGAAGTCGAAATGCTGGAAGATCTTGCCGAAAGCCAAACCCAATCCATGACGCTCACCCTCGACGTGAACGACCTGACGACTGAAATGGTGGAAAAAATCGACGCCATCTGCCTGCAAAACAAAGGCAAACATCGCCTGAAAATGGTCTTGGAAGATCGGGAGGAGAAGATTCGCGTTTCGCTACGCTCGAAAGAACGTAAGGTGAAGGCGGATAGTGAGCTGGCTGGGTTGTTTATTCAGTTGGGGCTTCGGTGTAAGTTGAATTGAGTCCAGACACATCAATCATTTAGATATATGCCAAGTTGGTTTCTAAGATTGTCTTCTAAAAAGATTGCCATTCTTTTCTTGTTCTTAATAAATGGTTTTTCTTTAAACCTTAAAATCAACCGTGCTAATTGAATTAAGGCTTCAGGCTCTCCTGCAATATCATATTTAGTAATATCTCCTTTGCCGACTTTATTGCTATAGTTTTGATTTAAAATTTCACTAATTTCATGAATGATATTTTGAAAGCTATCAATATTCCTTGTAAAAAGTGTTATTATCAGACAAATTTTAAAAACAGAGTTAATGTCCTGTTTCATTTTTAACCAATTGGATATTTTACTTGTCGTTAATTCAACGCTATTTTTTTCTGGCAGAAAAAATCGAAGCAGATTCCAAGGATCTTCGATTAAATAAATATTATCTCCCACTTCCCATTCTTTATACCATTGAAAGACCTCATTAAAAATTATTATTTGATTTCCTTCATTTTTCCAAAAATCAAGATTGTCTCTCCCAGTATCTTTAATGAAAATGCTTTCTTCCATAAATATTTTATGAAAAACACCTCGATAATCAATATCATTGTCTTTCCTAATTTTAAGTCGCTGCGAAATAAAATTCAACAACCATGATATCCCTTCTTTTTGAAAGTATAAATCAATAAGGTTAAAAAAACGACTATAAACGGGTTTATAAATATCCAGGTTAGGTGTAAATTTGAAGAGCAACTCATTCACAAACAATTCATCAAACTCTTCGCCATTATTAAAAAAATTATAAATGATTGTTTCAGCAGCCCTATGATTTGTATTTGACAAATAATCAATCAAATAAGGTAAAAATTCTGTTTTGTTAATTTTAACCAATTCAGGCAATAAACCATTCAAGTCTAGATAAATTTGTCTCTCAATTGAGTCTTCTCTTTCATAGTCTGACAAGGATGAAAATTCAGAAAATATTTTTTTCAAAACGACATAATCATCTTCTTCAATTACATTTCCCTTCTTATCCCAAATAATCCCTATATAATAAGTATGTAAAATACTATATAGAGCTTCTTTTGTACCTAATCTAGAAAGAATACTTATTCTTTCTCTAAAATAAGTCTTACTACCTTTTTGATGGAAATATATCTTAGATAACCAATAAGTAGCATCAGCAATAGTCAACTTCTGATCTTCTTCATAAAGTTTTGAATATAACACTTCTACACTAAGATCACTGTATTCACCAATGTTACTAATTAGATAGTAAACTCCTCTATCATATCCATTATTATCAAATTGCTCATCGTAAAGTTTATATTTTAGAATGTCTTTTATTACCTCATCTGTATTTTCGTAGGATTTAATCAACCTCTGACACTGCTCTTCATGTTGCGAAAAGCCTCTTCTCGTATAAAACAATAAAGCCAACTTCTTCCCTATCGAATCATCATTTTTTAGTTTATAGTGTAGTATATCAACTTTCTTTTTCAGATGTTCAGACTTTACAGTATATCCTTCAAAGCCTTCTTTTTTAAGTATAGCTCGATAGTAAAATCCGTAATCTTCAGATGCCAATTCTATGAAAAAATCAAGTATTTGCTTTATTTCAACATCTCCTTCGTATGCTTCTCGCTTCTTATAAATAGTCAGCCATGAATTATCTCTGCTAATAATACCTACTAAACTTTTCATTAAAATGTCGAGAATCTCTCTCCTTATTTTCTGATCTTCATTTTTTTTAAAATAAAATATAAGAATCAATATTAAATCCTGTCTAAATTGATGAACTGAATCATGGTTCGGCAAATACAAATCTGTAGATATAAATGTCCCTAGCTTGCCCTCATCACCTATATTAACCGCACCTTTTAACTCTGCCTTCAAGAACTCAGGTGCTAATTTCAGAATTAGCTTCTGCTGTTCACCCATATCTAAAGAGCTTCCTAATATTTGCTTAAAAACTATGGCTTGTCTGCCAAGTGGTGGAAGTTTTCCTCTGCTTTGCAAATCGAAGTCTTTAATACGAAAGCAACTTTCAACAAAATTTCCTTCTCCATATTTATCTAGCCAGTATGCTCCATCAAAAACAATAGGAATAAAATCGGCATATACCGCAAGTTGAGCGATAATAGAAGTTATTTTGGATTTAAAGCTTTCAAAGAAATTTTCCTTTCCATTATTTTTATTGTAACTACTGTGTATTGGGTGTCTTTTATCTTCTAAAACTTGAATGAATGCATCAACAATATCTAACGATAAGTTCGGAGTCAAGTATGACAATCGTTCTCCCAAATCTATTAATGCTTTCCAGTAAGGAAGTTTATCATTATTCTTGCCTTCTATAAAGTTTTTTAAATACAATTCTAAAACTTCATTAGCTACTTTAGAATTTTCATCATTGACTTTGCTAGCTTCAAAAAGGTTTTGGATGATATTTACAATAAATCGTCCTGTATCCTTTTGTTCCAATAGTTTATCCAGCATTTTCTTGTCATCTGAAAACCAGTTTACGATATAATCTGAAAAAGAATCTGGCTTTACTGAATACTTCAATATAGGATACATCCCCCATGTTTTTTCTTTAAAAGGTTCTTCATTCAATACTAAAAAACTTGGATCTTCCAGATAATAAGCCGTCATAATTTGATTATGTGCCTCTTGCAATAAATAATTATCTAATAAAGCATTAAGTAGTTCTTTCAATTTACTTCTGTTAATTTTCAGAAAACCACTAATAATAGCTCCTTCATTTTCTAAGGTGAAAGGTGAAATAAGGGAAAGTATCCAGAGAGCTTGTTTTATCTTTTTTGATTTGAGTCCCGTTTCTTTTTTTACATCTTTAATAATTTCATCGATATACTTTTCAGCAATTTCCTTAAAGTTAAGCTCTTTATTTTTGAACACCCCCGATGAGCTTCCTGTCTTCTTAATTGTATGACTCAAAACTGTTATAGCCAAAGGTACACCACCTGATTGTTTTGCAAAATATTTTAATTGACTGGGCTTATATTCTTCATCACCAAGTAAACAAAAGAAAGCAATATAAGCATCCTCTAAGTCAAGTGGTTCAACACTAACATCCTTATTTAGCATTTCATGAATTGGAAATTTTAGTTTAATTTTGTTAAAAAGCGGAGTTCGAGTTGTTAAAACAACTTTTACCCTCCCTCTAAATTCGGAAAGTCCGCCAATAGAAATGACATCCTCTAAGTTGGAAAATTCATGAGCATCATCTACAAGAATTAGAAACTTGTCATTACTTCCTCTTAGGAAATTTCTAAACTCTACTGAATCAAATTCTTTTTGCCTAAGAAGAGTATAACAATTCCACTTCAAAGAATTGTTTTTTTCAATATATTGAAATAAATAAATAATCAACCTCGTCTTACCATAACCTCCTGGACCGATAATTGAGATAACAGATTTATCATCTTCTAATAAAAATGCCTTAAGAATTTCGACTTCTTTCTTTCTACCAATAAAAGGATTGTGAAAATTATATGGACTCTGATTTTTAGGATTTAATTGATAATGAAACTTCTCTTTATATGGTACAAGAATGATATTTTTACTTTCAATCTTTTTATATAAATTTCCAACGTTTTCTTCTCCTAAAAGATTCCTCAAGCATATTTCTACTTCCTTCGTAATATCTAAAAATGCATCTTCCTGATTTTCCCAATGAGTGATAGGTTTTTTATTTCTAGGTAAAAGTTGTGATTCTTTTAGCGCAGTATTTTCCCAATCAAATGGACTTAGGAGAACTCCCATGACAGGGATTTTACTATTATTACTTAATTTAAGTGATTTTTGTAATATATCGTAAAAGTCATTTGACGCAATTGCTTGAGCACTTGCCAGAAGGAGTATAATGTTCGCCTGATTAAGATTATTTTTAATTTCTTTATCCGATTCAGCACCAGGCTCAATTTTTCCAGAATGCCAAATATTTATAGTGTACTTTCGCTCAAGTGGTTTTAGGTGGACACATAGTTTATCTAAAAAAATCTTATCCCCATGCGAATATGAGATGAATATGTTAATATTTGAGTTATTTGAAGTCATAGTCTCACAAATATAAATATTATACAAACAAAAGCCCTGACAAATTCAAAAAATCCGTCAGGGCTTCTACGTCACGAAACCAATAACCACTCACCAATAACCAAATCACTTCACCAAAGTAACATCCCCTTTATACAAGAGCGTCACTCCATCAATAAAGTCTACTTCTGCATAATAGACAAAGACCGCAGGATTGAGGACTTGTCCTCTGAAGGTACCATCCCAACCGAAGTTCGAATCATCCGTTTGGAAATCTGTTGCTTCCCAGAGCATTTCGCCCCAGCGATCATAGACTCGGAATACTTTGACCTGCTCCACGCCTTTTCCACCATAAATCATAAAGACATCATTTGTGCCGTCATTATCTGGGGAGAAGACATTCGGGATATAGATATTGCGATTCTTATCGACCGTGATGGTGATATTATCTGTTGCGGTACAGCCACTTGCATTGGTGATTTGTACCTGATAGGTGGTCGTTTCTGTAATATTGGCTGTCGGATTTGGACAGTCTGTACAACTTAGTCCTGTCGTCGGTGTCCAAGTGTAGCTGAGTGAATCTGCTGTATTGACTTGTGCAAACAACTCTGTACTGTCGCCCAATTCAATCGTAATATCTACACCCAGATCAACCAGTATCTCGAATGGTTCATCTACCAGTACAGTCTCGCTGGTTGTACAACCATTCATATCCTGAACATAGACCTCATAATTACCGCCTGCCAGACCGCCGAAGTAGTTGCTCGCCGTGTAATTTTCGCCATCTAAAGAATAGATATATCCTCCATTGTTTCCAGTAACACTTTCTACGAAAATAGAACCATTTTCATCGCCATAACAATCTACACCAGTTGCTACGATACCCAGTACATAAGCAGCTGGTTCCTCGACTTCAACCGTTTCGACATGCGTACAAGTATTCGCATCAGTGATCGTCACCATGTAAGTGCCAGCCGCCAGATCAAAGGCAGTTTGCCCGATTTGTCCGTCTGACCATTGGTAAGTATAAGATGGAATACCGCCCATGGCTTCTACCGTTGCTGTGCCATCGTCGCCACCGTTACAGGTCACGATGGTGCTGCTTGTCGTTGCAGAGATTGGCGTATCTGGTTGCGTGACTGTTACATTGATTCCTGGCAAGCTACATCCATTTGCATCAGATATAATCACCGTGTAAGTCCCTGCACTCAGGTCTGTGGCAGTGGCTGTAGTCTGACCATCATTCCAGTCATAACTGTATGGTGGTGTGCCGCCTGCTGCGCTGACTGTCGCCGTACCATCGCTACCACCGAAACAAGTCACCGGAGTAGAGCCTGCGCCCGTTGGAACAAGTGGCGTAGGTTCACTGATAAGGATACTTTCCGTAAAGGTACAGCCATTGGCATCTGTGATGGTCACGCTATGTGTATCTGCATCGAGGAGAACTGCCGGGTTGGTGACTTCACCATTATCCCACACATAAGTGTAAGGTGGTGTGCCTCCCGTTGTGGTTGCTGTCGCCTGCCCGTCGCTGCCACCAAAGCAACTTACATCCTGACCACTTAGGGTCGCTGTAAGCAATGGTGGTTCGTTGATCGTTGTACTGGCTATTGCCTGACAATTATTGGCATCCGTAATGACAACCGTGTAAGTGCCTGCTGGCAAATTGCTAATCGACTGCCCCGCTCCTATCGCGCCCCAATCATAAGTATAAGGTGCAACACCACCACTGCCTGTCGCACTGACAGAACCCGTTGAATTGCCGAAGCAATCTACATCTGTTGAGGTCGCTGTCGCTAATAAGGCTGTTGGTGTTCCAATTATTGTGCTGGCAGTTGTAGTACAATTGTTCGCATCTGTAACCGTGACGGTATTCAAGCCTGCTGGTAAATCCGTTGGATTATCGCTGGTAGATGTACTGTTGTCCCAAGCATAAGTGTAAGGCTGTGTACCACCAATTGCGGTCACACTTGCTATACCATTATTATCACCAAAACATAAGACATCCTGTATCGTTGTGGCTGTTGCCGACAATACCGGAGGTTCTGTAATGGTTACACTTCCTGAAATCGTACAGCCATTCGCATCCGTCACCAAGACGGTATTTATACCTGCACATAAAGCGATGGCTGTTTGTGTGGTTTCGCCATTGCTCCATGCATAAGTGTAAGGCAATGTTCCGCCGCTTACACTCGCTGTGCCTGTTCCATCGCAGACGCCATTACAACTCACATTTGTACTTGTAGTTGTTATCGCTAAGACTGCTGGTTCTGTCAGGACAATTTGGTCGGTTGCCGTACAGCCATTGCCGTCTGTCACTACGATGTCGTAAGTTCCATCTCCCAATCCTGTGAAAGCATTTGACAAGCCGAATGTTGTGCCACCGTCTATGCTGTATTGAACCGGAGCAGTACCGCCCGTCGTATTGATGGTAATAGATCCATTGGTATCACCATTACATAATGGATTGGCAGTATCTATATTATCAATTGTTGGACCAGCTTGGTCGGTCAGTGTCACCTGGTCAGTTGTCAGACAGTTGTTTTCATCTTGTACAACGATGTCGTAAACGCCAGGAGCAAGAGCAGTGAAGTTGCCCGTCGCCTGATAAGTCGCTCCATTGTCAATACTGTATTCCAAGACGCCCGTTCCACCGGATGCAGTAATCGTAATTGTTCCATTGCTGTCGCCACAAGTCGGCTCCGTGCTGGATACATTATCAATTGTTGCTCCGCCTTGATCGGTCAGTGCTGTCTGTGTACTTGCTGTACAATTATTGGCATCTTGTATTATAATATCATAAGTGCCTGCGGCAAGTCCGTTGAAGATATTAGCCGCTTGATAAGTTAGGCCATTATCAATACTATACTCAACTGGTGCTGTGCCGCCTGCTGAAGTAATCGTAATCGTACCATTGCTGTTTCCGCAAGTTGGTTCTATCGTTGTTACATCATCAATCGTCGGACCAGCCTGGTCGGTGAGCGTAGCTTGCGCCGTAGTGATACAGCTATTTGCATCTGTTATTATAATATCATAAATACCTGGTGCCAGGTCGGTAAAGACATTTGATGCATCAAATGTAGCTCCATTGTCAATGCTATATTCAACTGGTGCTGTACCTCCTGTGGTATTGATTGTAATTGTACCATTATCATCTCCACAAGTCGGCTCTGTTGTTACGACTCCATCAAGCGTTGCGCCCGGCTGGTCAGTCAGTGTGACCTGTGCAGTTGTTGTACAGTTATTTTCATCTTGAACAATAATGTCGTAAACGCTAGGAGTCAGTCCGGTGTAGGCATTATTTACATCAAAGGTAGCTCCATTATCAATGCTGTATTCCAGTACCCCCGTTCCGCCAGAAGCGGTAATGGTGATTGTACCATTATCATTTCCACAAGTCGGTTCTGTGCTGGCTACATTATCAATAACTGGTGCAGCTTCATCGTTGATGATGACCTGTTCGGTAATAATACAGTCATTTGCATCCTGAACCACAACATCATAAGTGCCTGCACCAAGTCCGGTGAACACATTATTTACATCAAAAGTAGCTCCATTATCAATACTGTATTCCAAGACACCCGTTCCGCCTAAAGCGGTAATTATAATACTGCCATCCGTTCCGCTACACGTTGCATCTACAGTTGCAATATTATCAATTGTAGGTCCCGATTCATTATCCAAAATAACCTGTTGGCTAGCCGTACAGCCATTTTCATCCTGAATCACAACATCGTAAGTACCAGAAACCAAGTTTCCAAAGGCATTTATTGTCTGGAAAGTCAGTCCATTATCAATACTGTATTCCAGTACGCCCGTTCCGCCAGATGCGGTAATAATGATGCTTCCATCGCTATTATCACAAGTCGAGTTGGCAGTTGGAATATCATCGATTGTTGGTCCTGGCTGGTCGGTCAGTGTAGTTTGCGCACTTATCGTGCAATTATTTGCATCAGCAACCACAATATCATAGATACCAGGTGTGAGGTCAGTAAAGACATTATTTACATCAAAAGTAAGTCCATTATCAATACTGTATTCCAGTGTTCCTGTTCCACCTGTTGCAATAATTGTAATCGTACCATTATCATCTCCGCAGGTTGGTTCGGTCGTGTCTATATTATCAATCGTTGCACCAGCTTGGTCCGTCAATACTGCCTGGCTTGTCGCTATACAACCATTTTCGTCCTGTACCACGATGTCATACGTACCAGCAGCTAAGTTGGTAAAGGCATTATTTACATCAAAGGTAACACCGTTGTCAATGCTGTATTCCAATACACCCGTTCCGCCAGAAGCGGTAATCGTGATGCTGCCATTGCTGTCTCCACAAGTCGGTTCACCTATAACTACATCGTCAATAGCTGGCGCAGCAAGGTCATTAATCGTTACTTGCTGTGAAGCGGTACAATTATTTTCATCTTGTACCACAACATCATAAGTTCCAGTAGCTAGATTGGTGAATACATTATTTACATCAAAAGTAACTCCGTTATCAATACTGTATTCTAAGACGCCAGTTCCGCCAGAAGCCGTAATCGTCAATGAACCATCTGCATTTCCACAAGTTGCATCTACGATGACAATATCATCAATCGTCGGAGCAGCTAAGTCATTAATCACAACCTGAGCTGTCGTTATACAAGCATTTGCATCTGTTACGACAATATCGTAAGTAGCAGCCGCTAAACCCGTGAAGGTATTATTGACATCAAAAGTGACGCCGTTATCAATACTATACTCTACTGGCATTGTGCCGCCTGTACTTATAATCGTAATTGTACCGTCAGCATTTCCGCAAGTTGCGTCTGTTGTAGCAATATTATCAATAACAGGCCCAGCCTGGTCGATTAAGATGACCTGATCTGCAATTGTACAGCCATTCTCATCCTGAACAACTACATCATAAGTTCCAGCAGGTAGATTGGTAAAGGCATTATTTATATCAAAAGTAATTCCGTTATCAATACTGTATTCCAATATTCCAGTTCCGCCGGATGCAGTGATGGTAATGCTACCATTGCTATCTCCGCAAGTTGGGTCGCTTGTCTCAATATTGTCAATCGCCGGCGCAGCAAGGTCATTGATTATAACTTGCTGTGATATTGTACAGCCATTTTCATCTTGTACCACTACATCGTAAGTGCCAGCAGCTAAATTGGTAAAGGCGTTATTTACATCAAAAGTAAGTCCGTTGTCAATACTGTATTCCAAGACACCCGTTCCACCAGAAGCGGTTATTGTAATGCTGCCATTACTATCTCCGCAAGTTGGGTCGCTTGTCGCAATATTGTCAATCGCCGGCGCAGCAAGGTCATTAATTGCCACTTGCTGTGATACTGTACAGCCATTTTCATCTTGTACCACTGCATCGTAAGTGCCAGCAGCCAAGTTAGTAAAGGCATTATTTATATCAAAAGTAGTTCCGTTGTCAATGCTGTATTCCAGTATACCAGTCCCGCCAGAAGCGGTTATTGTGATACTGCCATTGCTATCTCCGCAAGTTGGGTCGCTTGTCGCAATATTGTCAATCGCTGGTGCAGCAAGGTCATTAATTGCCACTTGCTGTGATATTGTACAGCCATTTTCATCTTGTACTACTACATCGTAAGTACCAGCAGCTAAGCTTGTAAAAGCATTATTTACATCAAAAGTAAGTCCGTTGTCAATGCTGTATTCCAAGACACCCGTTCCGCCAGAAGCGGTTATTGTGATACTGCCATTGCTATCTCCGCAAGTTGGGTCGCTTGTCGCAATATTGTCAATCGCCGGTGCAGCAAGGTCATTGATTGCCACTTGCTGTGATACTGTACAGCCATTTTCATCTTGTACTACTACATCATAAGTGCCAGCAGCTAAACCTGTAAAGGCATTATTTATATCAAAGGTAAGACCGTTGTCAATGCTGTATTCTAATACGCCTGTTCCACCAGATGCAGTAATTGTTATTGTACCATCACTTGCGCCACAAGTAGCATCCGTTGTTGTAAGGTCATCAATCACTGGTGCAGACTGGTCGTTGATTGTCACTTGTTGTGAAGTTGTACAGCCATTTTCATCTTGTACTACTACATCATAAGTTCCAGCAGCTAAGTCTGTAAAAGCATTATTTACACCAAAGGTAAGACCGTTGTCAATGCTGTATTCCAGTACGCCTGTTCCGCCAGATGCTGTAATCGTTATTGTGCCATCACTTGCGCCACAAGTCGCATCCGTTGTTGTAAGGTCATCTATCACTGGGGCAGACTGATCGTTAATCGTCACTTGTTGTGATGTGGTACAGCTATTTTCATCCTGCACTATAATATCATAAATTCCAGCAGCTAAACCTGTAAAGGCATTATTTACATCAAAGGTGACGCCGTTATCAATGCTGTATTCCAGTGCGCCCGTTCCGCCGGATGCTGTAATCGTTATTGTGCCATCGCTTGCGCCACAAGTAGCGTCTGTTGTTGTAAGGTCGTCTATGGCTGGTGCAGCAAGGTCATTGATTATAACTTGCTGTGATACTGTACAGCCATTTTCATCTTGCACTACTACATCGTAAGTACCAGCAGCTAAGTTGGTAAAGGCATTATTTATATCAAAGGAGACTCCGTTATCAATGCTGTATTCCAAAACGCCTGTTCCACCAGATGCAGTAATTGTTATTGTACCATCACTTGCGCCACAAGTAGCATCCGTTGTTGTAAGGTCATCAATCACTGGTGCAGACTGG
>CALFBH010000085.1 GCA_937951615.1 uncultured Saprospiraceae bacterium | reverse complement strand
ACCTGCTCAACGGCTTTTTGACACAGATTTTCCAGACCTCTTTGAGTTCCTTTGTCAAAATGTGACAGGCTTTAAAGAACCTCGTAAAAGGAGGGCTAAGCTACTGAATAACAGTAGTTGTCCAGCCTTAGACGGGTAGCCCCCAGTTTTTTAAAACTTTGATTACCAAGACTTTGTGTTGTCGGGATGACAGGATTTGAACCTGCGACCCCACGCCCCCCAGACATGGGAAGTATATTTTCCCCTATTTTCATTACCCTACTATTGCATTAATTTACAGGCAATTATACAAAAGTATTTTCTTTTTCTTTCTTTTATTTAGTGATTTATTGCTAAATTTGTTTTAACTATGTTTTAACTGGCATACTAAAAGCAAATACAATGGCAAAGACTAAAATCGTAATGCACCCCAAAGTTTATAATAACGGCAATAGCCCTATTTTGCTAAGAGTGACCCACCAGCGCAAACCCCGTTATTTTGCTTTAGGTATTGATTGTACGCCCGACCAATGGAACAGGGAAACATGCCGACTACGTAGAAACTTTACAGGCTACAAAACCAAAAACAAAGTCATACAGGAATATGAAAGACGGGGAGAAAAGATTATTGACCGCCTGAAAGAAAAAGACCAGCCTTTTACATTCCAGACTTTTGAAAAACTGTTTTTGAATCTGCCAAAGCATACAACCGTTTTCGACTTTCTAAAAGACAGGTGCAGCGAATTACAAAGTGAGGGCAAAATAAATACTAAAGGAACTTACACGCAAGTCCTCAACGCTCTGAAAAGATTTGAGAACAAAAAAGATTTGATGTTTGAGGACATAGATTATAAGTTTCTGAAAAAGTTTGAATCTTTCCTTTTTGCAAGTGGGTGCAGTGGTGGTGGTGTACATTTTTACATGAGGACATTAAGAGCCACAATAAACGAAGCCATTAAGCAGGGTTTTATGAAAGCTGAACATTACCCCTTTTCAACTCAATTCAATAAAAACGGATATTCACTAAAAGACCTAAAATCTAAAGCAAGTCCGAGAGCCTTATCAGATGCCGACATATCAAAAATAAAGTCTTTCCCCATTGACGCCTACCCAGAGTTAAAACAGTCACTCAATTACTTTCTATTCTCTTATTATACCAGAGGGATGAACTTTAACGACATAATAAAATTGAAATGGTCAGATGTGTATGATAATAGAATCACTTACATAAGAAGTAAGACCGGAAAAGTTTTGAGCATTGGCGTATCAGATGCCACTAACAAAATTCTGAATCAGTACAACGGAAAGACAGCCCGTTACATATTTCCGGCATTGGACGCTGATGTACACAAAACAGAACAGCAAATAAAAAACAGGACAAAAAAATGCCTGAAAAAACTAAATGCTGACCTAAAGCAAATAGCGGACATACTCGATATTAATGTAGTACTGACCAGCTACGTAGCCCGGCACACTTACGCAATGACACTAAAGCGCAATAATGTAAATATTGCCGTTATTAGTGAAGGTCTTGGACATACAGACATAAACACCACCAGAGCCTACCTAAATCAATTTGATAACACCGTATTAGATGAAGCTGACCAACTCTTATAACTCTTTACAATCATAAACAAGATACTAATGGAAAACGAAAACGGAAAGGAAAACGAATGGAAAGAAATTGAATATTATTTTGGAAGTAAAAAGTATAAAGCTAAAATACGATCAGTACCATACGAAGAAACGATTGCACACAGGGAAAAGTGCAAGCAAGAATATTTTGAGCGTTTAGAGTTTACCACGCAATATAAAATCAATAGGTTTGAGATTAAGTTTGAAAAATGGCATGATAAAGTCGGACTATTGACTGACATGATAGAAGAATTAGAGTTACTATTTGATGCAAAAAGGCTACCAATAAATAAAATACATGGACATGAAAATCCTTTTAAGCTGACAGATGCACAGTATTTTTTTCATAGGAAAGAAATTGAAATCATACGGGATATTCATTTGAATGTGTATCGAAAAGGAAACAAAGACTATGTACCAGATTTAGCAAGCAAAGGCACTCACATTGACAGGTATGAGTATAAAGAGGGCTTAATATATTTTCATCAATATTTGATTGAGAAAAAAAGACAATTAGAACAGACACCAGAAACAGACAACCCAAAGCCCAAAGCCAAACAGCAACAAAGAACGATAGAAGATGAAATTAAGATAGCACACGACTATATTTCTTTCATGGACGGCACAAACCACAACAACAAGCCAATAATGGAAAAGGGAGAATTTGAGACGCTTAAAGGCTATGTTGCAACGCTGATAAAAGAACAGAAATTACCAGACAATATAAAACCATTTGATACGCTGAATACATCAAAGGGAAATATTAGATACACGTTCTACCTCATTCATAAAAAGCTGTACGGAATTAAACCCCGTAAATCCTACTTCATTGATTTTCTAAAACAGACGTTCCGACAATTTGAACAAACAGACCTAAAAACCATTAGTACCAAATTTTCAGTAAAGCCCACCAATTACGATGATGATGTAAACAGGTAAGAATGGTAAGTTTGGTAAGTTGTTCTTACCTATTTCTTACCTCCCAAATAGTCTTTTCCTTTGTAGCTGTATAAATAAATATAGCTAATGGAAAAGCACACTTTCACGCAACTATCAGAATCCGACATAAGGCAATTAATACGGGATGAATTACAGGTCGTTATCCAACACCTGAAAGGACAAAGTATTAATGCACTACCTAAAAGACTAAACTTTTCTGATGGGTGCAAGTATGCAGGCTTTAGTGAATCACATGGCTATAAGCTGACCAGTCAAAAACTTATTCCACATTTCAAGCAAGGCAAGAAAATCTATTTCGACAGGGAATTACTCGACCAATGGTTACTATCCAACAGGGTAGCCACTATTGAGGAAATGACAGAAGAAACAGATAAAAAATTACGAAAAAATAAGGGCAAAAAATGACTAAAAAGAAGTCAAATATTAGCTCTTATTGTGAGGGAAATGTACATACATTAGCATTAAGTGGGACAACTGAAAATCAATCATTTGGAAACCAGCCGGGAAAATGGGTGTATGGAAGGGGTGCAGATGCTAACGACCTGGCATTATTACACAAGTGGGCAAAACGGAAAATGATAACGCAAAAAGTCGCTTTAGCTCTCATAGATGTATGTGATAAAAAAGGCGCACACGAGCGCAAACAAAGCTACTGGAACGCCTATCATTGTCTTTCTGATATGACAGTCGCAAACGGTCGGATATATGGCAAATATTGCAAAACACGTTGCTGTACTATCTGTTCAGCTATTCGCAAGGCTACAATGGTAAACAAGTATTTGCCCGTTATACGCCAATGGGAAAACCCGTACTTTGTCACGCTGACCGTAAAGGCACAAAAGCACCACCGACTGAATTTTATTATGGACGGGATGCACAAGGCTTTTAGACAGATCAAAGACACACACAAAAAGCGTGACCAACGTGGAACAGGTAAAAAGCTGATAGGCTTACGCTCTTTAGAGTGCAATTTTAACCCGATAGCAAAAACCTATAATCCACACTTTCACATCATAGTCCCAGACCGGGAAACGGCTAAAACGTTGGTCGTGGATTGGCAGCGAAAATGGACTAAGAAATTCACCTCATCATACGCCCAGCACATGAAAGAAATTTATAATTGTGAAACGGCATTAATCGAAGTGGTGAAATATGGCAGTAAGATATTTACCGAACCTGATGTAAAAAACAAAAAGGATAGTAAAACACCGCCTGCCATTTACATTGATGCTTTAGATAATATCCTGACCGCTTTTGACGGTCGTAAGCTATTGCAAAGTTTCGGCTTTACCTTACCAGCCACAAAAGACAATACAAAGCCCGGAGAAACTTTTATAACTGATTTTCAGGAAAAGTTCTTTGACATAAATTGTAATGATTGGATAGATACGGAAAACGGCAAAGGTCTTACAGGTTATACACCTGACCCAACGTTACGTTATTTATTGGGTAGTGGGATTGACTTAGAAAAGTCTTAATTAGTGAGTGCAAAATAAATTTGAACAATTAGAGAGATAAGAGCAATAAGACACGTCAGGATAATTACATTTTTCTGACGCTTAACTAATGTACTCTGATGCTCAATTAATTTTGTCTGTTCCTGAATTAATTTAGTCTGTAATATATTTCTTTCAGTAGAAGTTGTATGAAAATCACTTTGCTCTACCAACCTTTTGTCAAATTGATTAAGTGTTTTTGTAAGATTTTCTATTTGTAGTTTTTCTAATTGCTCACTACTTTCCTGTTTTTTTTGGTATTGTTCAAATCGTTTAGTGAATCCACCTTCATGTAATTTTTTTTTCCCTTTAGGTCTAATCTTAACCTCTATGACTCGTCCAATGTCATCGCGCATAAGACTTATAAGGTCGTGTGCATTCATTTTCTCGCAGTAAGCTATCACAATTTCAGAATCTAAATTTAGTTCTTTACACATTTGTCCAAAATCAGGACGTGGTTTTTCGTCTAAGTATTTGAGTATCGCATCAAAGTTTTTTACTTCTTCTTTGTTGTCTCTATACATTGGAAAATATTTTATTAGGAATTAATAATACGGCAAAGCCTATACAGGTTATACGCCTGACCCAATGTTACGTTATTTATTTGGTCGTGGGATTACTGGAATAGGTTTATAACTACGTGTAAATATATCTTTTAGGAACAGGTGTAAAACCTTTTTACCACCTCCATAATACAGTCGTATGGTAATGATACAATTTGCTTGAGATTCGGGATTAGACACCTGAAAGAAAAAATTGCCAACCGGATGTATTTCGTCCGGGAAAATAGTGTTATTTCCTAAAGCAGATAAAGTTCTTTTTTCTTTGCCTAAAAACTTAGTTTTAAAACGTGAATCCCGTTCCCACATCTTCATCTCTCTTTGTGGTGTTAGTTCTATCGGAATTATAACTTCCATTTTATAATCTTTTTCCACTACTCTTCCAATGTTAGATATACGTATAAACATGAAAAAACCACCAGACTCTATTTCTCTTGGTGTTTCTTTTTTCATAGAACCAAGATTGTGACTAAGTGAAGGGAAGTCAATATCTAAAATAGATTTTTGAGCTTTGTGATATAAGTTCCTTACTCTATATTCCTCCATTGGAACAGATTGAAAATTTTGTCTTTCATAGTATCGCTTATCAGAATACATATGAGGAGCGTTATCACTTTCAGGGATGTTTACCAAATAGACAGTTTTCAAAGGGTCGTCTTCAAAACGGACAGGATAAATTCTCAACCCCTCAATTTTTCTTTGAATACCCGTATTAATTACATTCTCAATCCATTCCTTATTTATTTCACCACCATTAACATAATGATAATCTTTCGGTATGTGACCATCTTCTACAATGCCATAAATAATTAGTCCTCCATTTGAATTAGCAAAAGCTGAAACGTCTTTACATAGCTCTTTCTTTTTCCCTTTATCGTCCTTTTTTAACGAATCACCACTCTTATAGTCTAAATTAATAGATTCTTCAATCTTATTATCAATGAAAGATTGTACATAAGACTGTAATTGTTTATTAGTGTAGTTGTCAAGTTCTGATGAAGATTTCATTTGGACTTATTTTTTGTAGAAAACATGGGAGAAAAACACCCAAATGTTTTAACTATGTTTTAACCAGAAAAAAGCCCTAATAATCGCCTTTTGTGTAAAAGTTTGACTATTAAGGCTTTAAGTTGGTCGGGATGACAGGATTTGAACCTGCGACCCCACGCCCCCCAGGCGTGTGCGCTACCGGGCTGCGCCACATCCCGAACAAAGACTAGTAAAGATAATTCATGAATTATCTCAATACTAGGCAGCAAAGTTAAATTAAATTATAACACAAACCTAAAAGACCTGATAGATTTTTCCAAATCTGTCAGGTCTTTTAGGAATGAAACTTAAATATAGATTACAAATTATCCAGCAGCTCCGTCTGATAAGTTGAATCTGCGACGATAGCTGCATTATTGCAGGCATAATCGCTTATACTGGCAATTCGGGGTTCAATATCTTTAGAGGCATGAGTCGCCAGCCAATCACAGGTATTATAAGCTCTGCCCAAGAAATTAGCGATTTCTTCGAGGTCATAATCCATTTCACAGGTCAATGCCAGCATATAAGCATCTGCTTCCTCTACAAAAGCGGTACTGAAAGGATCCGTAAAAGCATTCAGCAATTCTCCACTATCTTCAAAATTGCTACCCAGTGCAAGATCCAGCAACAGAGACATGCCATATTGATTTTCCAGTTTTTGGGTGACAAAACCCAAATCTGCATAACTGATCTCATTAGACAGCAGCCCTATAAATTCAGCCTCAGAGGTCAAGTATTTCAGCAAACCCGAATCAAAATAAATATAACCACCTGGCGTTGTGAAAGCATTGGACGCATCATCATTATCGAAAATAAAAATACTCCAGTTATAATCTGTACCATGTGTCACCAATGGACTTAAGGTCAAATCTTTGAGATGATTGGAGAGGTAAGTATAAGCCGCAGGATAATCATCAGCATCCAATATGGTATGATTCTCATCATCCTGAATCAACTGATGTATACGGTTGGCAATTTCGCGCTCGTTCTCTATCGTCAGTGCCTCAATAAGGGCAGGTTTATCTGTATTGCAGGCAGTTAGCAAAATTGCCAGGCAAAAAATAGAAAGGGACAGTATTAACTTGGACATGTACTTTGTTTAGATTTTAGTTTTGAGTAGTTTGAGTTGTTATTTATAAGGGTCAAAAAGTATGCCACACCATGTGACAAACAAGGAGGAGATTCGTCACAAGCGGATTTATTAAATCTTAATGTGTTAGGTGTTAAGGATTTCCGAACTTTGGCGAAGTAGCTTATGTTCCATTAAATGCTGTGCAATCTGTACGGCATTTGTAGCAGCTCCTTTACGTAAGTTGTCGGATACAATCCACATGTTCAGTGACTTAGGATTAGAGAAGTCTCTACGCAGGCGTCCTACAAAAACATCGTCTTTGTGTTGGCTGAATAGCGGCATCGGATAAACATTATTCTCATGGTCATCCTGAACCGTAATGCCTGGAAATTCTTCTAATAAAGTACGCAATTCATCCAAATCAAAATCACGTTCAAACTCCACATTCACACTTTCCGAATGCCCGCCATATACTGGAATACGTACTACCGTTGCAGTAATACGAATATCTGGCGCACCCATAATTTTACGGGTTTCATTCACCAATTTTACTTCTTCGCTAGTATAACCATCTTCCCCAAAATTTCCACCATGCGGAATGCAATTTAGATCAATCGGATGCGGATATACCATATTAGCATCCGTGCCATTTCGTTCCGATTCCATTTGTTGGACTGCTTTCACACCTGTACCCGTCACTGCCTGATACGTAGAAATGACCAATCGCTTGATACCATATTTTTTATGCAATGGTGCCAATGCAACAACCAACTGTATTGTCGAGCAATTTGGATTGGCAATAATTTTATCTGCCTCCGTCAAAACATGCGCATTCACTTCTGGCACAACCAGTTTTTTATCATCATGCATCCGCCAGGCAGAAGAATTGTCAATTACAGTCGTCCCCACGGCTGCAAAACGAGGAGCATGTTCCAAAGACGTATTACCACCAGCCGAAAAAATAGCAATATCAGGACATTGACTAATGGCGTCGTCCATACTGACTACTGTATAGTCTTTTCCTTTATAATGAATCTGCTTGCCTACCGAACGGGCAGAAGCAACAGGAATCAATTCTGTAATCGGGAATTTATGCTCGGCTAAAACCTTGAGCATCACTCCACCTACTAATCCGGTAACACCAACTACGGCTACTTTCATGGCTGTAATTTTAATAATGAACAAAAAATGGACTACAAAGGTAAGGGGAATTGTCCAGTTATGCTTAAAAAAATGATAGGATTGTTTGAAGATAATTTTCAATAATAAAGTAACTTCGCAGGTGAGGGCAGTTACAGTGCCAGTTTCAGTAGCAGTAGCAATTTCAATGGCAATATAGATTATTAAATAGGCTTATCTATGGACACATCACCCAAATTCATCAAATTTGAAAATAGACTGATTAGATTTGCAGGAGAAAGTATTTTCTTTTCCAGAAAACTGCAAAAAGAGACTGGCTGCTTAAAGAAGTAGAAGAACTCATAGCGATTGGCTCAAAAATGATCAACAACAAAAAAAGCAAATAATCGAGATTTTCACTAACACTGCAACTGATACTTAATCTTAAACTTAACCATGTTCACACAAAAAGATGTAGCCGATTATTATAACACGACTCAGATACATTACGAGCAGTGGTGGAATTTGAAACGTAGTCTTTCATTGCATTATGGTATCTGGGAAAAAGGCGTCAGCAGTTTTAGAGAATCGCTGGTGCAGACCAACAGGACGCTAATGGAACTCGGTCGTATTGCCGATGGCGACAAAATACTGGACGCAGGTTGTGGAGTGGGAGGAGCAGCTATTTTTTTGTGTGAAAATAAGGACGTAGAAGTTCTAGGTATTACACTCAGTGAGCGACAAGTCAACTTGGCGAAGGAGGCTGCCCAAACAAAAAACCTTCAAGACAAGATTAGCTTTTTTTTGATGGATTATACCCAAACGGATTTTGCTAATGACTCCTTCGATGTCGTCTGGGCTTGTGAAAGCATATCCTCCGCACCCGATAAAACTCAGTTTATCCGAGAAGCATTCAGGGTTTTAAAAAAAGGAGGACGACTGATACTTAGCGATTTCTTTCTGAGCGATGCGCATCAGACAGACGAAGGTCAGCTAATGGAAAAATGGGGCGCGACCTGGGGGATTTCGCATTTTGTAGCCTGCGATACTTTTACAACAGACTTGAAAAAACAGGGTTTTCAGGATATTCAAACGTATGATTACACCGATAAAATAAGGAAAAGTGCGAGGCGTATGTATTATGCTTCAGCCCTTGCCGCTTTGCCTTCGGAATTGTATAACCTGTTCCATCCCAATGTTTCTCGTTTTGCCAAAACACATTATAAATGCGGCTATTATCAGTACAAAGCCCTACAAGCAGATTTGTGGAAGTATGGTATTGTCTCTGCTGTCAAATAAATGATTAAATTTGTCCTGTGTACAGCAAATTTCACGAAGCTCTGAAAGAGCGAAATAAATGTCTCGTGTGCTGCGTAATGTCGCCCGTGCAGGGCTTTAATTAGGTCTGTATTTTATCCGATGCAATTTGTTACGCACACAAATTTGTGTAAAATTTATGTCCATAGTCGACCATTACTAAACTCACACACCATGCAACAAAAAAAAGTAGTCCTCATAGACGGCAATCGTACCCCTTTCCTCAAATCCGGCGGATCCTACATAGATTTGATGTCTTACCAATTAGGACAATATGCCATTTCCGGCTTGCTGGGCAAAACGGGCATTGACCCGTCTATAGTGGACAAGGTGATAATGGGAACAGTGATTTCCAATATGAAAACCAGCAATGTAGCAAGAGAATCAGCCATCTCCGCAGGCATTCCGAATACAACACCCTGCCATACCGTGACCTTGGCTTGCATTTCTGCAAATAGAGCGATTGCTTCCGGCTGCCTTGAGATTTATGCTGGGCAGGCAGATGTGATTATTGCGGGTGGAGTGGACAATACTTCGGATTCGCCCATTGGGTACAAAAAGAAAATGCGGAAAAAACTGTTCCTCGCACAGAAGCTGAGAGGTTTTGGTGATTACCTAAAATTCGCGCTGTCCTTGCGGCCATCCGATTTTGCACCAGACCGACCGAAGGTAGCCGAGTACAGCACCAATCGTGTGATGGGAGAAGACTGTGATATCATGGCAGCCAGTTTTGGTGTAGGTCGTGCCGAGCAGGATGAGTTTGCTGTGCGTTCGCACCAACTGGCAGCCAAAGCCTGGGAAGATGGACATTTGGGCAAAGAAGTCGAGCCAGTGGCCTTGCCGCCTAAGTTTAAAACCATCGACAAAGACAATGGTGTACGTGGCGATTCTACCCTGGAAAAAGTAGCTAGACTCCGCCCGGCTTTCGATAAAAAATTTGGAACACTGACCGCCGCCAACTCTTCTTTCCTGACAGATGGCGCAGCGGCAGTCCTGATTATGAGCGAGGACAAAGCAAAAGAATTGGGGCTACAGCCCAAAGCAGAAATTGTCGATTTTATCTTTACTGGACAAGATTTGGATACCGAATTACTACTAGGACCAGCTTATGCCGTAGGGAAATTACTAGCAAAAAACAAGATGACTTTTGATGACCTGGATGTCATAGAGTTCCACGAAGCCTTTGCCGGACAAATATTAGCCAATCTAAAAGCCCTCGCTTCCGATGAGTTTGCAAAAGAAAAACTTGGCTTGGATAAAGCAGTCGGCAAAGTCCCCATGGAGAGGTTCAACCTCTGGGGCGGCTCCTTGTCTATCGGGCATCCCTTCGGTGCTACGGGCGCACGACTGCTCACGACCACTGCCAATCGACTGCATCACGAAAACGGAAAATACGGTATCCTCGCCGCCTGTGCCGCAGGTGCGCATGGTCATGCCATGTTGATTAAGCGGTATGAGGGGTGATTGGTGTATTGGTGATTAGAAACTAGTGTCTTCGGCACTAAATAAATCAGTACATTTTGAATGTCGAATAACGAATATCGAACACCGAATATCGAAGTATTAATACCTTAAATTGCTAAAATGAAGAGGCTTTTTTAGCAGGATTAAAAAAATCAAATCACTGACTTACAGCCTATTTTACTTTAAAATTAATTATAAATATTTCGATATTCCTTGTTCGATATTCGATATTCCACTTTTTTCTAATAAATTGCGAGGCTAATATGTCTTAAAACTTAGTGCCGAAGGCACTCGACCATCGACCTAAACGGTTAAGTTTAGCCACCTATCTCACCTTCTCTTAATCCAAACCATAGGATCCTGCCGGTCTTTCTTACGCCACACTTCAAAATGAATTTCTGAATCACCTGACCCAGCTTCCGTACCTGCCAAGCCAAGCGTCTGCCCGGTATTCACCTGGTCACCACGTGTCACATAAACTTCGCGGACATTAGAATAAACCGTGAAGTAGTCCCCATGTTTGACCATGATGGCGTTTTGATTACCAGGGACAAAAAAGACATTGATGACTGTGCCTTTAAAGACAGATTTGACTTCAGCACTTTGAGGTGTTCGGATATCTATACCGTCATTGAAAATTTCTAATTGGGTAAAAACTGCGTGGTTTTGCCAGCCATATTCGCTCGAAATAAAACCGGACTCTACGGGCCAGGGCAGCTTGCCTTTGCTTTTTCTAAAATTATCTGCCAGTTCGCTATCTGTCGGAGTCGTCGGATATTCTGATGTGCCAGAAGAGCTAGGCGAGGCGGGCAGTTCTTCCGCTATCGCGCCTTCTATCAGGGCGGTCAGTTCGGCTTTTGCCCGTTTTTTGGCGGCGATGTCTTGTCGGAGTTGAGTTTCTTTCTTTTTCAGTTTGGATAGGATGGCTGTTTTGTCACTGACCTTTTCATTGAGGGTATTTTTTTCTTCGTGTTCTGTCAGTAGCAGGGTTTCTTTTTCTTTTTTTCGCTGCGCTAATTCGGCTATTTTCTGATGGAGTCGGTCTTGTGTTCTTATAATAAGATCGGCTTGTTTTTGCCGAGATTGGTCGTAGCGTTTGAGGTATTGCCAACGTCGCCAGGCTTGGTTGAAATTATCGGCAGCAAAGATAAACATGGTTTGACTCGTGCGGTTTTTGTAGCGATGGGCATGGCGCAACATTTCATTATAGTCGGCTTTGATGCGCTCAATATCCTCACCAAGTGCAATGACGATATCCTCGCCGCGTTCCATACTGTTTTCTATGAGTTGAAGTTCTTCATTGATGGTTGCGATGAGTTCTTCGCGTTTGTCTATTTGTCGTTGTAGGGTTTTGAGCCGGCTGAGGGTGTATTTTTTGTCTTGCGAAGTATTGTCGAGCGATTGCTGCATGAGGGCAATGTCTTCTTTTAATTGCTGACGCTTTTCGTCCAGGTCTTTACGCAATTGGGCGAAAGCCGATGTGACGAAGAGTAGCGCGAGCGCGAGTAGGATGATATGTTTGAATTTATTCAATGTTGGTTTTTTGCAACGTCAGTTGCAGTTGCAATATCAGTTTAAATGTTTGTATGTGCAAGTTTTTGGGATATGTGGGGATTTACTGGGTGGCGCATCGGGGCGTTTTTTTGAAACACTAAGTGACGAAGGGTCACTAAGGTTTTTACTTGTCAAACCACATCAACACATCAACACCACAACACATCAACACATTTTGGAATTTGTTTTTTGCCCGTTGGAATTTTTGTATCTCTACAACACTTTCCAGCCATAATGCACATAATAATAATAGACTCTGGGGTTGCTGAGGGTACTGATTTCAATATCTTCTGCGTTAAGTAGAATGTCTTTCCCGAAAATGGTATTGGAGAAAAATTTCTTAGGGGTGAGATAACTTGTTGGGACGTCAAATTGCTCCAATGTGTAGAGGCGTTCAGCTAATAGATGGAGGTTGAATTGGTCTTCCTGTCGGGCGGCTAAGTACCATCCCCATTCGTTGAAACTTGGGATATTATCGTGATAAGGTAGCACGTCAAGTCCGGCGGCAGTCATGGTTTTGCCGACGCAGATATAGGCATGATTGGCGTGTACCGGGCTGCTGGCTTGAATACTGACAAATCCACCCGATTTGAGTAGTAGGCGAATGCGGGTGAAGAAATATTTGGAATACAACTTACCGAGCGACTCATTGCGTGGATCGGGAAAGTCGATGAAAATCGCGTCGTATTTTTTCCCTTGTTGGGCAATTTGTTCTACAAAAGTATAAGCATCCTCGTGGAGTACGCTGACGGTGTCCATGATATAATAGAGCTTATTGCCATCTGCATCGCGGTGTTTCAGCTCTGAATAGATCGGAATTTCTTTTTCGGACTCGGGCAATTCAGGTTTCAAAATATGAATATTGCTACCAATGAGCGAAGAATCATTCAGTTCTAAAAGCTTGGGATGTTGGGTGGCTAGTTCTGTAATGGCCGGATCTAGCTCGACTAGTGTAATGCTCTTAATATTCTTGTATTTTCGGATTTCTCGGACTGCCATGCCGTCGCCACCACCAAGCACCAAGATATCTAAAGGAGCTGACGCTGTATTTGTAAGGCTTCTGAGTTTGAGGTTGGGATGAACGAGGTTTTCGTGGTAGCGATTTTCGTCTTTGCTGCAAAACTGCAAACCGCCATTCAAGTACATCATCACATCACCAGTTTTGGGATGCTCCGTCATCACGACACGCTGATAAGGTGTACTTTCTTTGTGAATGATCTTGCCTGTGTATAATTCCTGTTCGGCAACATCAGCCAAATCGGCAGAAAAAAATAAGCCACAAACACCCAGTACCGCAGCCAATCCAATTCCGATGAATGTCCGACGAGAAGTTTTGAGTTCTTCGGGTCCATACCGCACCAGAAAATAATAAGTCAGCAGTGCGACACTTAGGTTGAGCAGCGTCACCATAAAGGCAGCATGATAGATTTCAACCTTACCAATCAAAAATTTAATCCAGATAAATGTACCAATGGCTGCGCCCAATACATCCAGGCTGATGGTCATGGAAATATTGCTCCGAAAGCCAACAAATTTCTTATTGATTGTCGCAATTAAAGGCTGTTCAAAACCAATCAGCAAACCAATGATAAAAGAAATGGAATAGAAGACGAGTTTGAAATGCGCAAAGGTATAAGCGTAAGCCCACATGATAATCAACGGCGAATAACCACCAAGAAAAGACAAGAGCAATTCGATACTAATAAAAGCCTGAAGGGTACGCTCTTCTTTTACAAATTGCGCCATCCACGCGCCCACGCCCGTCGCAAAAAGCATCAAGCCGATCACAATGGGCCATTGCTGAGCAGGATTGCCGAGGATGTTGGAGCTGAGTTGTGCTAGAATATATTCATCAACAATGCAGCACAAGCCACTACAAATCAAACTAAAAGAAGTCAGGGTTAAGCCAATTCTTGCGCTGCGTGATTGTTTTTTCATTTTATTGTGTTGGCGTGTTGAGGTGTTGAGGTGTTGAGGTGTTGCGGTTTTTTGTTGATGTAGCGATAATCCATGAATTATCGCTACATCAACAAAATCACATCAACACATGCGCACATCAACACTTCAACACATTATTAATGAAACTTTCGCTGACGATAATCGCGTCTTCTTCCTGGTATTCATGTACTGTTTTGATCTGAATTCCTGCTTTGGTTTTGCGAATGGCTAGAATCGTTCTGGAAGCTGGACCATCTTGTGCTTCAATTTCAAAATGATATTCTAAAAAGATAAATGGCTGGCTGGCTTGTGTTTGTTGCGCCCAGTTTGTGATGTCTTTTTCGCTTTCGGTATAGCTGATTCTTTTTTGCGTAAAGCGATAATGGATACTCGGACGATTGATCTGTAGAGGCTCGCTTAATTTTTCTATGGGTAGAAAGCATAAAGGATTTGCTTCCTTGTCATCCCGCAGGTCACAGGCAAACATTTCTGTAAAGTAAGTGCCATCGTCATACTTCAATTGCACAAAGTGACTGGTGCCAATAATTCCAGCATGAACATGGATGCCCCATTCGGGAAAGTAGCCTTGTTTTTCCTGAAATATACTCAACTGCTCCAGACGGACGGGCTGGTCGCTCACCGCCAATTGCAGTTTTTTGTATGAAATGTCTTGGAATAAGTTTAAGTTCAAGTTTAAAATTAAGTTTAAATTGAGATGTAATGTTGTTGCTATAGACGTTCAATTTGAATGACAATTTACTCAATTGTATTTGATCCAAATGTTTGGTTCTATATATTCACCATAGTCATTCCGTAAATCGATTGTAATTGGTCCTAATGCACCACCTTTTAAATGCGTCCTTACCAACTAATTCATAATCTGACGAAATTAAGAAATGTTGATATTCCGGAAAAACAGTTTCAAGCTTCTGCCAGTACTTTTTTATAATCGGAGACTCACTAATTATCTTTGGAAAAGCATTTGCAATGGCTTGATTATAAGTTAGTAGTTGATTCGTGTTTAGCTGATTAAGATTGACAAATTGACTCAATTTTTTACTTTTTTTAGTCTTGTTGGCAAAGCCTTCTATTTTTCAATTTCAGCGTCAAATAATTTAGCCAAATATTCCTTTGATTTTACACTTTCATATTTGAATCCACCTGTCACTAAAGCATAACCGAAAATTAGCATCCCCAAAGGTATCAAGGTCATCGGTTCAAAATGCTTATTATTAAACATCAAGGTCAAAGCAACTAAACAACCAATTCCCACCCCTCCAAGCCATATCAACATAAAGACAATTACGAATGTATTTACCCTCATTTTGACATTTACGTTCGTCCCATTAAAGTCCTTTTCAACAATTCCTTTAATTCTGGGTAAAAATGAATTCCTATAACCAATTATTCGAGTTATTTTAAATGAGTTTCCTGTGATTGTTCCTTCATAAGGTTTATGATTATTACTTTCAAAAAACCTTATCGTCCTAAACATCTTTCTAGGTTCGATAATCTCACTTATCCTTTTTAAGATTTCCTCTGACTCAAGCTTCGACTTATATGTTATATTTTCAAATGGTAAGTACTTCATCTTAATGTTTGTCGAACGTTTCGTGCTTACGACGGTGCGACCGAATAGGGGTACTGACCGTTAAGCACTTTTGTTGTATGGTGTTTTTCATATTTCAATTCATCTATCTAGGAATATTTCAGTATGCCCCTGATGGATATCCTCCTTTGTAAATGTGTGTAGTTAGTTCTTCACCAAATCCATCAGGTTCCTTTACTATTTGAACCTCTCTTCCTCTCAATTCTTCTAGGACTTCCATTAACTCTTCTCTGTCACCAATATAATCTAATTCGTAATAATGAGTTTTTCTAATTTCTTGAAGATCGACCACCAACCAAGCTAAAACCCAATTCTTAAAATCATATTTTTCAATTTCTAGAATAGTTTCTTGAATGAATGAATCGTTAACCTTTCCCTTTTTCACTTTTTCAAACGAATGAATTATTGCCACTGAATCACCAGTATTACAATCTTTCACAAATTTTGAAAAAATAGTCTTAGAATCCATTAAAATATAAGCACTACTTCCAGCTTGATATGGATAACGTACAAAAATCATTAGTTCTTTTTCGCTATCAAGAATTTCATACCCTTTCGTAAGAAACTCGTCCTCTGAAATTCTATTACTCATTTTGCTATTTCAATCAATTCCTTTGTTTCTTGTGCTTTGTTTTGGTGTTTTTCTTCAGCCATCGGACCTGTTCTTTTGCCGCTTCTAAGGTGACTGGTGACTGTTTGGATAAGTGCATCATAGCTTGCGCCGCTCTTTCCCGAAATGAGATTTTGTAATTCATATTTTATTTCTTTTATGTTCATTTTAATTTAGTGATGCCAAGAAATAATTTTTATTTGTCCGTCGAAATTGAAAAACGAGATATTGGTTTTGACTCGAATTCTCAAAAATGGCATTTGTTTTTTTGGTGAAAGAGAACGTTTTGCAAGTACCTGACGTGCGAACGGTAGTGAAGCATGCTCAGGTACTCGCTGTTACTTGCCGTTTGATTGCAATTTAGGCAAATTTACATTCAAGATTTCAAATATTCCGTTCAAAGCATTTGGTGTTATTGTACCATCGTAAATAAATTGGAGATCCAAACTTTCACTATATGCATAAACAATTTGCTTCTTAGAACACAAAGCAATCATAAGTAAGTAGTTAGTATCAGATTCTTTTGTAAGTGAAAGAATATATTCGTAATGGTTTGCCCATCTATTTCCGAGAAATAGTAAATTTTGTTGAATTCTTTCTTTTCCCTCTCCCAGTTTTTCATTGTAATCAATTATATGACTTCTTATTAAAACTCCATTTGAAACCAATTTTTCATTAAATCCAGCTATCAATTTATTTATTCGTATTTGATCACTTTTCATTGATTTATCTAAAACAATTAGAGCATTCCCATTATTTGAATATTCAATTAGTTTGTCAAAATTATAGACAATTCTTTCGCCTTTCGGCTCTATTGTGTTGTGCTTAAAAATAGGTCTAAGAGAATTGGCCTCTATTGCTTCGAATCCTGAAGCTTCAGAAATATAGGTATAACCTCCAAGCACGTACCCAAATGGATTATTGGCAATAATTATAGTTCCATTTTTATTATAAAAAATTCCAAATACTTTTATTTCATTCTTCCAACTACTATATTCCATTTGAAAAATTGTGTTATCCTTTTCATCATATATTTCAACAGCATTTTTATCATATTTATATTTCAATTTAGAGTCTTTATTAATATTGAAATTGTTGTTAGAGATTTGCCCACTTATCTCTCCTTTATTATTAAAAAATATAGCAGACATTGAAATTTTAACTTTGCCAAAAATGTTAGGCTTTAGAGATTTAATTTCTATTTGACACTCGCTTGAATTATCGTTGCTAAAACAGAAACCATCTTTAAGTCGTTTAATTTGACCGTTAAAATTTATTGTTGTGTTTCTATCAAAATTGGAAGAAACTAATGGACCATAAAAGGTATTTGGTAATCCTTTTACTACACCAAAGGGCTGAAATTGTTTTTCAATTGCCTTTTTAATTGTAAGGCTCCCAGCAACAATTGCTATTATTACTCCAATTACTTTGATAATCGCCCAAACAGTCATTTTTCGATTTTTTAAAATTACATTTTTCGATTTTTGGGGATTATAGTTATCTACTATACAGTCGAGCAAATCAGATTTAGTCTTGAAGTTTTCTGTAAGGATATTCTGATCAATACATAGCTTTTTAAGACCCTCTTTTCTATAATTTTTATCTAGATATTCTCTGTATTCAGTTTTGTTCATCAATTATTAAACAATAAGTTACATATAATTAGTTTCGTTCAAGTAAAAATTCGTATAGATTTTTTGATTTAGAGGTTTGAAATTTTATTTTTAATGGCAAGTAACTCGTTTATACACGCATATTGTCCTACAAAACAACCATAAACCCAAAACACAAGCATCGACTACAGATCAAATAATAGCCGCAGTAACCCAAAACAGCGGATCAGAAAGTGGCGTATAATGATGGTTCCCTTGATAATAAATTGGGTCATCATAATAATCTTCGTAGTCTGACTGGTGGTCGCCATTGGCAAATTCCAGTTCATCTTCTAAACCAATGATGTCATCCTGTTTTTTGATGTATTTCCTCAGTTTTTTCTGCTGTTTTTTTAGCACTTTCGCGCCTGCCATAATGATATTTTCCATGATCTCAGCAGATGGAACTTCCTCGTCTCCTTGGTCTTCCCATTTGGGCGCAGACTTGAGTACAGTATATAGTTCCTCCCAAATTTCCTCCATAAACAGGTTTTCTGCCCATTGATGATCGGTGTCCTTTTCTGTTGGGATAAAACGTCCTTCTTCCATAAAGGAGAAAAAGACATACTCTCTTGGGTCAAGTCCTTTATACACGGCTACCGGGACGCGATAATCCATCCAGCGAGGGTGTTTTTTGTAGGCTTTCCAGGCTTTTTTTCCGCCGTCTTTCAGCAAAATTTGTCGAAATAAGCTAAACGCAAACTCGCCCGTTGCCGGATCTACATGTCCATAGACATCGTAGAAACTCAAAAAGCCCCAGTATTGCTGACGGTATCGCTCTACAATTTGTCGGGCTGCTTTTGTGGGTTCGTATATCCACTTGACGTCGGATTTTTCGACTTTTACGCCGAGGACTTTTTTGCCTTCTTTTATTTTTTCCGACTGTGTGATGAGTTTTTTCTTTTCCAGAAAATCAATGGCATCCTGTGCGTATTTGAGCTTACCACTCAGGAAATTGGGAAAGACGACCTTGTCTTCTACCATAAGGTAAAGCACGTATAATGCCTGATAACTGAGCTTCTGCTCCGCATTCAATTTCCACTTTTCAGGCGTTGGCTGGCCTACTTTATTGTCTTTTTTTTTCATTTCAATTGTCCGTTCTCAGTGGCAATATCAGTGGCAGTAGCAGTTTCAATTAAAAATGAGATCGCTTTGCGACACTCGCCGAAGGCGATTAAAAATTAATATTGCTACTGCCACTGAAACTGAAACTGCGACTGAATTGCTCTATTTTCCTCCAAAGCCGCCTGAGCGTCCGCCAGAAGTTCGGTTGGTGGTGCCTGTTGATTTTTTAAAGCCAGATGCGGCCTTGCTTTTTGCCTTGGATTGTGCCTGAAAAGAGCGTTGCGAGCTGGTTGGGTTACTCAGTTTTGATTTGACGCCTTTGGCTGCTGTTTTTTGTTTCGCGGCTGTTTGTTTGACGGTGCTTGGACGCTGTGCTGTCGGGGCTTTTGTGCCCGTATGTGCTGCGTTTCGACTAGCCATTTTTGATTTGTAGGCACTTGTGCTGGCGGTTTTACGCTGGGTGTGGGCAGTATTTCCTGCGAAGCCTCTTCCTGCATTATAGCGTGGCGATAGTAGCCAGTACATTAGAAAAAAGTTGCCCATTCCGCTGCTGTGGTAATGGTGTTGTGTACCATATATTTGCTCATTTCCGCTGACCGTGAGGCTGCCTGTATCGCCAGTTTTTTCTATAACGACGGTGCATATCGTCTGCTCTTCATCGTTTTCCATGCCAACATTATCTACTACTTTGGTGTATAGTTGGAATCCTGGATTATCGCTTCCGCCAAAAGGCTCGATAAGAATGGTATCTACAAATCCATTTTGATTCAGGTCGAGGTTGTTAATATCTTCTCTGTTTACAAGTTCGGATAAAAACTTGGCGTCCCATTGGTTTTCATTTTCGCCTTCTTCGATGAGTAGTCGGTGAAATTGTTCCAAATCAAAACCTTCGGAAGCAGAAGGTGCATTGTCTGCAATATTGATGTTCACATTGACATTGCTGCGGTCGGAAGAAGTGCAGCTAAAAAGATTCAGGATTAAAATTGCAAGTGTTGAAAATTTAAGAAGTCTAAGCATGTTTCTTATGGTTTGCTGTTGAATAATAAAATGATAACATAACTGTTTTCGTCGATAGTCGATGGTCTATAGTCCATAGCTGGGGTTAACAGTATTCCTGTTTTATAAGCTTTACACGTATTTTGCAAAGCAAAATGAAATATTGAAATGACCTGAATGCTAAAAGACAGCCATCGACCATGGACTATTGACCATCGACCTAAACTGTTACATGATAACAAATTTAAGGGCTTATTTTGTTGCGAAGATAAGGAATTATTCGATGACTGATTCAAATTGATAGATAGAAGATATATAGGACAGCGTTGCTTGTTCAATCATTTTCCCGCAAAGGCGGAAAGACGCAAAGTTTGTTTTCACCGTGAATTTTAGCAATCTTGCTTTGTTTTTGATAATTTTGTCTTTCACTATTATACTTTTTTATTGATAAATATTGAACACATATCTGAATCCCTACCCGTTTCCATGCACGAAGATTGGTACGACTTTGCCGATGCAGCGCATTTTTGGATGCAATGGCGCTTTGAAGCGGTAAAAAAGTTGCAATACCTCATGCCTGATACAGAGGCTAAGGTTTTTGAAATCGGCTGCGGCCATGGTGTGATGCGACAACAGATGGAGAGCCTCGGTTATGTCGTGGATGCCTGCGACCTGAGTCTTCACGCGCTCCAATTGATACCGAGCGGAAAAGGACGGGTGATGTTGTATAATATTTACGATCAGCAACCCGACCTGGTTGGTAAATATGATATGTTGATGTTGATGGATGTCGTGGAGCATATAGAAGCAGATGTCGATTTTTTGCGGACTGCTGGACGGCATCTTCAGCCAGGTGGTCTTGCGGTGTTGAGTGTGCCAGCGAGTATGTTGTTGTTTAGCAAATATGATGTGGAAGTGGGGCATATTCGGCGTTATACGAAAAAAAGTATGGAGCAGTTGCTACAAGATGCCGGTTTCGAGCCTTTGAAGGTGGTTTATTGGGCGGGGTCTTTGGTGCCTGTCGCGCTATTGCGTAAAGCGATGATGCATTTTACTAAAGATAAGGTGATTGAAAAAGGGCTTCAGCCGCCGAATAAGTTGGTGGATATGGTTTTGCGAGGGATGAAAAATGTGGAGACTGCTTTGCCTTTTCATCCTTTTTTTGGGGCTTCTATTGTGGCTGTGGGGAGGTTGAGGGAGTTGTGAGTTTCGGGTTGCGAGTTGCGAGTTGCGGGTTGCTGGGTTGCGTATCGATATGTTTTTTTGAACCACTACAGTTTTGTTGTTATGTGTTCGGTTTTTTGGAATTTGGTTTTTTATTTTTTATTCTTTTTTTACCAGGTTGCGCATCGGGGTGTTTTTTTGAACCACTAAGATTTAAACTTAAACTTAAAACTTATACTTCCCTCCGCAACATCCAAAACAATAATAGTGGAATGCCGCCATGTGGCAATCGGAAAAAGGCTTCATGCCACCATTGTCCTAGTGTATCTAGCGGCATATTTATATCAAAATTTGCAATAATGCGGGCAAAGGCAGTCAGAAAACCCCAGATAATGCAATAGACCAGTGCAGGACGCGCCATGCGAGGAATGAACAAAGCCGCTGCTGCCACAAAATCCAAGACGCCAGCCACTTTCAGCCAGCTTAGAGCTGCTTCATCTGATAAACCGAAAGTCATTATCATCATGTCTACAAAATTGCCCGGAACGGGATAATAACCAAAAGCATATAAGCCATGTCCGACGAAAGTCAGCGCGATGGCTATCTTGATCCAAAAACGAAATTTTGCTGTGTTTTGCTGATAAAAAGCGGCATAGACGAGCATAAAGGGCGTTGCCCATTGAAGCGTATGTTCCATAAACATGCCAGCACTTTGAAATTTTTCTTTCCAATAAAGTATAAACAGGAGAATTAGATAAAAACCACCTATTCGCAATAGCCAAGCCGCCCATTTTCTGCCCGGTTGAATCAGCCAGGCCGCCACGGCACATATTGCACAAAACCAACCCAAACCAGCCGCAACAGCTTGAAGCCAGGCGTCCACTTCCATACTCGTGACATACTGCTGCCAGCTCATGTCCGACAGTCCTTCTATGATGCCTTTCATCAGCCCTTCATCCCACATCAATGCCCGTATCGGTATATCCCAGAAAATATGCTGCCAAGCTCGTCCGGCGAAAACGGCAAAGGTGAGGAATTGGAGCAAACGTAGCTCCTTATTTTGTAAAATACTTGAGTTCAATGAGTGAATGAATGAATTGTTGAATGAATTATTGCTATCTATCAATTATAGTTCTCATTTGCCGATCTGCTGTTTTTCTCGCAAAGACGCTAAGGCGCAAAGATTTGTTTCTGCTGTTTTTCTCGCAAAGACGCTAAGGCGCAAAGATTTGTTTCTGCTGTTTTTCTCGCAAAGATGCTAAGCCGCAAAGATTTGTTTCTGCTGTTTTTCTCGCAAAGACGCTAAGGCGCAAAGATTTGTTTCTGCTGTTTTTCTCGCAAAGACGCTAAGGCGCAAAGATTTGTTTCTGCTGTTTTTCTCGCAAAGATGCTAAGCCGCAAAGGTTTGTTTACACTTAAAAAATACCTCTTCTTAACCCAGTTACCAATCAACTAATTACTAGTTACCCAATACACCAATCACCAAATCACCCCTTATAAAACATCCATTTTGCAAGTTCTTTAAAGGTCACTTTCTTACCATACATCAAAATACCTACGCGATAAATGCGGGCAGAAAGCCAGACAAAAAATACAGAAGAGACAATCAGAATCAATACAGAAAGTATCACCTCCCAAAGTGGCGGGTCGAAGGCCAGCCGAGCAGGCATGACGACCGGAGAGAAAAAGGGCACCATAGAAGACCAGGTAGCCAATGAGCTATTTGGGTTCTGCACAACAGCACTCATAATCAGCACCGCCAATACGACCAACATACTAATCGGCATCGTGAGGGATTGTGACTCGCCCATATCATCGCTGATGGTAGAACCAATGGCAGCAAAAAGGGAAGAATACACAAAATATCCACCCATAAAAAAGATAATAAACAAGGGAAGAATAAACCACCAGTTCAATGCGCCCAACGTTTCGCCCATCTGGTAAATCAGGCTTTCCATTTCTTCTGGATTCATCTCCTGTCCACCGCCTGGCATCCCCGATCCGCTCATTGTCGCAGGGTCAATAGGGAAGAGCAGCCCAGTAATAAACACAACGCCCGGAATCAGAATAATCCAAATCAGCAACTGCGTCAAGCCAACACCGCCAACGCCAATCAATTTTCCCATCATCAGTTGGAATGGCTTTACCGAAGAAATCATCACTTCTACAATCCGGTTTGTTTTTTCTTCCATCACACTGCGCATCACCATCATGCCGTATATAAAAATGGCCATGTACATGAAAAAGCCCATCATCATCCCAAAACCAGTGGCAATTTCAGCGCGATTGCCTACGCCAGTGTCTTCGCCAGAAGCGGCTTTTTCATCAATCGTGACTTCCGTTTCAAAATTTTCAATAATCTTTTTATCGTAGCCTGACTTATCTATTTTATGACTTTTAATTCGTTTTGCCATTCTGGATTCAATGAACATTTTGGTCACTACACCCAATTGCCCATCGGAGTAATAATTGACTGCCAGTTCTTTGTCTTTCTCCAGTCGTTCCCTAAAATCGGGTACATGCAGTACTCCGTCGAAATTCATTTTCTCATAATTGGCTATCAGGCTATCCAATGGCTCATTGCTCATGATAAATTTTGCCCGATCCGAGTCTTTGATTGTCTTTTCAACAAAAATACCAGAGTCGTCTTTTAGCGCAATGCGCTGCTCTTCGCTTTGATTTGCCAATAGCGCAGACACGGCAATGAAGCCTGCGACAGCCAGCGGTGTTGCCAACGTTGCCAGTATAAATGTCCATTTTTTTACCCGCGTGAGGTATTCGCGTTTTACAATGAGCCAAAGTTTGTCCATGATATTGTTGTGTTGTGGTGTTGATGTGTTGTCGTGTTGATGATTTCAATTTAGCTAAAAAAAATAATCGACGACTTTTTGAATTTGACGGTTGAATTTGAATTTGTGTTTCCACTTATTCTGCTGTTACGCCGTTTACCTGCTTGATGAAAATTTCATTAAGGGTTGGTAGAATTTCTTCAAAAGAAATGATGTGCAGGTTATTGCGAACTAGGTATTGTAAAATTTCGTTGGAGTCTTCGCCTTCGCCAATTTGGATGGTTAGGTCACGGTCGGATTTTGATGCGATCTTAAAACGACTTTCCATATCTGCGGGTAGCTCGCCTTCAAATTTGACCTGAAAAAGGTTTTCTTTGAATCGATTTTTGACGTCTTTTACTAGTCCGCCTAGAATATTTTTTCCTTTATTAATCAACACAATTTCCTCACAAACTTCCTCGACTTGTTCCATGCGGTGCGTTGAGAAAATAATGCTGGTGCCTTTCTGGTTGAGTTCATAAATTTCGTCCTTAATCAGATTGGTATTAATGGGATCTAAACCCGAAAATGGTTCATCCAGAATCAGCAGGCTCGGCTTATGTACGACTGTTGAGATAAACTGAATTTTTTGTTGCATCCCTTTCGAGAGTTCCTCGACTTTTTTGTTCCACCAGTCTTCAATCCCAAATTTTTCAAACCAGTAATTAATTTCCTGATTGGCAACTTTCTTGGACAATCCTTTCAGTCGTGCGAGATAAATCAGATGGTCGCCGACCTTCATTTTTTTGTACAATCCACGCTCTTCCGGCATATACCCGATTTGTGAAGGATGGTTGCCATTCAGTGTTTCGCCGCCTAGCAAGACTGTACCGCTGTCTGCCCGCGTGATGGTCGTGATGATGCGAATCAGCGATGTTTTTCCTGCGCCATTGGGTCCTAGCAAACCAAAAATACTGCCTTCAGGCACAGCAAAACTGACACCATCTACTGCAACATGATTTTCGTAGGTCTTTACGACTTTATTAAGTTCTAAGATGTTCATTTCTTATAATTTCAGCAAAAGTTAGCTATTTCCCACAATATTAAAACAAAAAAAGACATAAGGGGATTTTTTTACGACTAAATGTGTGTTGTCGTGTTGAGGTGTTGTTGTGTTGTCGTGCTTTTTAATGCGATGTCAATTTAAACATCATAAATAAAGGTATCCGACTTCTCCTTTCGTATTCTTCTATATTTGTAAAATTTGACTTTACTGGTTTGGATTCTCTTAATTCGGACATTTGAAAGCCGGCTCTTTTAAATAATTTGAAGTAATCTTCTGGAGACCCACCCAAACTCCTTTTTTGAATATAAGCATCAAAAAAATCCTGATTGTCATATACGGTGTAGCTTTTGTATTCCATTGAATTTGAATTTGACGTTTGGATTTGTATTTCCACTTACTTATAACTGTCCATCACTTTTAATCTCCTTAATTTCTTTAACAATAGCTGGGTTCTGATATTTCATAGGATGAAAGTAGTCTGCGTAATCGGGCAATTCTGTTTCGTTTAAAACATATTTAGCGCAAAGCTGTCCTGCTGCACATGCCGACATCGTTCCATAACCTGCAAGTGCGCCGATTACAAACACATCTGGAATTTTGGTTGGGCCAATAAGCGGCCAATTTTCTTTTGTTCGAGTATAATATCCAGCATATTGTATGAGCGGTGTAGGAACGTCATTTTCGTATTCAATGAGCCGAGGAATAAAACGACTTGCTCCTTTTAAGACGACCTGGGGAAAAAAATCAGCCTGTGAAGTCTCCCATTTCGGAATCTCCGTGTGTCTATTAAATGCCCAGCCTAATTTAATCCCTTCCCCTTCAGGTTTGATGTGTAAGCCGCCAGGAAATTCATCCAATAAGTTCTTGTACTTTTCTTCTGAAGCAAAAAAGGTACGTTCCTCCTCCGACCAGTTTAAATGTTGAGCATCAGCATAAATCGTAAAAGGCATATCTCTTGGGATGATATTTTTAGGGTCGGGAATGATAAATTTTCGTTGAAGTGTATTTTCAATGGGGAATTGGAATCCCAGCATATTTGCGATGTTATTGATAAAAGGTCCCGTTGCAATAACGACTTGATCAGCACTTATCGTTTTTTTTGACGCCAGGATTAGCAGGAATTTCGATTCCTTTTTTTCTATAGCTACAACTTCTCCTTGAAGCTGTTTTACACCTATTTTTTTGGACTCTTTGAGCATTAAGCTCCCCATTGCATAAACATCTATATTCCCAGCATTTTTAATGGAGATTATTTTCTCTACACTTTTGCTCAAATAAGCATGTTTATTAAGAATAGTTGTCGTATCGGTAATTTCTTCAAAATATTCTTCAGAATGTTCATTCGAGTTTATCGAAAAAATCGGTTTTTCTTTGTCATGACTCACAAAATTATAGCCGGAAAATGACATCTTGAAAGTGTCATGCCCATAGTCATCCTTCAAGTCTTCCATTAAACGAATACTGTGGCTTGCAAATTCTCTCATGCATTTTTGCGGCCAGAAATCTCTGAAATTTTCGCCTGATTTACTCGTTGTAAAAGACAAGGGCTGATTTTTATCAATTAAAATAATATTCAGCTTATTATTGAGCTTTGTCAGGTAATATGCCGTAGCTATTCCTGCAATGCCAGCTCCACATATTACAATCGTCTTATTAGTTGTTTGCATAGCTTTATGATTATCGAGTAAACTTAGTCCATTCTAGGGCAAACGCATCAAAATTTTAGTCGTGTTCTATCAAAGCATCGTTGAGCAAATTCCGTTGTCGTCAGACGAATTCAGTTGAAAATACAGCATATTTTAGGGGACAAACCACTAATTTTAATCAAATCCTTCGTCTGCCGACTATTCCATACTTTGAACACCGCATTAAATTTAAATTTGGAAAATGAAGAAGAAAAGTCGGCTGACGATGGTTGCTTATCCACACGTATGATGATTTCCAAGACAATGAACTCCTGAATAAATTGAATCGTCAGACGACTCAGGTTACTTTTTAATTTGATGCGTTTGCCCTACCAATTAATGGTTAATTTCTAATATTTATCCCCTAAAAGAATAAGGGTCAAATGGAAACCCCATTTGACCCTTCAAAATCATCTATGAAAAATGCCCTTATGCTCTTGGCTTTTTCACTTTTTTCTTCTTGCGTTTTCCTTTTGTTTTTGCTGCCAGTTTTACGGCTTCGTATGCATTTACCACACCACCGGTACGACAAAGTTCATTGAACTGAATGCGTTCTGCGCCTGGGCAATTAACTTCCTGACTACTCGCATCTACAGATGATTCCATCATAATTTCTTTCACCTGACAAGCACTTAGCTTGGGATAATAAGACATAATCATCGCTGCAACGCCTGCTGCTGCCGGAGCAGCCATACTGGTTCCGCTGGATGGCGCGTAACCATTATCCGGTATCGTAGAATTTAGATCAACCCCAGGGGAGAAAACATCTACATTGTCCTTTCCGTAATTGGAAAAACTGGCAATTGGGTTGTCGCCTCCCTGCCAGGATAATGCACCGATTTCCAGCCAATTTTTAGCTTGCTTGCGTTTTCCGCCATAGCGGTCATTCGGAAAATTGGCTGCCACGTCAATATTTTCAGCACTGTTGCCTGCTGCGTGTACCAGCAATACATCATTTTTTTCAGCAAATTTGACGGCTGCATCTACTGCACCTTTATCCGAGTCGTAGCTTTTTCCAAAACTCATATTGATAACCCGCGCTCCGTTTTCAACTGCATAACGAATAGCATTGGCTACATCTTTGTCGCGCTCATCACCATCCGGCACTGCGCGAATAGACATGATGCGTACATTGTCTGCAATACCTCTTACACCCAATGAATTATTGCGATTGGCTCCGATAATACCAGCAACGTGTGTTCCGTGAAAAGCATCTGGTCCTTCCACATCATTATTTCCATAATAACGCTCAGAAGAATTTTCGTAATTGTCACCAACAATACTACGCGGGTCATATTCTGGGTTGAAATGATAATTCGCTTGCGTATCGAAATACTTTATACCTTCTTCCAGTTCTTTCAGGTCTTCTTCTGTTGCTCCTCTTCTGAAAACATTCAGTAGCATATCCAGAGCACCTGCCAGTTCTTCATCTTCGCCTGCATCTACTGCTTCCAGTGATTCTACATTGAGTGCAGCATCTTCGCCAAGATTTCCTTTGACCGTTTTCACGGCACTATTGATGGCTTCATAAAAACCTTTAATTTGCATACTCTGCATTTGAGATTCAGCCTGCTTCTTTTTCAGCTCATCTTTTACTTTTACATACATCGCATAATCTTTTGCATCTGCTTTAGCAATAGATGTAGCAGTTTTGCCTTCAAATTTTTTGTTTAACCTACGGTAGGTACGAACAAATTCGTAAGTATCATGGACTACATTTTCTCCATTTTTTCCACCAATAAAATTCCAACCATGAATGTCATCTATGTAACCATTATTATCATCGTCTTTTCCATTATTAGGAATTTCATCTTCATTGACCCAGATAACATCTTTCAGGTCTTCATGTTCCACATCAATCCCAGAATCAATTACGGCAACAATGATTGTTTCGGAGGATTTACCTTTCAGTAAATCAGCATAAGCTTTTTCAGAACTTACGCCCTGTACTTTATCTTTCTGTGCATCCAGCAAAAACCAGTCCTCAGGTGCCTGCCCACCCATTGGCTGAGCAAAAGAGTAAGTAAGGAACAATAAACTGGTGAAAAGTGCGGCAAATCTTTTTTGTGTCATTTTTTATTAAATTTTATTAGAAAAAACATGTAAAAGTAGCGTTTACAAAGGAATTTTTGAGCTATAAATCCTATTTTTAACAAGAATTTTGCATAATCGTTTATCGCATCTTGAATATTTGTAATCTGTAAAAAACGTTTAACTCTTCCTGTGAGTTTATTTGAAAAAATCGCATCTTACCCGCATCTTTTATTCAATAACTATTAAAACTACAATTATGAAACGTATTTTCCTGTTTATGCTTGTTCTATGCTTTTGGAATAGTAACCTGTCCGCAAAGCCGGGCAGCCCGGATACCGCTTATGGCGTCAATAGTGTAAACACTACTTCCTGCCCTACTGGTGATGTTACCTTTACTTCACAGCAGGAAGTGGACGATTTTGCACTCAACTACCCAAATTGCACCATCCTTCCAGGCAGCCTTTATGTTGGTTCGGGTGGAGGCAACAACAACATTAGCAGCCTCGCCGGACTAAGCCAGCTAATCTCCATAACTGGAAATCTGATTGTCAAAAACACAATGCTGACCAGCTTCAACGGACTCAACAACCTAACGGAAATTGAGGGTGACTTCGAACTTGGGGATTATCAAGAGGCAGGTGGAAATGAGTTCCCCTGCATACCTTCCACCACTTATAATGACGGCAACCAGCAACTAATCGACTTTAGCGGCTTGGGTAGCCTGGCGAGTATCGGGGGCAATATGAAGGTTGCCGGTAATTTTGCCCTCGTAAATTTTACAGGACTGGAACAATTGCAAACTATAACAGGCTACCTAACTGTTTATACCAATACTTCGTTAAGCGATTTTACAGGCTTACAAAGTCTTAGTTCAATAGGCGGCTTATATACTGCTAAATCCTTCCTTTTCGCTGTTTCGATTGGGTATGGCGATTGTTATGCTGAAACGTATTACCCAGGTGATGAACTTCAGTCTTTCTCAGGACTGGATAACCTGACAACAGTTACCGGAGACTTTTACATTATGGGGAATAATTTTACGAATCTGAACGGTTTGCAAAATCTGACCAGTATCGGTGGGGATTTGAGGCTGATGGATGTCTCTTCGCTAATCAGCCTCGACGGGCTGGAAAATCTCAGTTCCATACAGGGAAGCCTGAATATCTCTCCTTCCGGGATTGTAACTTTTGGAACAAACTCAAATCTCATAGATATTAGTGCTTTATCCAATCTTACCACAGTAGAAGGTGAAATAATTATTGAATACAATAGTAATTTACCCAGTCTTGCAGGACTGGATAATGTAGATTATACAAATATTGATAATCTTACGATTACTTATAACAGTAATCTGACCATGTGTTCTGTATCCAGTATTTGTAATTATCTGGTTACCGAAAATCCTAACTTTTACATATCTTTCAATGACCCAGGCTGCGATAACTGGTTGGAAATACAGGCTTTGTGCCCTTCCGAGTTCTGCCAGCAAATGACGACAACTATTGATACGCTGACCCTTACTTATGATAGTGATTTGTTTATTGATGCTATGGGCTTTACCAATAATCCTTCTATCACCCTTACAGATAATAATAATACAGCAGGTGCTATACTAAGCGATATTTCACTAGAAGTATATTTCCGTTTAAACGGCAGTAGCTGCGAAAATGAAATTACCATACAACTGACCGACCCCGCAGGTAATACGCAAGTGCTGAACCCTTATCTCGGCTGTAATGGCGGAACAGATTTATACTATACCAACATCCCCATTTCGACCGCACCACTAACAGGTAGTCCGGCCGACTGGCTTATCGAATTTAACGATACGAACAACCAAAATTCCGATCATGAATATTCTGTCCGCTATGCTCAATTGAATTATATTGCCACGACCACGACTTCGATACTGCCAAGCTTATTAATTATAGATGATCAGCCGATACCCAACGGAACGTATCAGGCTATTGATGAAATAGACGCCACAGGTACAGTTCTCCAGATGGGAAACGTCAATTTCAAAGCCGGACAACTTATTTTACTGGATGAGGGTTTTAGTGTAGATGTCAATGCCGATTTTTCTGCAACTATTGAGGAATGTGACGAAAATTAGCGAAAAAGTGCCAAATAGGAAAAACTCTAAATCCCCAAAAACGGTCATTGAGCCTGTCGAAATGACCGTTTTGGAGAATTTGGAGTTTGTTTTTTCCGACGCTTCCCACCTGACGCCTATCTCTTGACGCCTGACGCCTGAAATCATACTGAATGTAAGTTTTTAAAAATTTATAAGACAATATAAGTCAGGCGATATTTGGTCGGGATATAATACTTACCATATATTTGTTACCTATTTATAATTTTCCGTCAGAAGGATGATTTTAACTAACGCAAGTTTTTCACAACTTGAATCAACTAACCATAATTTAATAAGAAATCATGAATTTATTAGGACTTGTAAAAGACCAACTTTCGGGTGCAGTCATTGGACAGGCAGCCAAAATGATTGGCGGCAGTACTTCTGCTACACAAAGTGCAATGGACGGTATCATGCCAACATTGCTTGGAGGATTAATGAAAAAATCTTCTACACAGAGCGGCGCAAATGCGTTGTTCAATATGATTAAAGACGATGGCCACGATGGTGGTATTATGGACAACATGACTGATTTGTTCAGCGGTGGCGAAGCTACTCGTCAGGCAACTAAATCAGGTGAAGGTATTTTGAATGGTATTTTCGGCAGCGGCTTAGGTTCTGTTGTAGGTAAGATAGCTTCTATTGCAGGTTTGCAAAGAGGTGGTGCATCTTCATTGATGAGTATGGCAGCTCCTATCCTTATGGGACTGATTGGTAAGCAAGTAAAATCTCAAGGTTTGAATGCTTCCGGTTTGGCAAGTTTACTTGGCGGACAAAAAGATTATATCAAAGCAGCTCTTCCAGCAGGTATGGGCGATGAGCTTGGCTTAGGTAGTCTCCTTGGTGGTGTAAAAGGTGCAGCTGGTAATGTCGTAAATACAGCAACTAACGTTGGTGGTAAAGTTGCGGATGCAGGTGTTGATACAGCTAAGAAAGGTGCTTCTTTCCTAAGATGGTTATTGCCATTAGTAGGTATCGTATTACTTGGTGGCTGGTTGCTCAGCAGAATGGGTTGTGCTAATCCTGCTGGTGATATGGCTGATTCAGTAACAGATACTGTTAAAGATGGTGCTGGTACTGTTGTTGATGGTGCAAAAGATTTAGCCGAAGGGACTAAAGATTTGGCTGGAGACGCTGTAAACAAAGTAGGTGATGTCGTAAAAGGTTTCAGCTCTACAGTAGTAGATGGTGTTAAATCTTTCGAACTTCCAGGCGGACTTAAAGTTGGCTTTAAAGAAGGTTCTTTCGGTGATAAATTCACTAGCTTCTTAGGTGTTGCAGGTACGGAAGTAGGCAAACGTTTTACTTTTGACAATCTGACTTTCGCTACAGGTTCTGCGAATCTGGATGCTGGTTCATTGAAGGAAGTTGCTGAAATGTCTAAAGTACTTAAAGCTTTCCCTAAAGTACACCTCAATATCGAAGGTCACACGGACAGCTCAGGTAATGCTGCGAAGAACAAAGCATTGTCTTTGGCACGCGCTAATGCCGTTAAAGCTCAACTAGAGAAATCTGGTATCAGTGCTAATCGCTTAACGACACAAGGTATGGGTTCTGAAAAACCTGTTAATGCAGCTAATACTGCTGCTGCTGAAAACCGTCGTGTAGAAGTCGTGGTTACAAAAAGATAGTTTAGCTAAGTTGGGAGTAACAGCTTAGACCACAGTTTTGGCTTTGTTGCTTTTTTAGATAAATATATTTTATATTTTTCAGGCAGAAGTTTCTTTGAAACTTCTGCCTTTTTCTTTTTAACTTGCATGAGCATAAAAACAAATTATGAAAATTTTAAAAACAATTCTGTGCGCAGTAGCGGCAATTGCCCTGCTCACTATTTCAGCCTGCGAAAACTGCGATTCCGCATTGATGACTTCCAATACCTGGACGCTTGAAGAATACGGATCAGTATCTGCTCCATTGATACCGCGTACAGATAGCCCAGTCACCCTGAATTTTAATACGACAGACAAAAAGGTAGAAGGCTCTGATGGCTGTAATGACTACTTTGGTGCTTATACGCTAAGTGACTGTAGTTTAAGCGTAGGTCAGATCGGAAAAACCAGAAAATTGTGCCAGCCACAGGACATCATGACACAGGCAGGTGCTTATACAGATATACTAGGCGCAGTGAAAACGTTCAATACAGATGGCGGTAAACTGCAAATGCGTACTGCTGACAATAGGATATTAGTTTTCAAAAAGTAGTGATTGGTGTATTGGTGATTAGTGTATTAGTGATTAGTGATTGGTGACTAGTAATTAGTTGTCTTACCAGTTACCAGTTACCAGTTACTAATACACCAGTTACCAATCACCAATACACCAGTTACCAATACACCAATCACCAGATTACCATCAAAATATTAATCACAAGGTTCAGTTCTATTGGTGACATTGTACTCACCACGCCAGTTGTTCGTTGTTTGCAGCAACAATTGGGTGCAGAAATACATTATCTTACCAAGACAGCTTACCAGTCGATATTGATTCCTAATCCTTATATACATAAGGTCTGGGCAATGGAAGGTGAAATTGATAGCTTGCTGCCCGACCTCAAAGCAGCACAGTTTGATTATATCATCGACCTACACCACAACCTTCGTACCCTACGACTCAAGTGGCATCTTGGTCTCCCTACTTCCTCCTTTCCAAAACTCAACCTTGAAAAATGGTTACTGACCAATTTTAAAATAAATCGCCTGCCAGATCAACATATCGTAGATCGTTATTTTGAAACCGTCAAATCACTGGGCGTGGAAAACGATCAGGCAGGACTCGATTATTTTATTCCCGAAACAGCAATCATTCAACTTTCAAAATATGGTTTGGCACAAAACGAGTATATTGCATTTGCCATTGGTGCAAAATTCGCCACCAAACGCCTGCCTGTGGAAAAGATGATTGACTTAGTTAAAAAAATAAATGCCCCAATCGTTTTATTAGGCGGCAAAGAAGATCGGGAAAATGGCGAATACATTGTAGACAAGGTTGGCAAACAAGTATATAATGCCTGCGGACAATATTCTTTACACGGTTCTGCATCCTGGGTACAACAGTCTCGCCTGCTGCTCACACACGATACTGGATTGATGCATATTGGCGCAGCACTAAAAAAACCGATCATTAGTGTTTGGGGAAATACTGTTCCTGCCTTTGGCATGTATCCTTACCAAACCGAACATCATATTATAGAGGTTCACGCGCTCTCTTGTCGTCCCTGTTCAAAAATCGGTTCGGATCAATGTCCAAAAGGACACTTTAGATGCATGGCTGAAATTGACAATACCCAAATCTTAGACTTAATCCATTCGTATTTCTCATTTTAACAATAAGAGATATTAACAAATACTCCATTCTTTCCTGTTTTTTAAAAAACATTAGTTAATTTTGGGTCTTGTTTCAGGCGAATTAACATTTAGTATTCATTAATTTTGTTTGATGTTATCACCTGGGTCATAATAAAGTCATTTTATAGTATTCGACAAGGGGTAGTATTCCCGTATTCGGTACTAAGTAAAGTAGCAAAGAATATTTTTGATGTTGCTATTTTTATATAAAAGTGTAAAATTTGAGCATTAATTGATATATTGTTGCTTCAAACTATTGAAAATCTGAAAAACCGACACTATGAAATCCTTGAGAGGAATCATTGTAATCTTACTCATTTTTGCCTGTGGTGGACTTGTAAAAGCACAGGACATTCATTTTTCACAATACGATATGTCGCCACTGACATTGAACCCTGCACTCACTGGTGCTTATGAGGGTACTTTTCGTATTGGAGGAATCTATCGAGATCAGTGGTCGAGCGTTTTGACCAATCAGTATGTGACGCCAGCCGTTTTTCTGGATGCGCCGATTATCCGTGGTTTTGGTAAAAACGACTGGTTTGGTGCCGGTGTTGTTGTGAGTAATGACCAGGCAGGTAGTGCTGCCTTAAACAATCTAACTGCTTTAGCTTCTATTTCTTACCACTTGGGACTGGGTAAAAAATCCAATACTGTATTCTCACTTGGAGGACAGGGTGGTTTTGTCCAGAAAACAATTGATCAGAACGAGCTGCTATTTGAAGACGAACTAATCAGTGGAACGACTAGCCAGGAATTTGGTCTAGCTAATTTTGAATCAAGTGTTTCTTATCTTGATTTTAATGTTGGTGGATTGATTAACTCTTATTTGTCCAGCAAATTCAACTTTTATGTTGGAGCAAGTGCTTTCCACGTTTCTAATCCAGACGATGCTTTCCTAAGTGATGGCAAATTGAAATCGCGTATCTTAGGACATGCTGGTTTCAATTACGACTTATCTAGTCGTTTGGTCTTGTCCCCTACCTTTTTGTTCCAAACTCAAGCGAAAGCGAGAGAAGCCATAGCCGAAGCTAAATTGGGCTATCACATCAATCCAGAACGCAATGTTACTTTGTATTCTGGCTTAGGCTATCGCCTCGGGGATGCTGCTATCCTGATGATTGGAATGGACTATAAAGGCTTAAAGGCTGGCATTGCTTATGACGTCAATACTTCATCATTGACTACAGCAAGTCGCGGACGTGGAGCTTACGAATTGGCTTTATCTTATACGGCAAAAATCTACAAGACACCTGTCGTCAAGCCAGTCTTGTTCTGCCCTCGATTCTAAGAATATTGAAAACCATGAAATTCCGAATGATACATTTTATATGTATTATTAATCGCTAAATTTAAAGATATAAACAAATATGAGAACCTTTTGGATTGTTTTCATTATACTTTCCCTCACGTCTCTATCGCTGGTTGCCCAGCCGGTAAAAGGCAACCTATCCACAGCTAAAAAGCTGAAAGTTGCCCAACAGATTTATGATAGAGGAGACACCTATAATGCGTTGGCCTGGTACGAGGCCATCCATGAGGATGACCCAGGCAATTTGGATGTTGCTCACAAAATTGCTTATTTACAATATCTGCTGAGAGATTATGAGCAGGCAGAAGACTGGTATGGTCAGTTGCTCCGTATGGATAGCAATGGGAAATACCCAAATGCTCGTTTCATATATGCCCGTTTGCTGAAAATGAATGGTCGTTATGAAGAAGCTATTGGAGAGTTCCGCAGCTTTATGCAAAATAATGAAGATCCAGTGTATGAGCAGTTGGCTGAAAATGAAATTATTGGTGCGCAAAAAGCCAAGACGATGGAGACCGACGAAAGTATGGTGGTCATGAATCTTGGACCTGGCATCAATTCTGCTTCTACTGAGCAGGCACCTACTGCCTATAAAGATCGCTTATTCTTTTCTTCTATCCGCACAGATTCGATTATTATCATTGAAGATCCAGGAGACGACATTTACGCCAAGTTATATGTATCTGACCGTGTTCAGGGTGGTACATGGACGGCTGGTGAACCTGTCAAGGGGATTAATAAATCTGGCTTCCATACCACTGGTGGTGCTGTAACAGAGAGTGGCGAGACTATGATTTTCACTCGTTGTGTTATTGAAGACAAGCAAAAATGTGATTTATACATGGCTAAAGGTTCGCCAGAAGGCAAATTTAGCGGTGGAAAAATAATTACTAAAGATGGTTTTGGTGGTGCTCAGTACTCCTATAAGCATCCTGCTATTGGCAAATTGGATGGTAAAGAAGTTTTATTCTTTACTTCTGATATGGCTGGTGGATATGGTGGCTGGGATGTTTTTTATGTTTACTTTGAAGGTAATGGCAAATTCAGCAAGCCTATCAATTTGGGTAACCGTATCAATACACCTGGACATGAAGTTTCACCATCTTTCCACAACGATGAATTTTTCTTTAGTACCACAGGTCATCCAACTATAGGTGGCTATGATGTGTATACTGCCCGTTGGGAAAGAAGCGTATGGTCTGAGCCAGAACACATGGGCAAAGAGATTAATTCTCGCGTAGATGATATGTTTTTCTCTATCGCACCAGATGGTTATCATGCCTTTTTGGTTTCCAATCGACCAGGTACGATTTCTTTGAAAAGTGAAACTTGCTGTGACGATATTTTCATGGCTACTTTACTAGATCGTATTCCATATAATGTTTCTACGCTGATGTACAACAAAGAAACAGAGGAAGCATTGGTAAACGGTACAGTTAAATTATATGAAGTAGATCCTGAAACACAGACTTTACTAGAAACTAAGATTGAGCAAGATACAAACAGACACGAATTTGTTTTGCGTCGCAATAAATCTTATAAACTGGTGGCTAGCCGAATTGGTTATTATCCAGACACGACAGATCTTATCAATACTTATGATCTGAATGATGCGGCTTCTTTTGAAAGAGATGTATTTCTGAAGCCTGTTCCTCCACCGCCACCTCCTCCACCGCCGCCGCCGCCACCACCACTTCCACCGCCGCCGCCGCCTCCACCGCCAGCACCTCAATACACTTTTGTATTGCCTAAACTGGATACGATATACTTTGACTTTGATCAATCTAATATCCGCTCGGACGCCTCTATACGTTTAGATGATATTGCTAATATCTTGACAACTTACCCTCAGTTGGTGGTAGAAGTTTCTTCTCATACTGACTCAAGAGGTGATAATGACTATAATTACAAATTATCAGAAAATCGGACTATTTCAGCTATAAGTTATCTGGAAATGCGTGGTGTACCAAACAGTCGCCTAGTTCCTAAGTATTATGGTGAAGATATTCCAATCGCACCTAATGAAACTTACGAAGGAACAGATAATCCAGAAGGACGTCAGCGTAATCGCCGGACTGAATTTAAGATTATTGAAGGTACAGATTTTGACGGACGTATTCGTGTGCCTTTATCCCCGACTTATGACTCTTATAATTCCTACGATTCGTATGATTCGTCGTATAATTCGTATGATTCATATACTGCACCGACAACGACTTACTCTACTTATACGCCGACCACAACAACTTATGCACCAGGTCCCGACCCTGAGACTATGCTGACCAGTCCATCTTACTCTGAAGAGTATTATGAGCCTGTGACTGAGCCTTCTTACACCGAGCCAGTTTATGTAGAACCTGTAACAACTTATACAGAGCCTGTGACGACTTACACTGCTCCCGTAGAAACTGTTGTAGAAGAAGCTATAAGAGAAACTATAGAAGAATCACTACCTGTAGAAACTGTAGTGGAGACTATAGAGGAAGCTGTAGGTGTTTTGGAAGTTGCAGAAGAAGCTGTTCCCGAAAAGCCGGAACTTGATGTTGATGTAACACCTACTGCGCCTATTGGAGAAACGCAGGAAATTACAAGCATGGATTTTGCAGAAACTTTTCATGATTTTGGAACGCTGAAAAAAGGAGAAAAATCAGTCCATACCTTTAAATTCACAAATACTGGTGATGCCGATTTGGTGATTGAATTTGCTTCGGGTTCTTGTGGTTGTACAGTCCCTGACTGGCCTAAGTCTCCAATTCCACCAGGTGGAACAGGGGAAATAAAAGTAGAATTTGACAGTAAAGATAAAGATGGTGAGCAATATCAGGAAGTCAATATTATTGCAAATACTGATCCCTTGGTTACTGAATTAAAGATTCATGTATCTATACTTCCAAAAGAAGAATAGTATAAAATCATAAGCATAAAAAAATCGGTAGTGTTCGACTAATGTATGATTATTTTAGCCCCCCTATAAAAAGAAGTTCTTTTTCTTTATTTAAAACATTTGATTACTTTTTTGAAATCAAATGTACGAAATCATACTTTAATCGAACACTGCCGGATATTGGGATTGAACCTGTTTAATTTCCCAATATCCCCAACTTTCTAATTCACAACAAACTTCCCATAAAATACGCCTTCCTCTGTTGTAATCGTCATCATATACAAGCCGGAAACCAATGCAGAAACATTGAGTTCATTAGCGATTTGACTTGTTTCCATGGTTCGTCTGCCTGCTTGATCGTAAACGACAATTTGCTTATTCTCTCCTAGTCCAACATCAGGAATATAAAGGACTGATTTGGTAGGGTTTGGATATAGAGTGATAATATTATTGCTTTCAAAACGGACACTTTCTACTTCAGAATAAGAAGATGCTCCATCAAAGTCCACTTGCCGGAGGCGATAATAGGAAGTGCCGGAAAGCGGTTTTTTATCTATATGTCTACAGATACAGGCAAACGCTTTCCACACCACACATAGACAAGGATGGATTATTACTAATTTGGAGAGAAGTGATTCCAGTATGTTCTATATTGTCCAATCCAGAAAGGCTGGTAAAACATTGTTCCGTGAAATATCAAAGTTGCCCTCCACTGTATTTACACTTTGTAAGGCACCGATGCTGCTCAAAATTTCATTCCACTGAATCAATATTTGTCCACCAAAATGATCAAGAGTATTATATCCATCACAAAACCGCAATATTTCTATCCTTAAAATACATTCCAAACAAAAACACAAAGCCATCCATCAGATTTTTCTTAATTTTATGTGTTCAGCACAAACGTTTACTAAACCTACGTAGGTTTAGTAAACGTTTGTGCGCTGAAATTTGAAATCTTAACAAACAAACACAAAATGTACAATAAATTATTTGCAGTAAGCATTGCCTTACTCCTTTGCCTAAACATCAACGCCCAAGAACGTTGCGGCATAGAAGCAGCCTACGATAAACTCTTTGAAACCCGCCCCGACTTAGAGACTGAATATCAAAACTACCTCAATGCTGTTCCTTTATTATCTCAAATACAGGACAATACAAAAAGCATTGCACCGCCGATCATCACCATCCCAGTCGTGGTACACGTGCTGCACGATGGCGAAGCAGTGGGCACCGGACAAAATATTTCTGCCGCTCAGGTGGAAGCACAACTGGAAGTGATGAATGACGACTTCCTGGCACAAAACAGCAATTTCAGCAGCACGCCCGCGCAATGGCAGAGCGTCATTGGAAATCCTGAAATCCAGTTTTGCCTCGCCAGCGTCGATCCCAATGGCAACCCAACAGATGGCATCGACCGACAAAATCTAGCCGTCACAGGCAGCAGTATCAATAATTCCAATATAGAATCCAGCCTTAAACCACAAACTGCCTGGAATACAAATTTGTATTATAATATCTGGGTACTCGATATTCCGGGCACATCCTCTGGTGGTGGTGTTCTGGGTTATGCCTATTTGCCGCAAGGCGGTATTGTCGGTAATGACATTGATGGTGTGGTTTGTGATTATCGTTGGTTTGGTGGACCGGGCTTCAATATTTCTGGTTATAAAACGATGACGCACGAAACTGGTCACTACCTCGGCTTACCCCATACTTTTGGTAATGGCACAGGCTGCGGAGATGATGATGGCATCGCTGATACACCTGATATTTCTGATGCGACTTCTTCCCTCAATGCAGGTCTGAGCTGTGGCAGTGGTTTCCCAACGGGTCCAATCAGTTGTGGCAACGAACACATGTATGTAAACTATATGGACTATGTGAATGACTCCCGTTGTTATACCTCATTTTCACAAGGGCAAATCAATGTCATGCGTGCTGTATTAGAAGGCAATGGTGGCTCATTTGGTTTACAAAGCCGGACACAATTGGTCGCCAATACAGCCACCGCTTGTATCACAACAGCCGATGATGCTGGAATTGCAGCCATCAATTATCCCAATGGAACAGTTTGCGCCAATCCCGTCACCCCCATTATCACCATCCAAAACTATGGCTCTAATACACTAACTTCTGCTACGATTACCTGCACCATCAATGGAGGTGCAGCGATCACATTCAACTGGACAGGCTCACTGGCACAAGGCGCGACACAACAAGTTACGCTGAATAGTTTCACTGCACCAGTCGGTTCTTTTGTCTTTGAATGTTCGACTTCCAATCCCAATGGCGCAACAGATGAAGATACGTCCAACGATTCACAAAGCACCACAAATATTTTTACGTCAGTCACCATTCCTTATGCAGAAGGTTTTGAAAGTACTGCTTTTCCGCCCAATAATATGAGCATCAACAACCCAAATGGAGATGAGTGGGAATGGACAAGAAGCACCGCAGCAGGCGGCTACGGAACCAGTAATGCCAGCGCATTTTTTGATAATTATAATGATGATGATGGCAGTATTCGTGGTTCTCGCGACTGGCTCATTTTGCCCCCACTCGACCTCGGCGGCACAGCTGCTACCGAGATGACTTTTGACTGGGCGCATACGGGTTATGCTGGATCAAGTACGGTAGATACAGATTCTTTATTGATTTGGGTATCGGCGGATTGTGGTACAAACTGGACAGAAATTTTCCGCATTGGTGGTACAGATTACGAATCTGCTACAGCACAAAATACAGCCTTTACACCTTCTGGCAGTCAGTGGGCTTCTGAGACGATCGACCTGTCGACTTATGATGGACAAGCCAGTCTGATTATTGCTTTTATTAATGATTCTGACTGGGGCAATAATGCTTATTTGGACAATATAAATATTGATGCAGGCTCAAGCTGTGCCTTTACAGTTTCCAATACTTCCAATGGCGTTTCCTGTAATGGGGCTTGCGATGGCAGCGCGACAGTATCAGCCTCTGGTTCGACCAATGTCAGTTATCTATGGAATTCTGGACAAACTACAGCCAGTATAAATAACCTCTGTGCTGGAACTTATACCGTCACGGTATCAGATGGCAATTGCGATAGAACTTCCACCATTACCATAGCAGAACCAGCAGCCATTTCTTTGTCGAATAATGTAACGGATGTCAGTTGCAACGGACTCTGCGATGGCAGCATTATTGCCAATGCTTCTGGCGGTACTTTTCCTTTTACTTACCAATGGGATAATGGAGCAAATACAGCTTCCCTCAATGGTCTATGTGCAGGCACATATAATGTAACAGTAACCGATGCCAATAACTGTGTACAAGTTTCTTCCGCAGCGGTCAATGCACCCACTGCACCTCAAGCCCTACCCTATCAACAAGGCTTTGAAAGTACAATATTCCCACCCGCAGGCATGACACTTAATAATCCTACAGGTGATGAATGGCTTTGGGACAGAACAAGCGCAGCAAGTGGCTTTGGTACAAGCGCAGCCTCTGCACTTTTTGATAATTATAATGATGATGATGGCAGTATCCGAGGGACAAAAGACTGGCTCATTCTGCCTGCATTAAACCTTAGCGGAAGCAGCAATACAGAACTGACTTTCGATTGGGCGCATACCAGTTATGCTGGTTCAAGTACGCCAGATACAGATTCTCTACTGGTATGGATTACTACAGATTGCGGTATCAACTGGACAGAAATTTTCCGTATGGGTGGAACAGATTATGAATCAGCTCCTGCGACTGCTAGTAATTTTGTGCCGACGGCGAACCAATGGCAATCCCAAACCCTTAGCTTATCTGCTTATGATGGACAAGCTAATGTACAGGTCGCTTTCCTCAATCATTCCGACTGGGGCAATAATGCTTATTTGGATAATATAAGTATCGATGCGACTACTCTTTCCTGTAGTGCAACAGTAACTAGCATGAGTGTTTCGTGTTCTGGTCAATTCGACGGAAGTGCCAACGCTACAGTAACGGGCGGTACAGCTCCTTATTCCTACCAATGGGATAATGGTGAAACAAGTAATCCTGCTACATTTCTTAGTGCAGGGAATCATAGCGTAACCATAACAGATGCCAATAATTGTGAAGTCATAACATCTTTTGTTGTGAATACACCAGCAGCACTCGTGCTACAGAGTCTTATTTCTACACCCGTCAATTGCTTTGGTGGCAATGATGGAACAGCCAGCATAACGGTCTCCGGTGGCACACTGCCTTATACGTATCAATGGAACACCCCAGTACAAACAGGAAATACGGCTACCAATTTGACAGCAGGTTCTTATACTGTTATCGTTACAGATGCAAATGCTTGTACATTGCCTCCAATCAATATCACAATTGAACAACCCTCTACACCGATTACAACAATATTAAATAAGATAGATCCTTCTTGTAATGGTGGATCCGATGGCTCTGCAAGTGTAATAGCTCAAGGTGGAACTCCGAGTTATACTTACGCATGGAGTTCTGGAGGTTCAACTCCCACTATATCTGGTCTTCCTGCTGGAATATATACGGCTACCGTGACAGATGCCAATGGATGTACCTATGTTGATAATACCATACTAAACGAACCTGCACCTATAGTTGCAAACATCGTTTCATCTGAAGTAAGTTGTTTCGGTGATCAAAATGGTACAATTCTGATTGATAATGTCTCAGGAGGCACAGCACCTTATGTATTTTCACTAGATGGGGCTACATACATAAACAGTAACTTCTTTGGTGGCTTGGCAGCTGGAAGTTACTCCGTCTTCATTCAAGATATTAACGCTTGTGTGGAAACGACTGCTATATTGGTCCCAGAACCAGACGAACTGATCCTCAATGTCACCAGTACACCTTCAACTATGGGCAATGACGGTACAGCTACAGCCAATGCTTCCGGCAGTACGCCACCCTATATTTATGCCTGGAGCGATGGACAGACTGGCACGACAGCAACTGGACTAGCACCTGGCACTTATACTGTCGTGGTGACTGATGCGAATGGTTGTACAACGAATGCCAGCGTATTCGTCGACAATATGATTGCAATCAATAATCTGGAAAATTTGTCTGCATTTAATGTATATCCAAATCCAACGAATGGACAGTTTGTCGTTGACTTGTCTTTTTCTTCTTTTGAACATATAAACATCAGTCTGGTGAATACCATTGGGCAGGTCATGTACAAAGAAGTGAAAAGTGGAATGGATTTTAACATTCCAATTGACTTAGCGACTCAGGCGGCGGGCGTTTACTTCGTAGTCATCTCGACTGATAGAGGGCGTGTGACGGAGCGGATTGTTTTATTGAAATAAATTAAAAGCGTAAGGACAAAAGGGAATTAAGGGATTGGGGAATTAGGTTTAAAATTTTGTCGAATATCTCAATTTCCGAATACCCCATTGTCCAAAGTTCAGTAAAATAGAAACACCGAATTTCAAAGCATGTAATACTTCGAAATTCGGTGTTCCTTATTCGATATTCCACTTTTTCCTGATAAAAGTAGATTGACTTAGTACATTATAAGTTACATTGTCACAGAAACCTTAGGCGCAGCTTCCAGAATTTCTTCGCTGGCTTTATCGGCAAACTGACTAAAATTATCTACAAATGCGACTGCAAGTTCGTTGGCTTTATTTTCATAAGCATCTTTATCTGACCAGGTATTACCAGGATTGAGTACTTCATCGGGTACATTTGGGCATGTCTTTGGCATACTTAGTCCAAAAATCGGATGCACTTCATAAGCTACATCATTCAAATCACCATTCAATGCTGCTGTGACCATGGCGCGGGTAAAGCGCAGTTTCATACGAGAACCTACACCATAAGAACCACCAGTCCAGCCAGTATTGACGAGCCATGCATTAATTTCCTGATCTGCTCTCATTTTTTCACCCAACATTTCTGCGTAAGCAGTCGGATGAAGCGGTAAAAACGGTGCGCCAAAACAAGCAGAAAAAGCCGTCACTGGTTCTGTAATCCCTGCTTCTGTACCAGCAACTTTTGCAGTATAGCCAGAAATGAAATGATACATCGCCTGTCCAGGCGTCAGTTTTGAAATAGGCGGCAAAACTCCAAAAGCATCACAAGTCAGGAAGAAAATATTTTTAGGATGTCCGCCTTTAGAGGGTTCCATAGCATTGCTGATGTGGTGAATCGGATAAGACACCCTGGTATTTTGCGTGATGCTACAGTCTTCAAAGTCAGGCTCATTTGTACCTTCTTTGAAGATAATATTTTCTAAAATCGCACCAGGCTTGATCGCCCGATAGATTTGTGGTTCTTTTTCTTCCGACAGGTCAATACATTTGGCATAACAGCCACCTTCAAAATTGAAAACGCCTTCATTTGACCAGCCGTGTTCGTCGTCACCAATCAGGTTGCGTTGCTCATCTGCCGACAAAGTGGTTTTGCCTGTACCGGATAAACCAAAGAAAACAGCCGTATCGCCATTTTTACCTTGATTTGCTGAACAATGCATAGACAACACATTGCGTTCAGTAGGCAGGACAAAATTCAAGACAGAAAAAATACCTTTTTTGATTTCTCCCGTATACCCTGTACCACCAATGATGATTTTCTTTTTGGTAAAATTGATGATGGCGAAATTATGTTGGCGAGTGCCGTCTATTTCTGCATCTGCCATAAAACCTGGTACGCACAAAATTGTCCATTCCGGCTCGGCTGTTTTTACCTCTTCTGCGGTCTTGCGCAAAAACATATTATTGGCAAACATCGCACTCCAGGGCTTTTCAGCAACAAGGCGTAAATTGAGTTGATAATTATCATCTGCACAAGCATGAGCGTCCTGTACATACACATCTTTATGCTCAAAATAAGCCGCCACTTTATTATATAAGGTGTCAAACTTATCCGCATCAAAAGGCATATTGATGGCATTCCAATCTACCGTATCGGCAGTTTTAGCATCTTTTACAATAAACCGATCTTTTGGAGAACGACCTGTAAATTCTCCTGTTTGAATGGTCAGTGCGCCAGAATCAGCCAGTACACCTTCTCCCATTTTCAGGGTTTTTTCACGCAGTTCAGCAGAACTGAGATTCCAGTATGCTGTATTGATGTTTTTCAACCCTAATGCACCCAAATCTGCATTTGGGTTTTTTGTCCCTACTTCTTTCATTATAATTTTTGATTTTAGACGACTTAGAGCATGTTAGGAATTTACCCTTTGGACTGCTCTTAACTATTGTGATTTCATCCATCACTCCTTTGAGACGTAAAATAAAGCGCAAAGATAGGTAAAATAGGGATTCATAGTTTGGTTTGGCACAGGCAAACACAGTGTTTTTAATGTGGAAAACTACTTAGTGTTTATTTTACGTTAAGTTTTTAATATACTGAATATCAATTTATTAAATCAAAATTACAAGTAAAACATTTTGTGCAAAAATGTGACAAAAAAAGAACAATTCTACTGACTTTCATCGGATTTCGTATTGAAGTCGTATCTTTCGCCATCATTAGACTTTATTCTTTCTAAAAACATTCAATTTTATAACAGTTTAGGTCGATAGTCGATAGTCCATAGTCGATAGTTGTTTTTAGCATTCAGCTCATTTCAGTACTTCATTTTGCTTTGCAAAATGCGTGTAAAACATATAAAACAAGAATATTGTTAATATCCCGACTATGGACTATCGACCATTGGCTATGGACGTAACATTTGCTAAAGTTTGTACAAAAAACCACCTTTCTCTTATCGCTTGTGGGCAAATCATAAAAATCTACTGCTGATTATTGGCAGTTTGTTGTTATTATGGTTACTACTTGTTGGTTTGGAAAACAGGCTGCTTCAACCCGACTTTCCTTACGGAGCAATGATTTCAGGCTTTGTCATTTTGAGTCTAATGGTACTCTCCATTTTCATTCATATTCATTATCGTTTTGTGCAATTGAAAGAACTGGAGCAGAACAATGCCCGGCAACAACAAGCACTACAATCTATTCTTGCTTTGATTTCCCTGAAAAGCCCTTTACCAGAAATGGGCAATTGGGCTGCTGCCGCAGATTTCATGAAAATTATCGGAACATTTATTTTAGAACAAGAACCTAAAGTAATCGTAGAATGTGGCAGCGGAACATCTAGTATTATCATGGCTTATTTTTTAGAAAAAAATGAACAGGGTCATTTATATGCTTTAGAAAGTGAAGGACAATACGCTATACAAACCCGTCAGAAAATAGAACAACATCAGCTTGAAAATTATGCGACGATACTAGAAGCTCCTTTGCAATCTCTAATGCTTGGCGAGCAACACAAGTGGTACGCCTCTAAGCAAACTCAGAATTTGCCGCCGATTGATTTGCTAGTGATAGATGGACCAAGAGGCAACCGCTACCCTGCCCTACCTGTTTTGTTTGACCATTTATCGGAAAATGCTGTCATTATTGTAGATGATTGTAAACGGGAAAAAGATACCAAGGTCATTACGCGCTGGTTGGATGAATTTCCTTTGTCGGTAGAATGGCTGGATACGGAAAAAGGAACGGGAGTATTGCGGTTTAAAAAATAGAAACCTTAGAGGTCGATAGTCGGCAGTCCATAGTCGATGGCTGTTTTTTAATCTTTAGGTCACTTTGGTTTGACATCGTTAAACGTGGTTTTGGAGGTCAACCTATTTCGTGACAAGACAGCTATGGACTATCGACCATTGACTATGGACTAAACTGTTACAAAAATCGTAGCTTTTGAATTTCAGCAATGGACTATGGACTATGGACTATCGACATTCTCACTATTTTTAAAATTCGGGATAAGTCATGTTTAAAACCTGATAGGTCTTTTGTACATTTGCTGAAATTATTCACAAACTTATTTTAAGTAATGATGAAAAGAAATATTTTACCACTGCTCTTAGTCCTTCTATTTGGCTCCTGTGTCGTAAGTAAGCCAGTGGTTGTTCCCACACCTCTACCAAGTCCCGACCCTATTTCGGTTGCCATTCCGAAAAAACCACGTAATGTGATATTAATGGTGGGTGATGGAATGGGCGTCACTCAGATTACCGCAGGTTTGTATTCCAATAATAACAAGCTGAATCTGGAACGCTTTAAGGTCATTGGTTTTCACAAGCCTCATGCTTCCAACAAACTGATTACGGACTCTGCTGCTGCGGCAACAGCTTTTGCCTGCGGTATCAAGACTTATAATGGGGCGATTGGTGTCAATCCTGATACGGTTGCCGTCAAAACAATTCTCGAATATGCAGAAGAAAATGAATTGTCCACCGGACTTGTTGCTACTTCGACTATTGTGCATGCCACACCAGCTTCTTTTATTGCACATCAACCACAGCGAAAAATGTATGAAGAGATTGCCAGAGATTTCCTAAAAACGGAAATCGACTTATTTATTGGCGGTGGGAAACGCTATTTTGACAGAAGAGTAGATGGAGATAACTTATTGGATATTTTAAAGTTGAGAGGTTATGACATTGACACCTATCTGGAAGATGAATTGCCAACAAAGCTAGACACTGACAAAAATTATGCTTACCTGACTGCCGATTCAGACCCGCTGACGGTAGCTGCCGGGCGTACTTATTTGCCAGGAGCTTCCAAGCTGGCAACAGACTTTCTACATACTCGCGGGAAAGGTTTTTTCCTGATGATTGAAGGTTCACAAATTGACTGGGGCGGGCATGCGAATGATTCCGATTATATTATTTCTGAAATGCTGGATTTTGATGAGGCGATTGGCTTGGTCATGGATTATGCAGAAAAAGATGGTGAGACCTTGGTGATTGTCACTGCCGACCATGAAACAGGGGGTTATGCTATTAATCCCGGTTCTGAAATGGGTAAAATCGAAGGTGCATTTACCAGCGATTACCACACGGCCGACATGGTTCCGGTATTTGCTTATGGTCCGGGCGCGGAAGCCTTTGGAGGAATTTATGAAAATACTGCTATATTTGATAAAATGATGAAAGCCTTTGGCTGGAAACGATAAGAGAAAAGATAAAATAATAACGTTATGAATGCTAAAATCGCTGGTATCGGTTTTTATGTCCCCGAAAGAATTGTAAAAAACGAAGAACTCACTAAGCTCATGGATACGACCAATGAGTGGATTGTAGAACGGACAGGAATCGAGGAAAGGCGATATGCCAAGAAGCATGAGGAGACGACTTCCACCCTGGCGGCAGAAGCCGCAAAGATTGCCATTGAGCGTGCCGGCATTACTGCCGAGGATGTCGATTTCATTGTATTTGCTACGCTGAGTCCTGATTATTATTTCCCAGGTTCAGGCGTTTTATTACAACGTCACCTTGGTATTAAAAATATCGGCTGTCTGGATATTCGTACTCAGTGTACGGGTTTCATTTACGGCTTATCTGTAGCCGATCAGTATGTCAAATCTGGTATGTACAAAAACGTACTGGTCGTCGGTGCTGAGGTACATTCGGCTGGTTTGGATTTTACCACACGAGGACGTAATGTAAGTGTCATTTTTGGAGATGGTGCGGGTGCAGCTATTTTGCAGCCTACAGAAGAAGAAGGAAAAGGTATCCTGACAACCAATCTGCACGCCGACGGGGAATACGCTGAGCAACTCATGTATGCAAATCCCGGTTGTCATGGTGGAGCATTTCTGGGAGATAAAGATCCATTGACTTATGAAGATGAGCCAGAATATGGAGGTCTCTTTATCAATCAGGAAATGCTGGACAAGGAAGCGATATATCCACACATGAACGGGCGTTATGTCTTTAAATTCGCAATACAAAAATTCCCGGAAACTATTGTAGAAGCTTGCGAAACTGCCGGTTATACCGTTGATGATATTAACATGCTGATTCCTCATCAAGCTAACCTGCGTATCGCACAAATGGTACAACTCGGACTGAAAATTACCAATGATCGTGTCTATAATAATATTCAAAAATACGGCAATACCACCGCAGCGTCTATTCCGATTGCTTTGTGTGAAGCCTGGGAAAAAGGATTGATTAAAGAGGGCGACTTGGTCTGCCTCGCTGCTTTTGGCAGTGGATTTACCTGGGGCGCAGCACTGATACGCTGGTGAGTAAGTTTAAGTTTAAGTTCAAGATTAAGTTTAAAACGAAACATGAGTCACCCCGAATTTTTAGATAAACAAATATTATAAGAGGTCGATAGTCCATAGTCGATGGCTGCCACCCAATAATGCCCCATTTTTCAGTTTTTTACGCATTTTGCAAATGCAAAATATCGACTAGAATAATGATTCGGGGAATCATTATTCTAGTGAACCTTTAGCTTGCGGACGGGCTGATAGCTTTGAAGTTAAAAATACAGCCATCGACTGCGGACTATCGACTATCGACATTCTGAACATTTTTTAAAATTCGGGCTGACTCATATTTTCCTTATAAAAACTTAAACTTATCATGAAATTAAGTTACGAAAAAGCGATGTCCGAATTGCAGGAAATTGTAAACGGGCTGGAAAGTGAAGCCATTGGCATGGATGAACTGTCGGCAAAAGTGAAGCGGGCAGCGGATTTGTTGCAGCATTGCAAAAGCAAATTACAGGAGACACAAGAGGAAGTCAACAAGGTTTTTAGCGATCCTACAGAAAAAACAGATTAAGAAATACTAAAGTCCGAACATTACTTGGCACGTTTTTGTATTATATTCGTAAAGAAGAAGAAATAATCAATTGATCACTTCTTCTTCTTTACTAAGTAAAAACGTTTCTTTCGATGAAAAATAAATTCATTGTACTTTCATTGCTCATGGGCATCTGTGGTATCATGCAGGCACAGATACTTCTGAACAATCCATCTTTTGAAGACATACCCAAAGATGCCAAAAATCCAAAAGGTTGGAATGGCTGTGGTATGTACACCACGCCCGACATTCTACCTGCCATCAACGAATTTGGCGAACCCGTATGGGATGTCACCAACAAAGCAGTCGATGGAAAGACCTTTATTGGACTCATCACCAGAGAAGATAACACTTGGGAATATATCAGCCAACGTCTGCCTACCACAATGGCTAAGAACGATTGTTATTTATTCAATATAGATCTCGCACGCTCCCCTTATTATGCAGGTTATAATGTGCCTATCAGACTTCGGATATGGGGTGGCACAAATCTGTGTACAAAATCAGAATTATTATACGAGTCTGATGCCGTTGAGCATTATGAATGGAAAAATTACGAGGTCTTGTTCTTTCCTAAAGAAGATTATAATTACATCATATTCGAAGCGACTTATGCCAAAGGAACTGTCTGGCCCTACAGAGGTAATCTCTTGATGGATAATGCTTCTGCTATTCGGGTATGCGATCGGGCAAGCCTTTATTAATTACGAATGGATTAATTACGAATGAATCGGTGTTGGTTTCGGCTTCGCTCAACCAACTGGAAATATAGTTGTCCGGACGGATTACAGAGTTGGTTTCGGCTTCGCTCAACCAACTGCAATTCAGTTGTCCGAGCGGAGTCGAGGACAACACTGGCATTCAATCAATGCACCAAATTACCAATATCCCAGTCACCACCAAATATATACAATTATGAAAACGTTCATCACAACAGGAGTTATTTTGCTGATTGCTTTGCTGTTTATGGCAAACCAAAATTCATCCACTTCTTATAAAAATACCAATGTCGTACACTGGTGCGAAAACGACCAATTGACCTGGACTGATTTCAAAGGCAAACCCGGCGGACATGCACACCATGCACTGACCGCTTATGAAATTGGCTTTAATGTCTCGATGAAAGGCAATGATATTCAATTTGAAGTGACCTGCGATTTTCCAAAATACAAATCATGGGTAAAGCCAGGCAAAGCCAATCCCAAATTACTGAAACACGAACAACTACATTTTGATATTGCAGAGATTCATGCCCGTAAATTGAGAAAAGAACTTCAGGCAACCCATATCACCCTGCAAAATCTGGAGCGGAAAGCAGATGAACTTTATCAGAGCAATTGGGATAAACTCAACAGTATGCAGAATGCTTACGACCGCGAAACTGATCATTCTATCATTGTAGTCAAGCAAAAGGAATGGGAGGAAAGAGTGGCTGTCCTGCTAAAAGAATTGGAGGATTATAAGGATGAGACTTTTTGTAAGTAGTTGCCGCCCGCGCCCTTTTTATTCCCTGAAGGGAAAGCTTACCCGCATGTAGTTTTGAATTTGTCTTTTGAATTTGAGTTTGAATTTCAGTACCGCCAATCATCAAAATACTTCCCGAATATCTTTGCGAGATTATGCGCATCATCAATGCCTCGGTGGTGCGTACCCGTAAACTCAAAGCCTTCCTGCTCTACAGCTCGTTTTAGTCCGATGGGTTTATTGAGTTTTCTGATGTCTTTGTATTGATGTTTCAGACTGATGTGGTGTTCCAACCAGTCGATGTCCATTTTGTGTAGAGCGCAGTTGTTTTCCAGTATTTTTCGGTCGAAAAAGCCCCAGGAACACAGGACGTATTCCTCATCGTCAAACAAACCAATCCATTCTTGAAATTCCTCGACGACCTCTCTATATTCTTTGGCTTTTTCTACATCTTCCTGCTCGATAGAGGTCAGTTTTTTGCAAAAAGGCGAAAGTGTAGGGTGGAAAACAGGCTGGATAAATCGACAAAATACTTCCGTCACCTGGGCATATTCGTCCAGCTTCAGTGCGCCAATTTCTATGACTTCCTGTTTGTGCGAAGCCCGCCGAAATTCCCAGCAGGTGGCTTCCAAATCAAATACGATGTAGTTCATGCTTTAATGTAAAGTCTAAGAAAATTTCACTTCATCATAAAAAGCCGACATCGGTATTTCTATGTTCAGTGAGGTCAGTTTTATTACGAATCAACCAATTTCCAATACACCAGTTACTAATTCCCCAATCAACCCCGCCTTCTCTTCCGTTTTTTGCTGCTTGTTGGCGAAGCCCATTGCCTGCCCAGGCTACCAGTTGCCGCACCCAGTCCGCCTACGAGTCCGCCGATGGCTGCAGTGACTAAGATCAATAAAATCGGATTACCCGAAAGGGGTAATAAATTTGCCATTCGGGTTGCCAGTATGCCCTCATTGCCCTGATTCAGCACAAAAGCATAGATGCCCCAAAGTAGAAAGATTGCCAAGAAGCCAGATAAAAAACTCGCCCAGCCTTTCAAGCCCATTAGCCATCCGATTATAAAAGCTATAATAACCAAACTCCACCAGGGAAGAAATTGTTGCGACAGAAAACTCAGCGCAGCTATAAGTATAGTAGAAATAAGAAACTTCATCTTATTTAGAAATTTTTTGTGTGATGATAATGCGTTCGTTCGTCTCCTCCGCTTCTTTCATGAACAATAGCGGATAGTATTCGCCAGTTGCCCAGTGACTCGTAAAATTATCGAAATACTTACTGCCCGGATTACCAGATTGCCCGCCAGGGTACACGCCGTAGGCATTCATCTCCTCGCCCAGCTCTACGACCATCCGCCACGACGGCCCGCCCCAGGAACTATTGGCATTAGGCGCGTATCTATCACCACTGTTGTCTATATTGTCCAAAGTGAAAGCAGGTATTCGGGCTAAATGACGGATCGTGGTATTGAGGTAATCTCCCCATCGTATGGCTTTATCTTCCTTGTTTTCCCAAGTAGAAATTTCTTTGCAGGTCATTTGAAAAGCTTTGTTCACCACTTCAGCAGCCGTTTCTTTTGCGCTAGTCGCTACCTGATCAAAATAGATATGTTCTGGAGCAGTTTCCAGCAATTCAATCGTCTTCCAGTTTTCAGGATAATTGAGTTGAACACCTGCTTCTCTATCTTTGCTGTAAAATTCATCCCAAGTCTGCTGATAAAAGTTGTCGTACCATATTTTAAAAATACCCGGCGCAGCTTTGTCTTTATCATACACATAATCCCAGCTTTCTACTTTTTTCAAGACCTTCAGTTCTTCCTTCGACAAAGCAGATTTATCAACTTGTTGTAATAAAAGCGGCAAAGCCTCCGCAGCATGTAAGCTGTAATTATCATTTTGCAAAGCCATCATATCCTTGACGGTAATTTGGTTATTGGCTTCTAGTACCTGATTGATGCGGCGTCCCCGATAATCGCCAAAACCGCCCGTATAATAATAGGGATAATCCGGCGCAGTAGAGTGTTGATTGGCAGAAGACACAAAACCCCGTTCTGGATTTTTGATATGTGGATTATGCTCCTGTGGAATAAAACCTGCCCACTGACTCGCCCGTCCATCTGCCTTTTGCAAAAAACGCCCCTGCTCTTTTCGTTTCAAAGGAAATTTGCCCTGTACCCAAAGCGCAATATCTTCCTGGCTGGCAAATGCAAAATTCTGTGCAGGACAGCTATGCTCACTAATCGCAGCCGAATAATCGTCGTAATTTTCAGCCTGATTAAGTTTTAAGAACGGACTGATGGCATCGGATGGATCATGAGCTACCCAGCGATAAGCTAAGTCTTTTTTTGGATTTGCATCCAAATGCGCAATTGGTCCGAAGTGGGTATAATAGACCGTGTCCTGTACTGTTTTGCCGCCTTTTATTTTGTAGGTTTCTACTCTTTTCAGTGGTTTGAGGTATTTGCCATCATACTTATATTCGCTGCGCGAATCATCTCGCCAGTCCATCGTGTACCAGTCGGCTACATCCTGCCCGACATTCGTCAGTCCCCAGGCGATGTTTTCATTAAAACCAATAATGATACCCGGACTTCCTGGCAAAGACACGCCATAAACATTCAGTTTTGGTGTGTTCATTTGCAATTCGTACCAGATAGAAGGCACAGAAAGCGGCAGGTGTGGATCATTGCAGAGAATGGGTTTTCCATTAAGCGTTTTTTCGGCAGCGACCGCCCAGTTATTACTTCCTATACCTTCCGGCGTCTTAGGGAAATTATGAGATAGTTTGCCATCAATGGGTTCAGCAAGATTGGTTTGTGGCAGGGCTTTGGGAATAAAATCCCATTTTTTTGTAGCTGGTATAATCGGAGATTGTTTGGGGTTTTGTTCGGGAAAAAGAAAATTAAAGGCTTCCTCTCCTAGCCATTGTTTTGTCGTCGTATTCTCCACGTCATTTTCCGCTGTTGCCAGTGTATTCGACATTTCCATCAGCATAAGAGCAGATTTTAATGGCGTCCATTCTTCTGGTGCATAATTCATCAGCTTATACTCCAAAGGATAATCGGCTGGAGAAAGGCTATTTATGTAGGCATTGATACCTTCCGCATAAGCTTCTATCAGCGTATAGTGTTCTGGCGTTTTTTTCCACTCTTCTAAATTTCTTTCTGCCCCCCAGACCATGCCCTGTCGCCGATTTTCCATGTCGCGTTTCAAGACACGCTCCCCTACAAGCTCAGAAAGTCGGCCTGCAACAGCGTGGGTTTGAAATTCCATTTGCCAGAGTCGATGTTGTGCCGTGATATAGCCTTGAGTAAGAATAGCATCTCTAGTATTCTGAGCAAAAATATGAGGAACAAGCCGGTCATCATACAACACCTGAACGGCATCTGATAAACCTTCAATCTGAAGATCTGCGGGATAGCTGAGATCTGTTTTTTCTGCATTTTGCCAAAAACCAGTAAACGGGCTTAGAAATTTGCCAAGTGGAGGTAGGGGACTTATACCATTATTCAATAGGTAGGTAACACCTACCGTAAACAACAGCATGATAATAAACTTGAATGGGCGCATATACAATGATAGAATGAGTAGATTATTGAATGAGTAAATGACTATTTTTATCACTTAACCCAAATTGAGCAAGACAAGTTAGCGAAAAGCAAATTAAGTTTAAGTATAAGTTTAAGCTTAAGTCTAAAATAACGAGTGTTGCCAAAGGCAACACTTTAAAAATTTAAACTTAATCTTATCCGATAGCTATCAGATTAAACTTGGTCTTGATCTTCCTAATCTTACTCCTTAAACTCCACAAGCCCGCGGATATTCCAGTTGATATTGATAGCTCCGCTAGTGCGTTGTACCAATGGAATCCATGCTTGATCAGTTCCATCATAAGTCCAGTCACCATTCACTCTAGCCGGGCCACTGTCGCAGCCAAGTGTACGCTGATTTCCACTATGAGCAAATCGCACACTAAGCCATAAGTCTTTGTCTTCTATGATGTATGGCGTTGTGAGTGTGTGGGTATGCCAACTGTTTGCACTGATGCTATTCGTTACATTCGCCACATAGATTTGTTCGGCAGGTGCGCTACCTCCATTGGAGGTATACACGCGTACTTCACAAAAGGCAGGTGGTTCTTGGATATAAAACTCAATTTCGGTCAGCTCATCTCCAATATACCTGCTCAGTTGCGAATTGGTAAATCGAGCTGCTCCTTCGTAGGTTTGTGGAGGCAATTGAGGTGCTGTGAGGTTGTCTCCATCATACCTTAAGGTAGCAGAAGTGTCCTGACTCGTATCATCTTCTTTACAACTGTAACTTACCAGAGAAACAGCCGTTAAAAGGAGAAGCATTATAGTAGAAGTTGAATTTGAAACTAATTTTAAGAACATAATAATTGTTTTGAATGTAAATCGAAAACATATACACAATATCAATAATCATACCTGATACAACCAAAATGCCTTATTTCTCGACAAATATAAGTAAGTTTGTATCCATTATTTTTAAAGAATAGCTAAAAAAGAAAAGATGCTCAAAACTTTTACTTCCCTCCTCCTTTCCACCGGACTCCTTATTCTCTTATCGGGCTATAATGCACCTAACAGTATACCTGACTTATTACTTCCAGAGGATCGTTCTAATGTGAATAACACAACGCCTCAATTTAACTGGAATGGTACATCTGGAGATTATACTATTGAGTTTTACGAATGTACCCCTAGTCCTGACTCTACTATATTGCTTGGCAATTATGTCATGGATATTGGACCAGTCAGTGTTCCAGGTACAGGTGATTTGTCGGGACTTGCCTATAATGAAAACACGAATACTTTATTTGGCATTGATAATGATACCAATAGTATTTTTGAATTGGATACAGACGGAACTGTTTTGCGTACTATTACGCTGACGGGTTTTGATGATACAGAAGCCATTACTTATATGGGAAATGATTTGTTTGCCATAGCAGAGGAACGACGCGGACGCATTGTTTTTGTATTGATAGGAACAGGCAGCAATATTGTCTATCCAAGTACTTATGTACAATTGACAGGGACGTGGAATGATAATTCAGGTCTGGAAGGTTTGAGTTACGATTCTAGTACCAATATCATGTATGTTGTTCAGGAATACTATCCTATGACGATTCATGCCTTTGAAGTACCTGCGGATTTTACTGGAACGATTACAGCTTCCAATCCGTTTGACATACAGAATAATACTTATGGCTTTACCGATTTATCCGGTTTACACCATTTGAGTTTACCATCAGCATTAAGCAATTACGGTTTTACTGAAAATCTATTGATTATGAGTCAGCTCAATGCAGCTGTCGTTGAAGTCAACCCTATAACTGGTGAAGAATATAGTCGCTTAGACCTCACTACTGGTGGTGCCAATGGCACGGTAATTTTCAGTCTTGCACAAGCGGAAGGCGTTGCCGTTGCTCCTGACGGAAATATTTATATCATTGGTGAACCCAATCATTTTTATCGTTTCAGCAATAGTTTTTTCCCTTATGCTCCACCAACTTTAAGTACTTTGATTCATTCTGAAGTGGTCAGTGTAAATACTTATGAATTACCAGCTGGTCTTCTCAATGATACAGAAACTTACTGCTGGCGTGTTGTCGATAATACAGATGCTAGTGTTTCAGCAGAATGGTCGTTCACCGTCAATGAACTACTTCCACTGGAACTGACCCGTTTTGAAGTGAACGCAACAGACAATAAACAGGCGCGTATCAACTGGGTTACCGCATCAGAAATAAATATTGAAAAATTTGAACTTGAACGTTCTAACGATGGCATTGATTATGAACAAGTCACTTCCATTCCAGCAAAAGGCAGTGCAGGGAATGTCACAGATTATGAGTTTTTTGATTATTTATTAAGCGGAGGAACGACTTATTATCGTTTGAAAATAATTGAAACCGACGGACAAACTTATTATTCAGATGTTCAGTCTGTGAAAGTAGATATTGGAGATATTACATTTCATGTATTCCCCAATCCTGTTTACAAAAATAATCGTTCGCTCGTCATGGAATTTAATAATCCGAAATACGCTTTTCCACTAGAAACTGAAATCATGGACATCAATGGGAAAATTGTATTTCAACACACTTTTGAACTAGCAACGGGATATAATGCCATTCCAGTCCAATTGAATGATGCTATACCGGGAGGCGTGTATATTATTCGAGTCAATAAAAATGGAAATATGTTGTCAAAAAAATTAGTGCTCGAATAGATTTTATTCTAAAACACTTTGGATAGTCCTTTATCATACGAAATTCTCATAGAAGACAATGAAGCTGGAATTTTTCAGCTTCAAAACGATATTATTGCCTACGCCAATCATGCTTTTGCAAGAGTACTAGGTACTACATCTCAGCTCATCATTGGAACATCCATTTTAAAGCATGTAGAAACAGAGTCACGGCAAGACTTAATAGAAATACTTGAGCAATTTAAAACCAGAGAAAAGGATACCTGGAGTCAGAATTTACCCTTAAACAATGGCAGTGAAGAAACAGCTTTTTTCTCTATGCACTTAAAGGTGCACTCCATAAAAAAAGGGCAGGTCAATATCATTGGAGCTTCTCGAAATTCTACAGAAAGGGTTCGTAAAAAGGAAGAGCTTCAAAAATCGAAGGTGAGGTTTGAAGCATTATTCCGCAATATGCTGGATGCGATTATCATTTATAATTATGATGAGGAAAGAATAAGTGACTTTAATGATGCTGCATTCAAAATGTTTGGATACAAAACCAGAGTAGACTTTCTTAAAATAAACAGATTTGGTTTGATCCCTAAAAAATCCAAGTACTTTTCAGGATTTGATTTACACGAACAAACAACAAATCACGGACAAAGAGTCATGGACGGAGAAGCTTTCCAAGTACTTGGAGTTGTTATCAATGCAGATCAGGAAGAGATTATTGTAAGCAGCAATGTTGTACCTACTTATCAAAAATATGGTGAAGCATTTATCATCTTCCATGACATTACCAAAAGAGTATTGGACAAACAGGCTAAAAAAGAATCTGATAAACGATATCGGGAGACTATTAAAGCAAAAAACGAAGAGCTGGAAAAATACATTGCTTCAAATCTACAACTGGAAAATTTTGCTTATTTCGCTTCTCACGATTTACAAACTCCACTCCGATCTATCACCAGTTTTACACAATTATTAGAAAGAAGGCTGAAAGGGAAACTATCAGAAGAAGAACGAGAATTCATGGGTTTCATCACTTCTTCTGCGATCAATATGCAGCGCCTTATCAATGATTTGCTTTCTTACTCCAGAGTGAATACAACAGAAATTGAGCTTATAAAAATTAATCCGGAAAAACTACTCAGCCAACTTATCAGAGAATTGGCAAAAAGTATTGAAGAAAAACAGGCAGATATTATTATCCAAAATTTACCTGATTCTATATTGGCAGATCAGACCAAAATTCGACAGGTTTTTCAAAATCTTATTGCCAATGCTTTGAAGTTTTCAGCAGAAGGCGTAAAACCTGTTGTCACCATTAATTGTAAAGAACAGGAAGATCAATGGCTGTTCTCCGTGCAAGACAATGGTATTGGAATTGAGCCTGAATTTCAGGATAAAATTTTCCTCTTATTCAAACGCTTACACACCAACACGGAATATGAAGGTACTGGAATTGGCTTGGCTATGGTGAAAAAAATAATCGACCAGCATCAGGGACAAATAGGACTAGATTCAACTCCAGGCAAGGGTTCTACCTTTTGGTTCACAATAAAAAAATCCTTGAAGAAGTCAATGACAACAGCAAGCAAGGCAAAGAATGGCTTATTGAAGGAAATCAAATGAATTAAGTAAGGAAAAATTCGTAATTCCCACATTCGTAATTCGTAATTAATCACCTCAACATCTCCGCAACAGCCTTAGCTACATTTTGCCCGTCGATAGCCGCCGAAAGAATACCGCCCGCATAGCCTGCACCCTCTCCACATGGAAATAAGCCATACAAATCATCATGCATATAAGTTGCCTTAGAACGCGGAATACGAATGGGAGAACTGGTCCGACTTTCTACGCCAATTACATTTGCTTTGTCAGTGAAGTAGCCTTTCATTTTTTTATCAAAAATCCGAACACCTTCCCGCAATCGCTTTGCAATACCTGTCGGCAGCAACTGATGAAGTGGTGCAGCATAAATCCCTGGAATATAAGACGTTTCATTAAGTGACTTAGAGGTTTTTCCATTGGCAAAATCGGTTAGCCGCTGCGCGGGTGCCTGCTGTGTTCCATCTCCCGCAGCAAAAACCTGCTGCTCTACACTTTTTTGAAATTCAAGCCCAGCAAAAACACCGTATTGTTTAAATGCCTGCAAATCCTCTGGCTCTACTGCCACCACTGTACCCGAATTGGCATAACGAGAATCGCGACGCGACATAGACATGCCATTCACCACCAACTCCCCCGGTGCTGTAGAAGCCGGAACAATCAGCCCACCCGGACACATGCAAAACGAAAACACACCACGCTCTGCCACCTGACAAGCCAGTCGATAACTGGAAGCGGGCAAGTGTTCGTCACGCTCTGGTTTTTTATATTGGATACGATCAATCAGACTTTGCTCATGCTCAATGCGAACGCCCAAAGCAAAAGACTTGGCTTCAATACGAATTTTATGCCGATGCAATAATTTAAAAATATCTCTTGCAGAATGCCCCGTAGCCAGAATAACAGCATTTGCCAGATGCTCAACTTCTCCATTTACCACAACCCCCTTCATCTTTTTATCCTGAATAATAAAATCCGTTACAAGCGAATCAAAATGCACCGCTCCGCCATGTTGAATAATAGTTTCCCGAATATTCGCCACAATGCCAGGCAGTTTATTTGAACCAATGTGCGGATGTGCATCAATGAGGACATCCGTTTTTGCACCATGCTCGACCAGCAATTTCAGGACTTTGATATAATTTCCTCGTTTCTTGGAGCGGGTATATAGTTTACCATCCGAATAAGTGCCTGCCCCACCCTCTCCAAAACAATAATTGGAATGTGGATTGACTTCTCCGAATTGCTGAATAGCACGAAGGTCACGCCGCCTGCTACGCACATCTTTCCCTCTGTCGAAAATGATAGGTTGAATCCCCAATTCCAGCAATTCTAAAGCCGCAAAATAGCCTGCTGGACCTGCACCGACGATAATGACCCGCTTCGCCTTCGGCGGCAAATTTGAAATGGAAGATAATAGAGAAGGAACGGGCGGAGGCTTTTCACCAATATAGACCTCAATTTTCAGCATGATAAAAGCCTGTCGCTGCCGCGCATCTATCGAGCGTCGGGACTGGATAATTTCTGTAATTTCTGTGGTTTTGACACCAAGTTGTCGAGCAGCTTCTTCAAGAATATACTGCTCGTCATAAGCCTGTTGAGGCAATAATTTTAATTCTATTTGCTTTACCATAAATTGCGCTTCCTTTTTATGGAAGAAGATTGCAAAAATACAATATCATTATTATAAAAACGTTAAGAAATTTGAAAAGAATAACTTCTAATAAATGATGCAAATAAAAAGGCTTATAGTCTTAACTTTGCGTCTTAGCGTCTTTGCGAGAAAAATGGCTAAGACAGGCCCATTCCAAAACAAGATTCACAACATGAAAAAAACATTCCTACTTTCTATTATACTTCTGATAAGCACTTTTGTTGTTGCCCAGCAAAAAGCAACGCTCACAGGTAAGGTTTCTGATGAAAAAGGAAAAGCATTAGAATTTGTCAGTGTCGGTATTTCCAGCGAAGGCATCGGTACGACAACAGATAATCGTGGACGATTCACCTTGAAAGTACCACCCAATAAAAACCTGACAATTGAGTTCAGTTATCTCGGCTACGAAAAAGTACCTTATACCGTCAATCTCAAACAAGGACAGAAGCAAACCATCAATGTTACCCTGAAAAGATCGGCAATTGATATTATTGAAGCAGAAATATCAGAAGAGCGCATCCGCGACGAAGGCGACATGCAAAGCCTTGACACCCGACCGCTAGAATACATGCCCAATCCAGGCGGCAATCTCGACATTGCGACCATCGGCATGGGCATCACTGGTAGTGCAGACGAACTGAGTTCCCAGTATTCTGTGCGGGGCGGAAGCTATGATGAGAACCTGGTTTATGTCAATGATTTTGAAATATATCGTCCATTCCTCATCCGTGCTGGTCAGCAGGAAGGACTGACTTTTCCGAATATAGATTTGATTCGTTCTATTGCTTTTTCGTCTGGTGGTTTTCAGGCACGTTTTGGCGATAAGCTGTCCTCTGTGTTGGATATAAAATACAAACGTCCTGATTCTGTTCGGGCTTCTTTGGGACTGAGTTTACTCGGTGGTTCGGCACACATAGAAGGCAGTTTCAAAAAGAAAAAAAATGATCAACAGGCTTTTCGCTACCTGATTGGAGCAAGATATAAAACAACACGCTACCTCCTCGGCAGTCTGCAAACAACTGGTGAATATGTGCCTAATTTCTTTGATATACAATCTAATCTGACTTATGACCTGAGCAAGACTTGGCAGTTGGGCTGGATTGGAAATGTGAATACCAGTGTATATAATTTTGTCCCCACTCAGCGCAATACCACCATCGGATTAATTAATCTCGCTTTCCAGTATCGCGTGCTGTTTGATGGTCAGGAAGCAGATAATTTCAATACTTATATGTCGGGGGTTTCCCTGAGTCATTTGCCACAAGTAGGCAATTATTACCTGAAGTTTCTGGCTTCTACTTATCAAAGCAATGAGAATGAGCGCATAGATATTACGGGACGTTATTCGCTTGGTGTATTGGAAACCAACTTGGGTGACGATGGAGCAGGTGAAGATATTGTAGCCGTCATCGGCGCAGGAACGCAGCAACAGTTTGTCCGCAATTACCTCACCGCCAATGTGACCAATGTAGAACATAAAGGCGGCTGGGAACGCAATCGTGAACCCAGCATCGGCAAACAAGTCAGCCATCATGTTCGTTGGGGCGTCAAGTATCAGCGCGAGCAGATTCTCGATGAACTCAATGAATGGGAACGCTTAGATTCTGCGCTCTACAGCTTACCTTATAATGGCGGTGGCGGTTTGGAATTATTCAATGTCGTCAAAACAGATATCGACCTGCAATCCAATCGTTTTAGTGGCTATTTGCAGGATACCTGGAAGCTGGTGCGCGATAGCTCTAAAGAAGTCGGCATCACACTTGGCGTCCGGGCTTCTTATTGGGATTTGAATGAAGAACTGATCATCACGCCGCGTGCGCAGTTATATTATAAACCACTGAAAGGCAAGGGGAATCTGATGATTAAAGCCTCTGGTGGGCTGTATTATCAACCGCCATTTTATCGGGAATTAAGGGATCTGGATGGCAATGTTAATCGGGCTTTGCTTTCGCAAAAATCGATTCATGGTGTGCTCGGACTGGTCAATGATTTTCAATTATATGGACGCCCATTCCGCTTTATCGCAGAAGCTTATTATAAAGATCTCACCGACATTGTAGCTTATGATGTGGACAATGTGCGGATTCGTTATTATGGAAATAATGATGCAAAAGGCTATGCCACGGGTATTGACTTACGTCTAAATGGCGAATTTGTAGAAGGTGCAGAATCTTGGATTAATCTATCGCTACTCCGCACCCGCGAATCTTTAATTGGCATCCAACACATGAGGCGTGATGTAGGCGATACAGCGGCTATGGTCGTCAGTGATGTAGCACGACCGACCGATCAACTGGTCAGTTTTTCTATGTTCTTCCAGGATTACCTGCCCAAGAATGAAAACTTTAAAATGAACCTGAATTTTGTGGTGGGTACAGGATTGCCCTTTGGTATTCCGCGCAATAATGAAGTCTATAGAAATACGTACCGCTACTCGCCTTATCATCGTATTGATATTGGTTTCTCCTATTTACTCTGGGATGCAGAACGCCGTATGAAACGAGGCAGAAATCCCTTCCGCTTCACCCGTCGCGCCTGGATGAGCTTTGAAGTCTTCAACCTACTGGAAGTTGCCAATGCTGCTTCAAACACCTGGGTGAAAACCATTCAAAACCAATATGTAGCCGTACCGAATTACCTAACATCAAGACGTATTAACCTAAGATTTAAATTTGATTTTTGATTGGGGTATTGGTTGATTGGGATATTGGCAATTAGTTGATTGAGTTACTGAAACTGCCACTAAAAAAGTCCAGCTTGCAAGCAACGCGACGCAAGCGCAGCCGAAGTCTTTCTCCGCCGAAGGATGGAGAGGCTAGGTGAGGCAAATTGAGCTAATTGAGCGATTAAATTCCCCTTAGTGCCCCTTCGAAACTTAGTGGTTCAAAAAAACACCCCGATGCGCAACCCAGTAAAACACCCCAGTTCAGCAACACATATAAAAAAACCAACATGATTCTATCCGATAAAAAAATATTAAAAGCCATTGAGACTGGCGAAATCGTCATTGAACCTTTCGACAGAAATGCGCTAGGCACCAATTCCTATGATGTGCATCTCGGAAAATATATGGCCACTTATAAAGACGAAGTACTAGACGCCAAAAAACATAATCAGATCGAAGAGATTATCATACCAGAAGAAGGTTACGTCATTCAGCCTGGCACACTGTATCTTGGTGTGACCGCAGAATATACCGAAACGCACAATTCTGTCCCTTTTCTGGAAGGCAAATCAAGCATTGGCCGACTAGGTATTGATATTCATGCAACGGCGGGCAAGGGCGATGTTGGCTTTTGCAATGCCTGGACACTGGAAATTTCCTGCATCCATCCGGTACGCATTTATGCTAACATGCCAATTGGTCAGTTGATTTATTTTGCCGTAGAAGGCGACATTGAAAATTATTATAATAAAAAGAAAAACGCCAAATACAATAAACGCTCTGAGAAGCCGATGGAGTCGATGATGTGGAAGAATTTTTAATGGTAACTTCGTTACCGTCCATAGTCCGTAGTCGATGGTCGATAGCTGTATGGGAATCGCATAAAAATAAATTAGTCTTATACGTATCCATTTTCTAACCACTAAGGAACACTAAAACTAACAGGATAAAAAGAACACAAAGGGAAATTCATTCGTGTTCTTTACACTTATACAAGCCGTATAGCTATCGGCTTCATGTCCTTTAGTGCGCTTAGTGGTTTAAAAAATATTTTATGCAATTGCCATATTGATAGCTGCTGTACTCAATCAAACACCACCGTTCGATTATCATAGACCAGAATCTTGTGCGCTAGGTCTTTTGCAATCGCATTTGACAGGACAATTTTCTCAATGTCTTTTCCTTTTCTCACAAAGTCGGCTGTATTTTCCTTATGTGTTACATGCGTAATGCCTTGTTCGATAATGGGACCAGCATCCAAATCTTCTGTGACGTAATGAATCAGCAACACTGCGGTGTCTTTTGTTTTTGTCATTTCAGTTCTATTAAAACCCAATTATACGACAAAAAAGGCAAACTGTTCATCTTGAATATAGGACATTTTTTTAAAAACAAAACCTGTACATTTGCAGTTCCTTTTCAAAATCAATGTAGATGCTTATTTTAAAAATTATACTCTTTTCCTTTCTCACATTTTGGGCAATAGCCCTCATCATCGGCTACCTGCTGTCTTCAAAAGGCTATAAAGGTCCGGTATCGCCACATTTTGATGGCAAAAAATTTCGAAATCCAAGCGGACGAGACGCCAAAGGTTTTGGAGCTGTTTTCAAATATGCGAGAGAACGAAAACCCGATAAATGGCAGAAAAATTATGAAACTTTTGTCCGCACCGAACCTGTCCCTCCGGTCGATGAAAATGATATTCAATATACTTTTGTCAATCACAGCACTTTTCTGATTCAACATAAAGGCATGAATATCCTGACCGACCCTATTTGGTCAGAACGCTGTAGCCCTTTTCAGTTTATGGGACCTTCGAGGATGCGCCCACCAGGGCTAGCATTTGAAGCCCTGCCTCGCATTGATCTGGTCTTGGTCAGCCATAATCACTATGACCATTTGGATGCAAATACCATCAAGCGAATTGTAAAAAAATGGAATCCGGTTTTTGTTGCGCCACTTGGTGTGTCAAGCATTTTAAAAAAGTGGGGTTGTCAACAAGTCATTGAACTTGATTGGTGGGCTTCCACCCAAATTGCAGGACTGAACATCAAAGCGACTCCAGCCAATCATTTTTCCAGTCGAGGCATCTTCGACCAAAATACAAGCTTGTGGGCGGGTTTTATTATTCAATCCGACAGCCACAAGATATACTACACCGGCGATTCTGGTTACAGCGATATTTTCAAAACCATCGGCGAACGTGAAGGTCCTTTTGATTTGTCTTTTATTCCTATTGGAGCTTATATCCCTGAATGGTTTATGTCGCCTATTCATGTATCGCCGAACGAAGCTGTGCAGATTCATCAGGACGTCCGCTCGCAACAAAGTGTAGCGATGCATTTTGGTACTTTTCCACTAGCAGATGATAATATGGAGCGTTCTACTTCTGTACTGAAAAAAGAACTGGAAGTACAGCACATTGCAGCAGAGAAATTCAGAATACCCGATGAGGGATTTTGTACGACTTTATCTGATTTGGTATCGAACAAATAGGTATATTTACTGTTTGGAATTAAGTTGGCTAAAATACTCAAAAATCCCCCTCCAAAGGCAGGGGTGATTGGTTTTGAAAAAGTCCTGAAAGGACGAAATATGTCAGGATAGGACGCAGTCCTATTTTTGTTTATATCCCATATTTGCCAGCCCTGACGGGGCGAAATAAAATATACCGTCCTTTCTGTAATTGTCAGATAAGATAGGACGGTGTCCTATCCTGATATATACCGCCCTTTCAGGGCTAATTTAGAACCAATCATCCATGCTCCAAAGGGGGATTTTCAGCATATTTAATTTTTAATTTTGATAATTTTAAAACCGTAAAAAAGAAATGAAAATCACTACAATACAAGAAGCTTTTCACGAAATTGAACGCAGGCAGGAAAGAGTGCCTATTGAGGCTATTGAATTTCTACGCAATCATCCCACGACCGATGAAATCATAGACAAACTTGCTTTTATCCTTAGCAATGCCTATACAGATATTTATGATGATACAACTGATGGCTATAACAGTTCTGCTACGCTCTGGTATGCTGTGGTAGCTGAATGTCATCCTTCAGAAAAACTGGTTCAGCCTGTAATTAGTTTGTACGCAGGCGTGGAAGATGACTGGGATTATTTAAATGAGCAGGGACATTTACTTGTAGATATACTTTGCAAAGAACTGGGCGATGTTGCTACTATTCCTTTTCTCAATGCAATAGAAGAAGCAGCGAAAACAAAGAGTACGAGTCCTACGCTTTTCCTACATGAATGTTTATTTTTTGCAACTGCCCCCCACCATCTTGCACAGATCAACCGCATTTTAGACTATAAAGAATCTATCTGGTCAGATTCATTTGCCGTTGGACTTGCTCATGCCCAAATCACTGCTGCTTTACCCAAGCTTAAAGAACTACAGGCTTATAATAGAAAATTTCGTCCTGATGGTATGACCTTTTACGAAGTAAAAACAGCTATAGAAGAATTGGAAACGGGTGTACTTAAATACCCTGATATGGCCAAGCCACAAATAGAACAAGTCGAAGGCTGGAAAACACGCTATGCCAGATATTATGAGCCGCCTAAAATCATCTCCAAACCACAAGAGAAAAAGAAAAAAGTCGGGCGAAACGATCCATGTCCCTGTGGAAGTGGGAAGAAATACAAGAAGTGTTGTCTATAAAAGCCAACAATCAAACTAACAAAAAATGAACGAAACCAATACACAGAACGAAACCAACCCAAAGAAGAATACACTAGCCAGAAAGATCATTGTGTCTTTAATCTCCATCCTCATCACCCTTGCGCTGTTGCTTGGCGGTTCTACAGGCTACAAAAAAATGTCGGCACAAAAAGAATCTACGGTTTCTGAAGAACGCATTGTGGAGCAGGTACGGAATGTCTATGTGGCGTCTTTCAAGCCAACAGATACCAAAGCAGAAATCACGCTGGACGGACGTATCAATGCCTATGAAAAAATAAACTTGGCTTCGGAAGTCGGCGGCAAACTGATGTCCACTGGCACGACACATAGAAAAGGCGACCGATTCAAAGAAGGCGATTTATTATTTGAAATTGATAATACGACCGATGCCTATAGCCTCTATGCTCAACGCGCCTCTCTACTCAATGCCATTTCTCAAATGATGCCAGATTTGAAGTTTGACTATCCAGCGTCTTTTGAAAAATGGAAAGCTTATCTGGATGAATTTGATGCACAAAAACCCGTCAAAAAATTCCCGGAAATCAGCAGTCAGGATGAAAAATACTACATTGCTGGTAAAAACATTCAGGCACAATATTATACCATAAAAAGTATGGAAGATCGTATGCAGGACTACCGTGTTTATGCTCCTTTCAATGGTACTTTTATGGACATCAATGCGCATCCCGGCTCACTTGTGAATCTGGGCAGCCCGCTCGCCTCCATTATGAACACCTCCAAATTTGAACTGGAAGCTCCTGTGCAGACCAGCGACTTTCAATACATCAAAAGAGGGCAAAAAGTCAAACTTTACTCCGAAGAATTTGACAAAACCTGGATGGGCAGAGTCAGTCGCATCAGCACACAAATAGATCAGACGACGCAAAATGTTCCGGTGTTTATTTCCGTTTATGGCAGCAGCCTTCGCGATGGCATGTATCTACGTGGTACACTCAATGGCAGCACGCTCCGCCAGGTCATAGAAATTCCAAATTCCATTTTAGTCGATCAAAATAAAGTCTTCGTTTTACAGGACAGCACGCTCATAAAAAAGCAGATAGAAATCGTAAATCGAAGCGAAACAACGCTCTTTGTTAAAGGCATCGACCGTACAGATTTGGTGGTGACAAAAGGGGTGAATAATATTTATGAAGGACAGAAAGCACAAGCAATCGAGGAATGATTTAATTGTTAATTACGAATTACGAATCGTTTGCTTACACATTCACTCATTCAAAAATTCATTCATTCTATCATTCCAACATTCACTCATTAGCACCACACTATGCGTTCAATAATAAATTATTTCTTAAAAAACTCCGTAGCAGCTAATCTGCTGATGGTCTTTATCCTTGTCGTCGGCATGTTGGGATTGTTGGGTCTCAAAACAACCTTTTTTCCAGAACGTCCCAATCGTACCATCATCATCAGTACCTTTTTCCCTGGAGCTTCTCCAGCAGAAATGGAAGAAGGCATCACCTCCAAAATCGAAGAAAATCTGGTGGGCATAGAAGGATTAAAAAGAACCTCTTCTGTCTCTTCCGAAAATGCGGCAACAGTCTCCGTAGAAGTAGAGCGTGGCGCAGATGCAGATGATGTGATACAGGATGTCAAAAATGCCGTAGATCGCATCAGTTCTTTTCCTGGCACGATGGAGCCGCCTGTGATTTATGTACAGGATCAGTTGAGTTCATCGCTTATTTTTTCGCTGAGTGGCGATATTAGCTTACGCTCACTAAAAAATCATGCCGAGCAAATTGAAGATGATTTACTGGCTAAAGATGGCATTTCCAGAATTGATATTTCGGGTTTCCCCGATGAAGAAATAGAAATCAGCTTCCGTGAACAGGACATGCGGGCTTTAAATATCACTTTCGATGAAGCCGTGCGGGCTGTGGCTGGCAACAACCTGCTTTCTACTGGCGGAACCATTAAAACACAGGAAGAAGAATTTCTCATTCGTGCTGAAAACAAAAATTACTATGCACAGTCATTTGAGGACATCATTGTCCGCAGTAGTCCAAATGGCGGGCAGATTCGCCTATATCAAATTGCCGATGTCAAAGACCAATGGGCAGATTCCCCACAACGTACTTTCCTCAATGACAGACCATCTGTTGTCATAACTGTCTTCAATACCCTTGAGGAAGATATGTTTGATAATAGCGAAACCACACAAGCTTATCTCAAAGAGTTTGGACAAAGATACCCGCAAATACAAGTCGACATCATCCGAGATGGAAAGGAATACCTCAATGGACGGATTAGTTTTATCAAAGAAAACGGGCTGATTGGTTTTTGTATCGTACTACTCTTGCTGGCGATGTTTCTCAACTTCCGTATCGCTTTCTGGGTCGCACTGGCTATTCCGATTTCCTTTGCAGGCATGTTTATCGCGGCTGGAATGTTGGGTATTACGATCAATGTCATTTCTACTTTTGGAATGGTTGTCGTCATCGGTATTTTAGTAGATGATGGAATTGTGATTGCCGAAAATATTTACCAGCATTACGAAAAAGGCGCACCGCCTATGGAGGCAGCCTTGGAAGGAACAATGGAAGTACTGCCTGCCGTGACTTCCGCTATTCTCACCACCGTCATCGCTTTTTCTGCCTTCTTTTTTCTGGATGGTTTCCTCGGTGATGTGTTTAGGGAATTGGCAATTGTCGTCATTTTTACGCTCATTTTCTCGCTGATTGAAGGCGCGTTTATCCTGCCTGCCCACGTTGCACATTCGAGGGCACTCAAAGCAGGACAAGGCAATATAATTACCCGTTTTTTTGATGGCATTATGGACTTCGTTCGCAATAAATTATATGGGCCTATTCTCAAACTTAGTATGAAATACAGCTTCCCAGCTATCGGGCTTTGTGTTGTGGGGATGCTGATTAGCGTAGGGGCTTTTCAGGGCGGATTTATAAAGGGTACTTTTTTTCCTAATATAGAAGGCGATAATTTCAACATCACGCTCGAACTGCCCGCTGGAACACGCGAAGGACAGGTCTATAACCTCATGGACAGCATAGGAGATGCAGCCTGGCGAGTGAACGAAAGGCTTTCTGAAAAGTATTATAATGGAGAAACAGATGTCATTGAAAAGGTCCAGACCAATATCGGTCCCAATACTTACGAAGGCTCCATGACCATTTATCTCTTGGAAGGCGAGCAACGCGATTCCATACGCAACCGAGATATTGTGGCGGCGATTCGGGAGGAGTTGGGTCCTATTGATGCTGCGCAAAAATTGGTCTTCGGACTAGGCGGTATTTTTGGCGATCCGGTTTCTATTTCTTTATTGAGTAAAAATGATGATGACCTCAAAGCCGCTGTCGCGGAATTGAAAGGCGAGCTGGGACGCATCAAGGACTTGCGAGATATACAGGACAGTAATAAGGAAGGTTTGAAAGAATTGAAAATGGAACTCAAACCCAAAGCTTATAATCTCGGCTTCACACTAAGCGATATTATCCGCTATGTCCGACAAGGATTTTTTGGTGCAGAAATACAAAGATTGCAACGTGGTTCTGATGAAGTGAAAGTATGGGTGCGCTACAAACTAGAAGACCGAAGTTCGCTCGAAGACCTCGCCAATATACGGGTACGCAGCAGCAGCGGGCAGTCTATCCCTTTACGGGAATTGGTGGACTTTAAACAGGAAAGAGGCATTATCAATATCAACCACATTGACGGACAAAAAGAAATTCGTGTCACTGCCGATGTCGCCGCCGACAATGTATCGGTCAGCGACGTCAATGCTGATATTCAAAGTATTATATTACCCAAAGTACTCGAAAAATATCCAGCCGTGAAAGTCGGTATAGAAGGACAAGCACGCGATATTGGCGAAACAATCGCTTCCATGCGGACTGTCATTCCTATCGTACTGATGTGCATGTTTTTTGTCATTATCCTCACCTTTAGTTCGGTCAGTCAAGCGATGATTGTCTTTGCGATTTTGCCTTTTGGTTTTATTGGTGTGGCTTTTGGGCATTGGTTTATGGGCGTGTCCATTAGCTTTCTTTCCATACTTGGTGTCATTGCCTTAGTCGGTATTTTGGTGAATGATGCACTGGTTTTTATTTCCACCTTTAATGTCAAAATAAAAAATGGCTTGCCCTTTGAGCAAGCTTTATATGACACCGGCGTATCCAGATTTCGGCCCATTACGCTCACTACGCTGACTACCGTTGCTGGTCTATTGCCCTTGATGCTGGAAAAAAGTGTCCAGGCGCAATTCCTGATTCCTATGGCTATTTCGGTTGCTTTCGGACTGATGATTGCTACCTTTGTTTTACTGGTTTTACTGCCTGCTTTACTGAGTATTGCCAATAATGTCAGGCTATTCACCACAAGTATTTGGACTGGTGAAAACCTTGCCCCCGAAATGGTAGAACCTGCTTACCCTAATCGTGTACATCCTTGGCCATTGACGCTTTTAGCTGCCCTCTTTGTGCTAGGCTCTTTGGTTGTACTGGTCATGTTGTCCCTTAAAATTTCTCAAAATCTGATTTGATGTATAATTATTTTAAAATATTGTTTTTTAGAACATCAGCCTTTAAATTTTCCTCCCCTTTGAAGGGAGAGCTGATTAGTTCTAAAAAACAACAGTGTAAACAAGGTGTTTCGCAAAGCGAAATACATCCCCTCTTTAGAGGGGAATATAGGGGTGTGTCAAGCCCTGAGAGCCAGTTTGATTACACGTCATTTGCCAGTGTTTCAGCCAACACCCCCCTCCGTTCCCCTCTCAAGAGGGGATGTAATCTCGTCCGAGATTACCTTTCCAGTACATATACAATTTTTTTCCAAACCAGTTCAGTGGCAATATCCCTACTCTTACTACTTTTTTCCGCCCTCAACCTACAGGCACAAGAAGTCATGACCCTCGAAAAAGCCATTGCTATAGGCTTAGAAAATAATTACCAAATAAAGATAGACCAAGCCAATATCCAGATTGCAGACAAAAATAACAACTGGGCAAGAACAGGCAAAGTACCCAGTGTCGACCTGAATGGCAATGCCAACCTCAATATGATTAATGATAATAATCCCAATAGCTTTCTCAATGGCACCTATCTTTCTGGTACCCTCGGCGGCTCATTGGATGTAAATTATACCATATTTGGTGGCGGTCGGGTTAAAATGCTCAAAAAGCAATTAGAAACACTTGCAGACCAACAAAGACTCCTACAAAATATTACGATCAATGATTTGATACGGGATATTTATCAGTCTTATCAGGAGGTCTTATTGCAAAGAGAAAGATTGGAATTGCTCAGGGAATCTTATAAGCTATCGCAAAAGAGGTTATTATACGAAGAAACCCGCAAGCAATTTGGTTCTGGAAATTCCTTCAATATTGCGCAGTTTGAAGAAGCTATTTTGAGCGACAGCATCAATATTCTCAACCAAAAACAACTCATCAGTTTAGCCAAACAATCACTTTATAGCATTCTGTATATCAGTCCCGAAGAAGATTATGTTTTTCAAGGCATCCTGGAAACGCAGCCAGAAGAACTCGACCCGACAAAGCTCCGCGCAGCACTCAAACAAGACAACTACACCCTGCGCAGCCTCGAAATTCTACAAGACCTCAGCAGCATCAATACACAAATCACCGAAACCGTCCGAAAACCAGCCATCAATTTTAATGGAAATGCCGGACTATCAGAAAATTATTTCCAATTATTCAAAGAAGACCCAACGACTGGAAAACCATTTAAAGCCAACTTCGGCAATCGAGCAAACATCGGCATAGGCGCAGGTTTTAGCTGGAATCTATATGATGGCAAACTCAATAAACAAGACATTGAAGTCGCCAAAATCCAAGAAGAAACGGCTAAACTCGATCGCCAAAAAGCAGCAGCTGAATTTGACAATCAAATTGATATTCTAATTAGCAATTATAATAATCAAAAACGTATCTTGTCCATGAATGACGAGCAATTAGCCGTCATTCAACGCAACCTCGGTATGGCAGCAGAGCGATACAAAGCCGGAAAGATCTCCTCAATTGATTATAGAAATATTCAAAATCAATACCTCTCCGCCGCCTTCAATCGCAGCAACTCCATCTATAATCTGCTCCTCACTAAGTCGGATATTGACTGGCTGATGGGAAGTCGGGGGACTGGGGAGTAGGCAGTTTCGTAAACTTGTGCATAGCTCTTGCGGGAAGCGAGTTTGCTAAACTTTCCAATGCAAATAAAAAATCCAGAGAGGACAAGTTCGAAGTGTCATTCGTAATTCGTAATTAACAAAAAATGAACCACTACACATTTAAACTCGGCAACATCAACTGTACAGCATTAAAAGAAAATGCAATCAGCCTGCCTATATACAAAGAATTTCATCCTAGTCTCAAAGAAAAAGTCTTGGCTGCTCACTTAGAACATGGTGCCACAGATGAAACCGTCAGTATTGGTTTCAACTACCTCCATTTAGCTACTGGTGATTTGAGTATTTTGATTGATACTGGAAGCGGAGGCGATGCCCTGACAAATAGTATGCAGGAAGCCGGCATAGACCCCTCGAAAGTCGATTACCTCATCATCACTCATGCTGACAGCGACCATATTGGTGGTTTGGATTCATTTCCGAAAGCCAAAATCATCATGCCAAAACGCTCCCACCGGCTTTGGAATGATGAAGAATCCAGAAACCAACTCAATGTAGAATTTTTCGATGCTTTGTCTAGAATTTTTCCGACAGAACGGATTCAACAAAGCGTAAAAAACAGAAATAAATACGCCCTAGAAACGTTAAAAAGCCTAGAAAACCGACTGATACTCGTAGAAGATGATGCTGAATTTCTGCTCGGTATGTCTATGTTTTATACGCCCGGACATCGTAGTGACCATTATGCCATAGAAGTACGCTCCAATGGTGAACACTTGATTATAGTTGCCGACGCACTAAGACATGGTTTCCAACTCAAGTATCCAAACATGTCCAGCCAGTACGACTCTATAACCGTGCAATGGACAGCCGCTATTCAAGAAATCAGAAGACGCGATCCCGAGCAGAAAGCGATTTATTTTGGTACGCATATTGCATTTCCAGGCTTATTGAAATATAATGAAAAAGGCTTAGCGGTTTTGTTTTAGAAGGTACAGGCGACTTCAGTCGCCTCGAACTCTTTTGTTATATCTATAGGTCTCAATAAACATTAAAATAAAATTTAAAAATGAAAAAATTACTACTGCTCTTCTCCGTAGTTCTCTTCACCACAAGTGGATTACTGGCACAAAATGCTTCTCTCGCAGAGAAAGTAAAACGTAAAACAGACAGTTTTGCCAAAAAACTAAAACTCGACAATCAGCAACGAGATAACATCTATGCCATCTATCTCGACGAAGCACAAAGACTCGAAAAAATAGCACCTCTGAAAGAAGAAGACAGCAAAAAATACCGCACCATACGCAAATCCACCAAGCAAAAAACAGATGTGCAGATCAGAAAATTGCTGACTAAAAAGCAAAACAAAAAATACGACAAGATCAAAGGCATCAAAAAGAAGAAGAAAAAACGTAAATGATGATACGATTAATGAACAAACACCTTTCAGCTCACATTCAGTTTCGCAAAAGCGTAGGGTTTAAACCCTACGCTTTTGCGAAACTGAATGTATATGGTTGCAGTTACCTTTATACACTCACTCTAATCTTTATCGGTATTCAACTATTTGCAGCTTGCAATACGACACCCAAAGACAGCATACCACAAGCAGAAACAGAGATAAAAAAAGGACAGTTTGAGCAACAACAAGCTCAGCCTGTCCTCACTGGTGCTAGTCAGGTCGGCGAATATTTTCGACTGATCGGCGAGCAGAAAGTTGGACTAGTCGTCAATCAAACTTCCCAAGTCGGAGCAGTTCATCTGGTGGATACTTTATTGGCTTTGGGTGTCGATATTCAGAAAATATTTGCGCCAGAACATGGTTTTCGCGGTACTGCTGATGCTGGCGAAAAGGTAAAAGACGGGAAAGACACACAAACAGGTCTGCCGATTGTTTCGCTTTATGGCAAAAACAAAAAGCCATCAGCAGCGATGTTGGAAGGACTAGATATGGTGGTCTTTGATATTCAGGATGTGGGGGCGAGGTTTTATACCTATATTTCTACGATGAGCTATGTGATGGAGGCTTGCGCCGAACAAGGTATTCCCGTGCTGGTCTTAGATCGTCCCAATCCAAATGGGCATTATGTTGATGGACCTGTGCTTGATCCTGCTAAAAGCTCTTTTGTTGGTTTGCATGAAGTCCCTGTCGTGCATGGCATGACGGTTGCTGAATATGCGCGAATGGTCAATAGTGAAGGCTGGCTAAAAGATGGCGTGCAGTGTAAGTTGTCTTATATCAAGTGTAAAAACTATACACACGATACGCCTTATGAATTGCCCATCAAGCCCTCCCCCAACCTACCCAATGCCCGTTCCATTTACCTTTATCCTTCGCTTTGCTTTTTTGAGGGAACAGCATTTAGTGTAGGGCGTGGTACAGATCAGCAATTTCAGGTCATCGGACATCCCGACAATACCATTGGAGATTATACTTTTACGCCAGTTCCCAAACCTGGTGCGAAGTATCCAAAGCATGAAAATAAAGTTTGTAATGGTCTGAATCTATCTAAGCTTTCAAAAGAAGCAGTCAGACAGAAAGCTCAATTGCAACTGACTTATCTGATTGATATGTATCAGGCATTTCCAGACAAGGCTTCTTTTTTTAATGAAAATAATTTCTTTAATCTACTGGCTGGGAATACTACTTTGCAGGCACAAATAAAGGCAGGAAAAACGGAGGAGGAAATTCGACGAAGCTGGCAGGAGGATTTGAACAACTTTAAGAGGCTAAGAAAAAAGTACTTATTATATCCTTAACCCAAGTTGAAATAGTAGCCCCCAATTTTACAAAAAAAAGACCTGATAGATTAAATCTATCAGGTCTTTTCTTTTGGTTTTACCTAAATGGCTAACCTATTCTTTCGGCTTACCGCCGTCCAATTCATCTTGTAGTTTTTCCAACTCGTCCCATTTGCCATTAGCAGCCAAATCAGCCTGTTGTGACCAGGTCGCTGGATTGTGCATGCGGTAACGAGGACCAGCATTATCCAGTATTTCCTGAAGTCTTTCGATCTTCGCACCTGCCAAATCAGCGAATGTAATAATTCCGCCGTTTCCAAGGTGTTCTGCAATCTTAGGACCGATGCCTTCGATTTTTCTCAGGTCATCTTTTTTGGCTTTACTTGCTTTTTTAGCAACTGGTGCTGGTGCTTCTTCCTTCACATCTTCCGACATGTCCAAATCAAGCGTTACTTCCTCTGGCACATCTGATGCTGGTGCAGCAGCAGCCATACGAAGATTAGCTTCATCAGCAGTTTTTGTATCTGCTCCGTTTGCTGCATCGGCAACTTTTTCAGCTTCTGCGTCAGCTTTCGCTTTTGCAGCCTCAGCTTCAGCCTTTGCGGCTTTCTTTGCATCGGCTTTTGCTTTTTTCTCAGCAGCTTTTGCTGCTTTTTTAGCATCTGCGTCTGCGTTTGCAGTATCATCTCCAGCAGCTACTGGTGCAGCGGCTTTTTTCTTTTTCTTTACTTTTCTAGGTTTTGGAGCTAGAACGACTCCTTCTAATGGAAGGATGTTTACAAAAGTACGGTCTTTACGTCCTTTTGTGAATTTCACAGTTCCTTCAATTAAAGCATGTAAGGTATGGTCTCTTCCCATACTTACATTTTCACCCGGGTGAAATCTAGTACCACGTTGGCGAACTAAAATATTGCCTGGCTTGGTATATTGACCACCAAATTTTTTCACGCCAAGGCGTTTACTAATCGAATCGCGCCCGTTATCTGAACTACCGGCTCCTTTTTTATGTGCCATTTTATCTTAGATTTTTTTAAATAAGTCTTTGTGTTGTTTGATTACAACAAACATTCTTACAGGTCAAGACACCTGAATTAAGCTATAATACTGTCAATTTTGATACGAGTAAAACACTGACGGTGACCATTTTTCACCTTATACCCTTTTCTTCTTTTTTTCTTGAAAACGATAACTTTATCGCCTTTTTCGTGTCTAATAACAGTGGCTTCTACTTTAGCAGCACTTACAGTAGGTTTTCCTACCTGTGTACCTGCATCGCTATGAACAAGCAAAACCTTATCGAAGGTAACTTTGTCTCCTTCTTCGGCTTTAAGTTGGTGAACATGGAACTCTTGTCCTTGTTCTACATTATACTGTTGTCCAGCGATTTCTACGATTGCATTCATGATATAAAAATTGGTTCTTTCAAAAGCGAGTGCAAAGATATGATTTTTTAGCAAAATCCAAATAGTATGGACAACTATTTTAAGTAAAAACACAAGCTTTGTAAAATATTCAACTTTTGTACACGCAAAAAATGGCTTTCACACATTAATCTAACAGGATTATCTTATTTTTGCACGTTAAAAGAAGAAAAAACGGATTTCGAGTAATTATTATATCAGACTCAATCCATTATCCAAAGAAAATTTTCACGATGAAAAAGCATTTATTCTGTTTGTTTCCGATATTGCTATTATTGCAAATAAGCTATGCTCAAAAAGATAGCGACCTGAATTATGTAAAAGAAACAGTCACCGTCATTATCAATGAAGACGGCGATACACTCAAACAGGTAGCTGATATAACAGCGGGTAACATAAATGATGCAAAATTGCGTCTACTTCAACTTAGGAATAAAAAAGCCCAGGTAGAAGCAGAAATGAAAGACCTATTAAGTCCTGATACCTGGACAGTGCGCGAAATGAAAGACGGACTTGTCACTGAAAGCATTGTCGATGTCAAAAGCGGTGTACAGGAAGGTATAATTGGCGAAACCGTCGTATCTAGTCCTAATGCAGCTCAAGAAGAAAAAAGAATCGCGGCCGAAATTGAAACCAAAAGACTAGCTGAACAGGCAAGGTTACAAGCAGAGATGGAAGCCAAGCGTGAAGCGGAAAGACTAGAAACAGAACGCATCGCAGCTCAAATCGAGGCCAAAAGAATTGAAGAAGAAAAAAGAATCGCGGCCGAAATTGAAACACAAAGGCTGGCAGAACAGGCAAGCATACAAGCTGAGTTAGAAGCTAAGCGCGCAGAAGAAGCACGTTTGACCGCAGAAATTGAAGCTAAACGTGCTATCGTAAATCAAAAGATTGCGGAATTAGAAGCTCAGGAAAAAGCTGAACGTCAGGCCAAAATTGAAGCAAACAGAATCGCTGCAAATGAAGCCAAGCGTATTGCAGAAGAAGAAAGAGCTGCCGTCGAGTTAAAAGCAAAAAGACAAGCAGAAGAAGAAGCTCGACGACAAGCAGAAATGGAAGCTGATCGTATTGCAACAGAAAAAGCTCGTTTACAAAAAGAATCAGAAGCTAAACGTATCGCAGCATTTAAAGCCGAGCAGGAACGTATTACAAAAGAATTGGAAGCCAAAAGAGAAGCAGAAGAAGAAAGACTAGCTGTAATAGAGGCGAAAAAAGAAGCAGATAGAATGGTCGCAGAAGCAGCTAAGCGAACAGAAGAAGAAAGAATTGCTGAAGAACAAGCCAAAATCGAAGCGGAACGCCTCGCGAAAATCGAAGCGGATAGAATTGCCGCGAATGAAGCCAAGCGTATTGCAGAAGAAGAAAGACTTGCTGAAGAACAAGCCAAAATCGAAGAAGAACGCCTCGCAAAAATTGAAGCGGATAGAATCGCGGCAAACGAAGCCAAGCGCATTGCAGAGGAAGAAAGAATTGCTGAAGAACAAGCCAAAATTGAAGCAGAACGCCTCGCGAAAATCGAAGCGGATAGAATAGCTGCAAACGAAGCCAAGCGTATTGCAGAAGAAGAGAGATTAGCTGCCGAGGAACCTTCGGTAGAGCTAATCGTTAACCCTGAAATTACTATGCTTGAAGAAGAGTTATTTCCACCCGACGTAGAGATGGAAAATCCTGACAACCAAGAGGTCGATCTCATAATTTCTGAGCCAGAGATTGTTATAATACCGCCCACAATCACTATAGAAGCAGAAACTCCCGAAGTAGATATACCGCCATCGGTTGTAGTTATAGATCCTATTTCGGCCGCAATGGAAGAAGAAACGCCTGAACTCGTAGCAACACCTTCATTTACAGAACTCAATGAAGAAGCACCAGAGATTGCAGTTGAAATGGAAATGCCCGAACTAGAACCCGCTGTAGAAGAAACACCGCCAGAACCCGAAAACATAGTTCCTGCAATTATACTCACGGATGATGTAGAACTAGCTATCTCTGACCTCGCTACTGCCACGCCACCCGCTTCTGTACCACTCGAAATCAAGTATTATGATGGTGAATTGAAAGCTATGGCAAGCGAAATCGACAATTTATCCAGAAATTCTTTTCTCGATCAAAATAGAATAGACAAAATCAACAGAAGATTGCGATTTATTGAAGGACAGCTTATCTCATTTTCCAATATGGAAACTAGCCAGGAAGCCAGTCGCTACATGAATTTTATGCAGGTCAATATTGATGCCTTACAAACGATTACAGAAGGTAATAATGCCAACTCTCCTACCAGTATGCTAATGGAACCGGAACCAGAAGTGGTCATAGAGCAGGAAGTGGAAGAGACTGCACCAGTAGCTGGCACGTTTAAAGCACAACATGAAGTGTATTTTGCAATGGGCGGTGCCGATTTATCTGCTCAATTCCATCAAGATCTTGCAGCACTCGCACAAACAGCCAGAGAGTTACCAGTACTCAATATCATTATCGAAGATCCAGCATTTGATGATACTGAAAATCCTTATCGTCTGGCTTTGGTTCAACGAAGAGCAAGAGCGATTCGCAAATACCTCACTGAAGAAGAGGGCGTCTCTTCTCAACAGATTTTAAGCGAATATTTTGGTGATGAAAAAGCAGCACTAAAACAAGAACCTCTCGTTAAGATATTGATACTCAGATATTAAAAATAATAGTGACTCACTAGGTGGGAGAATTGTTGAATTGTTGAATTGTTGAATTGTTTTTTTGCTACGCAAAAAATAACCATTATAGCAATGAAGCCATTCAACAATCGAACAATGTAACAATTCAGCAATCGAACAATGAAATACAATCATATTTATCCCTCTTTCATTTTCAAGGTTACTTTCTGTCTTAAGGTCTTTTTAGCTCTTTGCAACCTCATCTTTACGGCACTCTCACTGATATTCATACAGTCTGATAATTCGTTAATCGTTTTGCCTTCACTGTATTTTTGCCAAAGAATATTCAGTTTTTCGTGTCCACGAAAATGCTCAATCTGACTCTCTAGTTTTTCAAACAACTGTTTAAGTTCTATTTCGTCAGACTGCCAATCTGTATATTCAAAGCCATAGTTAAACTTACTATAGCCTCGCATAAATTTGACTTCTTGTGTTCGTTTTCTCAAAAAATCGATGCAATGATTGTGGGTAATAGAATATAACCAGGTGGTAGGATGGCTTTTGTGCTGAAAGGTCGGTAATTTGGCCAGAATTTTTATCCATACTTCCTGACTAAGATCACCTGCGTCTTCTTCTGAACGGGTCATGCGTAGACACTTCTGATATACTTTCTTGTGGTATTTAAGATAAAGTGTTTCAACTTGTTTTTTAATTGGCGTAAATTTCTGATTTTCATAGGCCGTAGCCATTAAAGCGGTATCCTTCATACTAAAATCATTTGGTTTAGCCCCAGAGGTAGTTTATAGTAAGTGTGTTTAAATGTATTTTGGATTTGCTTGTGGAGGCAAATGTAAATATTATTAACAAATTTACAAAATGTTAAAAATAAAAATTAACAGAAAATTAATACAACTCATATATATAAATCAATAAAAAAAAGTACTTAAATCATTGATAATAAGCACTAAAAACAAAAAATCAATCTTTTTTTTTCAAAAACTAAACACCAATAAAATATTATATACACCACAAATAATCAAAAAAAATACTACGTATAAACAGTAAAAATTAGACGATTTACTAAAAATGACAATAAATTGATACTAATAAATAAGGACTTTCAGACAAAACAACTTATTTTTCATAAATTTGTAGGATTAAAAGCAAATAATATTTTGCACAAAGCAGGCAAAACAAAAATACTGTAATCTTGTTTCACTTTCAATCCTCATAAAAATGAGCCTAAAATAATACTGATAAAATTCAATAAAATATTATGAAGTTAAATCTACTTACACTCGCCCTCTTTTTGTTGGCACCTTTCTTCGCTTTTGCACAGCCCTGCACCATCAATGATGCATCAGGTTGTTTATGCGAAGATGGTAGTACAGATTGCTATCTGCTGCCTAACATCAAATTGTCTTACGACTTATTGGTTGATCCTAGTGTAAATCCTGAAACTCCTGGCGAATTGCGGGTTTCTGTTTCTACACCAAATGTAGGACACGGACCACTTCGCGTCATTGCTACTGACAGTTATGTTTGCGGTACAGACACTATATTCAACCAGCAAATTACAACTTGTCCTGATGGTAGTACGCCCAGACAACTGGTGAAACAACGCATCTACAAAAAAGAAGGCAATACCATGAATTATGAAGATCGTTGGGCTGGTTCTATGACTTATCACCCTACGCATAATCACTCACATTTTGATGACTGGGGTGTTTATACCCTCCGCATCGAAGATCCAACTGAACCCAATCCACTCAACTGGGCAATTATTGGTGCTGGTGCAAAACTAGGCTTCTGCCTCATGGATTATGGTAGCTGCCAGTATTATAACGGACATTGCCGCGATGAGAATAATAATATCATCACGACAAATTCACCAAATTACGGACTTGGTGGTGGTGGTTATTCCTGTGGAATGACCAATCAAGGTATCAGTGCGGGTTGGACAGATATTTATTATGAATACCTAGATGGGATGTTTATCACTATTCCTCCTGGCGTTTGTAATGGGGATTATATGATTGTAGTACAAGTTGATCCTGATAATGTATTACTGGAAGAAAATGAGGACGACAATATTATGGTTGCTCCAATTACTTTGACAGAGCAAACTGCTTCGGCAAGTGATGTTGAGATTACAGCAAGCGGACCAGTCGAATTCTGTAGTGGCGAAAACGTGGAGCTTTCTGTTCCGGCAATTGGTAGTTCTTATGCCTGGTCAAATGGCGCAACAACTTCCAGTATCACAGTAAATACTTCAGGTACATATTCTTGTGTCGTAACAACACCTTGTGGTCAGGCTAATGCAGAAGCCGTTACCGTTACTGTCAATAGCATTGCTGAACCTACAGCAAATGGCGCAATGATTCAGGAAGGACAGCAAGCAACTCTGACCGCTTCTGGTTCAGGTGGTACGCTACGCTGGTATGATGTAATGACAGGTGGAACAGTATTAGGAACGGGTACTACTTATACAACACCTGCCCTTTATACCAATACAAATTATTATGTAGAAAATTATATCCTGACGCCTGGTGGGCTAGATTACACAGGCGCACCTGAACATACAGGAAACAGTCAGTATAGCGGTTCTCAATATAATGGACAAATTATATTTGACGCAATGGGTGAGTTTACCCTCAAATCTGTCAAAGTATATACCAATGAACCTGGTGTTCGTATTATACAATTACGTGATAATTCTAATAACCTGCTCCTAAGTCGCTCAGTTGATGTAGTGAATGGTGAGTCCAGAATTGAATTGGATTTTGACATTATGCCTGGTACAGGTTATATCCTGACCACTGATGAAAATAATAATAACACACTGTACGGAGATCTTAGCCCAGTATTCCAGCGCTCTAATTCAGGCGTGACTTATCCATATACACTAAGCGACGTGGTTTCTTTGTTAGATTCAAATTATGGTGACGAATATTACTACTATTTCTACGATTGGGAAGTTCAACTGCCAGATACAGAATGTGTCAGCGCAAGAACTGAAGTAGAGGTTGTAGTCGAAGCTGTAGCTAATGAAGATATTACTTTCGTTAATGGCTTCTCTGTACTTCCAAATCCAAGTAATGGACAATTCAGTATTGAGTTTGCCATGACTGGCAGCCACGAAACTGCTTATGGCATCTATGATGTTACGGGTCGTCAGGTGTTCAGCAAAGACATCGGTACAATGAGCGGTACTTATACCGACCGTATTGATGTATCTGCACTTTCTTCCGGTGTTTATTACCTGGAATTAGTTGCTGATGGTGAAACAATGCACAGGAAGTTAGTGATTAGTAAGTAGTGAATTGGTGATTAGTAAATCCGTATAATAGGTCAACTGTTCACATTACAGAAACTACTGATAAACTTTAAAATATCAAAGGCCCGCCGATTTTCGGTGGGTCTTTTTTGTAAAAAAAATTGAGTTGCGAGTTACGCGAATTGCGAGCTGTCGTGTTGCAAGTTAAACAACGACAACTCGCAACCCGCAACTCGCAACTCGTAACCCGCAACTCGCAACCCAACAACACATCAAAAATGCATAATTTCTACCTAAAATCCCTCACGACAATACTGGCAACTTTTCTGCTCCTCCCCTATGCTCATGGCCAAGCCTGGACAATATACAATACAGCCAACTCTGGTTTACCTTATAATAATGCAACCTGCGTACTGCCCGATGGACAAGGCGGTGTCTGGATTGGTACAGATTACAGATTAGCTCATTTTGATGGAAATAGCACCTGGGAAATCTATGACACCAATAATTCTGGTTTGCCGGATAATGCCATTCGCAGCCTGATGTTGGATGATGTGGGTAATCTATGGGTCGGTACTTTCCTCGGCGGATTAGCAAAGTATGACGGCAGCAACTGGACTGTTTTTGACCTTAGCAATTCGGGTTTGGAAGACAACTTTATCCGTTCCATGCTTATTGATCAAAACGGAATCATCTGGATTGGTACAACGGGCGGGCTACACCGCTATGATGCTGCAAATAATGACTGGCAGGTCTTCAACATATTCAACTCTCCCCTACTCTCTGGCAATATTCCCTGCCTGGCTTTGGATGCCAATAATGTCCTTTGGATAGGTACAATCAATGGCGGACTTGCCCGACTGGAAAACGGAAACTTCACCATTTACGATGCCGACAATTCTCTACTCAATGACAATACCATCCTACAAATACACATAGATGCTAACCAAAACAAATGGCTCTCCACGCCTGCTGGCGGACTGAATATTCTGGATAATGCAGGTGTCTGGTTTTTGTATATCACGCTCAACTCCGGTATCTGCGACAACAGCATCAATTCTGTCGCCGAACTGGACGGCACCTTTTATATTGGCACAGCCGTTGGCGGCATCTGCACTTTTAATTTTTGGAGCAATTACCATTCTGGCAACACGCCCATGCCCGGCGATGATGTCAATTGTATCGTAGTCGATGACGATGCCTTATGGCTAAGTGTCGAGGAATTGGGTATTGTAAAATTCATCCCCAGTTTATTTACGGATGTAAATGATGTCCCAGCTTTGCCCGCTATAAAAGTCTATCCTAATCCAGCTACTGATTTTTTAAGTATAGAGACACCTGTAAATACTACAGCAAGACTATATGATTTGAATGGCCGTTTGCAAATAGAAAAAGAAAACCTGACCGATCATGATCTCTTGAATATTCAGCATTTGCCGAAAGGCGTTTATTTTTTGGAACTTAAGATTGGAGAACAGCGTTTTATAAGAAAAATTGTTAAAATGAGCTGATCTTGTCGTCTGCCATTTGTGAAAATGTCAGCCGACTCACGTTCACGCTCAAATTTAAAAACATACGCTCATAATTTTTAGGTACTGTTCGACTAAAGTATGGGATAGTCGGCAGACGAAGGATTTGATAAAGATTGGTGGTTTATCTCTGAAAATATGCTGCATTTTCTAACTGAATTCGTCTGACGACAACGGAACTTCCTCAAAGAAAAAAACATGCTCCAAAAGTTACAGGGCAGGATTAAATTCGTCCTAAAATTATGATAAAGAAAATACTCCCAATACTGATGTTCTTTTCCTTCATTGCTATCTAATCAGGAATTAGGAAAACAAGTATTTGAGATTTTTACAATAATACCAAAACAAAAAAGTAAGCTGGAACATATTCTTATCATTCTCAAAGGAAAACGCAGTGCCAAATATATAGACTTGGAAACACATCAACTAATCAAAGAAGAAATTATACCGTGAACATCACTACCATATCCGACACACACGGCCAACACCGCACCCTACAACTCCCCGGCGGAGAAATGCTGCTCCATGCAGGCGATGTATCTGGCAGAGGAGAAAGAGAAGTTGTGCTTGATTTTTTAGACTGGTTTTCTAGCCAGGATTATCAATACAAAATATTCATTGCTGGCAACCATGATTTCTTTTTTGAGCAAAACAGTGCCGAAGAAATAGCTGCTTTGATTCCCGAAAATGTTATCTATCTAAATGATTCTGGCATTACTATCGAAGGCATCAAAATATGGGGTTCGCCAGTGCAGCCCTGGTTTTACGACTGGGCATTTAATCGGCAGCGCGGCGCAGATATTCGTCAACATTGGGATTTGATACCTGACGATACCGACATCCTCATCACACATGGTCCTGCTGCTGAAATTCTGGACAAAACAGTCGGCGGTATCCCGGTCGGCTGTGAAGATTTATTGGAAAAAATAAAAGCCATTCAACCCAAAATTCACCTCGCTGGACATATCCATGAAGCTTATGGCATTGTAGAAAAATTTGGCACCATATTCATCAATGCCAGTGTATTGGATTTCAATTATAAATTGCGCAATGCACCTATTGAAGTCAAGATTTAATAGATTTAAGAGCGTGTAAAAAATACATCCATATATTGAGGACTTCCCTATTCGCCCAATCGCCTATGGCATGTATGCATAATTGCAGATTTTTTCCCATTGCCCAAGCTGCTACTTTGTTTAGTTCTTCGATGTCGTGTTGTCGTGTTGTCGTGTTGTCGTGTTGTCGTGTTGTCGTGTTGTCGTGTTGTCGTGTTGTCGTGTTGTCGTGTTGTCGTGTTGTCGTGTTGTCGTGTTGTCGTGTTGTCGTGTTGTC
>CALFBH010000084.1 GCA_937951615.1 uncultured Saprospiraceae bacterium | reverse complement strand
CACCAAAATGATCTATTTTAACACGGGCTAATATGGCGAAAAACATGTCGCAGCTACGCAGCTAAAATGCTGTTGGTCGACTATTTTCTACAAACGTTTAGCATCTACGAAGCTAGTTCAGTATTCTTGTTGGAAATATAGCACAAATAAAGGTGCGACATGTTGAATGTATACGTTTGATGCGTTTGCCCTAGCTCAATGCAGGCGGTTTCGTTGAACCAACTGCGATTTTAGTTGTCCGAGCGGAGCTGAGGACAACACAGACCAATATTACCAATATCCCAATTACCAATCCCCAATTACCAATATCCCAGTTACCCAGTCACCAATACCCAATTACCAATTACCCAGTCACCAACACACTAATTTCCCAAATCCCCTTGCATTAGTCAGTTTTTTATAGTTACTTTGTAATTCAAAGTACTTTTAAAATACAAAAACTATGAAAAACGTCAAGTCCACTAATGTCCTTTTCTTTATCCTCTTGTTTGCTTATCATCATCTGTTTTGGCAGGAGCAAATGGGTATAAACACCTTATTGTTTGCTGCTTTGTTGGTCATAAGTTTGATGATAACAAAAGCAGATGAAGGTTTTTCAAAATCAGCCTGGACCACGATTATATGCACCTTGCTCACCGCCGTGCTGGTTGTGCTGAACAACTCTGGACTAAGTAAGATTATGCACTTACTGTCTGTCATTCTTATGATGGGCTTTGTGCATCGTGCAGATTTGAAACACACCGTTTATGCTTTTATCGCCGGTGCATTGGCGGGCGTGACTACTCCGCTGAATATCGCCCTTCAGATTGGTTCGCTGGAAAAATTATATAAAGGCTTTCGCCCAATTTGGTTATATGCTCGATTTGGAATTATTCCACTTTCAATAGTTGGGATGTTTTATGCACTTTACGCTTTCGCTAATCCAAAATTTGCAGACTTGTCGGGAAGGTTTGCAAACCATACGACAGACTTTTTGGCGATGCCATTCCAGCATCTTTCATTAGAATGGGTAGGTTTTATCATTTTGGGTTTATTTCTGGTAGGCGGTATGCTTTGGTCGCCCTTTGATGAATGGCTGAAAAACCGACAGGCGAAACAGACAGAAGTCTTATTGCGCCGACGTCAGGTGAGGGATTATGTTGCAAGTTTTAGGATGCTGGATTTGAAAAATGAATACCGTATTGCCCTGATGGTCGTCTTATCGTTGAACGGCTTATTGTTTGTTGTGAATATGATTGACATCAAATATCTGTGGCTGAATTCTACCGAACAAAGCCCAGCGGCACTGAGTCAGTTTGTACATGAAGGCACTTATCTGCTGATTATCAGTATTGTTTTGGCGATGAGTGTACTGATTCTTTTCTTTAGAGACAATTTGAATTTTTATAAAAAGAATAACCTGCTTCGACTAGCTGCTTATGCCTGGATTCTTCAAAATTCTATGCTCGCGCTGTCGGTGGGGATGCGGAATTTTAAATATATTGATGCTTATGGACTGGCGTATAAACGCATTGGTGTGATGATATTTCTGGTGCTGACTTTGCTAGGATTGCTGACTATGTTTTACAAAATCAGAGACATAAAAAGTTTTTATTATCTACTGAAAACAAATACCTGGGCTTTATATCTGGTGATGGTTCTTACTTGTTTTATCAATTGGGATGTCGCCATTACCCGCTACAACCTGACGGCAGATACCAAGACGATTGACATGAAATTTCTGTTAGATGAAGTGTCTGACAAGAATTTATTTGTGCTGTATGAAAATCGTGACCGCATTATAGAAAAGACAAATTATAATTTTCGACTTATAGAAAATAAACGACAGCAATTTGAAGCCCGTCAGAAAAAATACGGTTGGGCTTCTTGGAATTATGCGGATTATCGGAATCGGTGATTGGTTGATTGGTAACTGGTGTATTGGTAACTGGTGATTAGTGTATTGGTAATTGGGATATTAGTGATTGGTAATTGGTAATGTGAGGTTTAGCCACGAATGCACGAATTGCAAACGAATAAATTGTTTGGTAACCATTCGTGCATTTGTGGCTAACATTTATGTATAAAATCATGAAAAAATCAGGATTTCAAATCATTATAAAGATCATACACTGGATGAGTATTGTTTTTCTGCTTGTCTGGGGTTTTGGTTTTACAATAGGTCAGGGACTTCCCATTGAGTTGTCGAATAGAGAATTGCAAAAAGCTTTTTATACTTGTGGTTTCTTTGGTATTCCAATTAGTATAGCTTTGATTGCTTTTACATCCATTAAAAAATATGATTCTATTATTAAGACAATTATAAAAATAGTTGCAGGTATAGTGTTGTCCCTTGGAACTTTTCAGCTTTTGATGAATTTTATCTTCATATTGGGATTTGGAGCATGGAAAGACTATAATATATTGTATAGTCACAAGATAAATAAAGAGGTAAAAATTGCAGAACAAATTTTCGACAAAGGAGCTTTGGGGTATGGTGGTCGACGAGTAGTTAAAATAAAACCTATATTGTTTATTTTCAAAACAGTCACCCCCATTGATACAACAACATTAGATACCAATAGGTGGAAAAGAGTTGGTGAACACGTCTTATTCAAAGAATGGTGACTATAGAACCAATCACTAATTTCTAATCACCAATCACCAATCACCAATCACCAATCACCAATCAAACCAATCAAACCAATCACCAAATCAAAGTGCAGTACGCGCACCCATCACCAGCGAGAAAGTATGCACACGATCGCGATGCACACCAACCTGATTCAGTGCGTATTTATAAGTAGGCTGAATAAAAAGGTGTAAATTCTTATCCAATTGGCGTTCGAGTCCCAGCCCAAAATCAGCGGTATAATAAACATTATCTGTTAGATTACCACCTTGTAATAAACCAGCTTCTCTCTTAGTATCAAATACAGAGTCCATCGGATCTAAGCCATTATGATACCCATAATCAGCCAAAAGAACAGCATGTGCAGTTGCGCCGACATTAACAAATGGACGCCAGTTGGTCGATTGTTTGATTGTATATTGTAGGTGTAAAGGAATTTCGGCAACATGCCAATCCATGTTTTTGGTGTAACTATCATTCAAATTAGGATACTGCTCTTCATTCATAGGCAAATCCTTAAAGATTTTTGCACTATAAGCCAGTCCGCTTTCCAGTTTCCACTTATCGGTAAGTTCTACCCCGACCAGTCCACTAGCAGTCATGCCCATACGGTAGCCGCCATTGGTCATGTTCATATCGGGTGAAGCCGCTATACGCAGGTGACGTGGTTTTCTAATACGATTCGGCACAGGATCACCAGGAGATACTGGATCTGTAGGAAATAAATCATCTGCTATGCCTTGGTTCAGCAAGGTCAAATTCATAGGAAGATAATCTGCGAAATCTGTATAACGCTGTGTTGTTGCCAATGAGGTATTGGTGTTTTGATTGGAGTCTGTACTATAGTTATCATCAGACGGTGGTGTCAAAAAAGCGGGTGTCTGGATAACGGAGGATGTCGCAAAAATGGATTGCCCTGCTCGTGTTTGGGACGAGTAGGAAGGGAGACTTGCCGCATTTGCGATATGGGTGGCCCTGTTTTCAGCAAAAACGTTTTTCAGGGGACTGTTTTTCTGATTTTTGTGTTTACTGTTCGCATAAGGGACGTCCTCAACTTTTCGGGTATTTTCTTTTAGTTCTTTCTGATCTGTATGCTCTTGTTCTGTTGGCGTATTATCCGCAGGTACAGCAGGTTGAATCTGTGGTTGCGGCGTGGTCGATTGTTGGATAGTGGGCGCAGTAGAATTATCGGGACTATTGAAATTCATTCCTGGCATTTGCCAGCCACTAAATTGTAGCAAAAGCCATAAAGCCAATAACATTAATAATAATTCGCCTCCTTTTAACCAGTATAGACGAGTCTTCAAAAAAGCGTCTTTATCTATACGTGTTTCCATTGCTGCCCAATCAGCAGCCTGATAGGGCACTTCCATCTTTTCCAAAGCCTCGCGTGCTAGCTGGTCGATATGTTCTAGCCTATTACTTTCCATGTTCTGTATATTTTGAAGCGAGCATACCTTGTAGTTTTACCCGCGCTTTCAGCAAATTTGAACGTGATGTACTTTCTGTGATACCCAATCGTGCTGCAATATCTTTGTGAGGATAACCTTCAATTGCATAGAGGTTAAATACTGTACGATAAACAGGGGAGAGCTGTTGCACAGATGCCAGAATTTCTTTTTCTGTACAAGTGCTGACGGCGTCTGCTTCCTGAGAAGTAAGGTGCCAGGCTTCCTGCAAATCTTCTGTTCGTCTTCTTTGGCTTTTGCGATAAAAATCAATCGCCGTATTCACCATAATCCGGCGAATCCATGCATTGAGAGAAGTGCCGGGCTGATATTTGCCCAGATTTCTAAATACTTTGATAAAACCTTCATGCAGAATGTCGCGTGAATCCTCTTGGTTGTTGGCATAGCGTAAGCAGACCCCCATCATTTTTGGATAATGAGTTTCATACAGCTTTTTTTGCGCCCAACGTTCCTGGCGAATACAAGCTTGAATCAGCGTTTGTTCGGTTTCTCGCAAATTTAATGCTATGTTCATGTTTTACAGGAAATACAGCTTAAAGTGAAAAAATACTCCCGATAATTATCGGGACAAAGACCACTTCAATAACAATTATCTATTGATATTGAATTGTTGGTGTTCACGTTTGGTAGTTAAAACGCTTTACACAAAAATAACGCTGCCAGCCTGCTTAAATTTTGTTATTACATATAAGAGCATACTCTGAATGTGTTCCAAAAATAAACATATCTTGGACATCATACTCAAAAAATAGAATAAAGGTTTTAAAACAGTTCTGAGTTTTTTTTTCCAAAACTGGAAATATTCGCAAAAACCGTTTATATTTGCAGCCGCTACAACATAAGGTAGCAAAATAGGGTCGCGTGGCCGAGCGGTTAGGCAGGGCTCTGCAAAAGCTCGTACAGCGGTTCAAATCCGCTCGCGACCTCCAAGTCCACACAGGTTTTTCTTGTGTGGGCTTTTTTGTTCCTCACTCAAACAAAGCTCCCATCACCTCATAACTTTACAGAGAAACAGATTTGTGGCTAAAAATTACCTTAAAACCAGCCACAAATCATATTCATCACTCATTCAAGCCCCAGTCATAGTTCAGGTAGCTGATTTTGGTATCTGCTGTTACTGGCGTATTGCTGTATTGGCTTAGGTATTCCTCTAGTGTTCCATTTTTGGTAAAATCGCCTTCAAACCAGGAGAAAATTTTGGATATTTTTGCCTCGTTTGCGTCTATTTTATTGCGGGTCGGGTCATTGATAAAGTCTTTGGTTTGCTGAACGAATTGCTGCTCTAACTGGTCGGTCTTGTAGGCAGCATTCAGCAATTTTGGGCAGGAAATGGATGCACAGACAATCGCAAAATGGATGCGCGGTTCATCAAATTCCTTTCGGAGAATTTCGTGTTCAATATGCCCTAAGCTATACGCATGACCTTCTATGGTGATAAATTCTTTGTCCCAGACTGAATTGATAAAAGGAATGCCTTTCTTGATTTTCTTGATGCTTTCTACTGGATAATTATCGACAATCAGCTCTACTGTGTAAGCATTATAAGCATTGATCCAATACGCCAATTGTTCTTGTTTTGACCAGTTTTTGCCATTGGGATGATGGCTGTTCAGCAAGTCCAAATATTCTTGAAATCTGGCTTTTTCTGTAATAAAACCTTTGTAGTTAACTTTTCCTTCTGGGCTAACATGTTTTTGTAATAATTCATGCCATATATCGTGCTGAATGGGCGTGGAAGAGGAATTGACGACTTGTTTGTTGTTGGTGTTACAGGCACAAATCAGTAGGAAAAACGTGAATAGTGGGAGTAGCTTTTTCATATCTTGATTAACATGGTTATTTGTTAAATGTTTTGATATATTTCTCGCTAAGGCGCAAAGAGAACAAACAAAGTTTTCTCGCAAAGACGCTAAGGCGCAAAGAGAACAAACAAAGTTTTCTCGCAAAGACGCTAAGGCGCAAAGAGAACAAACAAGGTTTTCTCGCAAAGACGCTAAGGCGCAAAGGGAACAAACAAGGTTTTCTTGCTAAGTCGCTAAGGCGCAAAGGGAACAAACAAGGTTTTCTCGCTAAGACGCTAAGGCGCAAAGAGAACAAACAAGGTTTTCTCGCTAAGACGCTAAGGCGCAAAGAGAACAAACAAGGTTTTCTCGCTAAGTCGCTAAGACGCAAAGGGAAAATCAAGATTTTACAAGTTGTTTACGATTCTTGTTATGCCGTCTTTAATTAATGCTTCATTAAAATTAATCAACAAGCCCAATTTCAAATCGGTGATCTTCAAATAAGTGAGCAATTGCTTGGGATGTACAGGGGCAATTTTTTCCACTGATTTCAATTCAATAATTACTTTATTTTCAACAATCAAATCTGCCCTAAATCCTAAATTCATTTTTACTTCATCCCAAACCACTGGAATCCCTCTTTGTCTGTCAACTTTCAAACCTTCTTTATTCAATTCATAATACATGATTTCCTCATAAACAGATTCTAATAAGCCGGGACCTAATTTAGTATGAATCTTAAATGCCGTATTTACGACAATTTTTGAAATTTCATTTTCAGTCATTGGTTTTATGCTTTATGTCTTTCGACTGGTTAAAAATCGCTCCTTTTTGCGCCTTTGCGAGAAAAACCAAATCACAATTCCCCTTTGCGTCTCTGCGCCTTTGCGAGAAAAAAACTATCCTTCCATATTTGGAATCTCATCCGTAGAATATTCATACAAACGATTGGCTTCTTCTTCTTTAAATTGCTTCACCAAATCTAGTGCATCAGGCACCACATCACTACAAAGCACAATCAGAGAACCTTTTGTTGCATTTTTGACCGCATAGGTAATCGCTTCTTTTTCCGAAGGAATAATCGTCACCTTTTTATCAGGATTGACTGATTTGATGCCATCATTCAGCATACCTATAAGTTCTTGTTCTGTTTTACCGCGAAGGTGCTTATCCTGTCGAATGATGATTTCATCAAACATTTCGGCTGCGATTTTTCCGATCTCCATATTGTCTTCATCTCTTCGATCTCCAATTCCGGCAATGATTCCTACTTTTGGACTCCCTTCCATTTTCTCCACCATATTTTTCAACGCTCTTAATCCGGCAGGATTGTGTGCATAATCCAGCAAAATCTGATAGTCTTTAAAATTGAACATATTTAAGCGTCCCGGCGTTTGGGAAGGCGATGGGATGAAGGATTCCAAAGCGACTTTGATATCGTCCAATGAAAAGCCATTAAGGTATCCAGTCAGCACAGCAGGCAGTACATTTTGAATCATAAAGGTTGCCTTACCGCCAAAGGTCAGCGGAACATTTACCGCTTTAATAATCCTCATTTTCCAGTCGCCTCGGCATATTGTAATAAAGCCATTTTCATAAACAGCAGAAATGCCTCCATTTTCTGAATGGCGTTTTATTCGATCACTTTCTTCATCCATAGAAAATAAAGCAACTTTACACTCTACATTTTTTCGCATGGCATAGACCAAATCGTCATCCGCATTTAAAATAGCATGACCATCAGGTAAAACCGTTTCAGGAACGACCCCTTTTACTTTTGCCAATTGTTCAATCGTATGAATGCCTTTCAGTCCAAGATGATCCGCTGCTACATTGGTCACAATCCCAATATCACATTTATGAAATCCCAATCCGGCTCTCAACATTCCGCCACGGGCACATTCCAATACTGCAAACTCAACCGTTGGGTCTTTTAGTACAAATTCTGCACTGACTGGTCCCGTACAATCTCCAGTATCCATTAGGCGATTTTGAATGTAAATTCCATCAGAAGTGGTGTAGCCGACTTTATAACCTTTCATTTTTACCATGTGGGCAATCAGGCGGGTTGTTGTTGTTTTTCCATTTGTACCTGTGACGGCAACAATCGGTATGCGCGACGTTGCGCCCGGTGGAAATAGCATATCAATGACAGGAAGAGCAACATTCCGAGGCAAGCCCTTTGTTGGTGCCAAGTGCATTCTAAAACCTGGACCTGCATTGACTTCCAGCACCGCGCCTCCTGTTTCTTTCAAAGGAATGCTAATATCAGAAGTCATCACATCAATACCACAGATGTCCAGTCCGATAATTTTGGAAATTCGTTCTGCCATAAAAACATTGGAAGGATGTACTAAGTCCAGGACATCTGTTGCTGTTCCGCCTGTACTCAAATTAGCTGTATCTTTCAGGTGGAGTATTTTGCCTTTCGGCAAAATTGAATCTAAGGTCAGTTCATTGGCTTCCAAAATACCTTTGGTCATATCGTCCACCTTTATCATCGTCAGGACTTTTTCGTGACCATAGCCTCTTCTTGGGTCTTCATTTACTTTGTCAATTAATTGCTGGATGGTCGAACTGCCATCACCTTCCACATGGGCGGGTGTTCTTTTGGCGGCAGCCACCAGTTTATAATTGATGACTAAGAGTCGGTAGTCTTCGCCTGTTATATATTTTTCTACAATGACAGAACGAGAGACTGCTTTTGCGGCTTCAAAAGCCACCAAGGCATCTTCCCAATTGGTAACATTCGCCGTGATTCCCCTTCCATGATTGCCATTGATAGGCTTGAGTACGACTGGATAACCCACGTATTCTACCGCTTCTTTTAAGCCTCTTTCTGTTCTGATAATGTCTCCTTTGGGAACAGGGACTTCTGCCTGACTCAAAAGATGTTTAGTATCTTCTTTGTCACAGGCAATTTCAACACCAATACTGCTGGTATCGCTGGTCACGGTTGCCTGAATCCGTTTTTGATTGGCGCCATATCCCAATTGACACAAAGAATATTTATTCAGTCTAATCCAAGGAATCCCTCTACTTACAGCTTCTCTGATAATAGAGCCTGTACTTGGTCCTAATCTTTCCCGCTCTCTGATTTCCCGCATTTCCTGAAGGTCAGCCTCTAAGTCGTATTCTTCATTATCAATCAATGCTTGTGCAATGCGGGTAGCAGATTTGGCAGCAAACTTTCCTACCTTTTCTTCCATGTAAGCAAAAACAACATGATAGACGCCTTCTTCTCCATATCCTCTGGTTCTTCCAAAACCAACATCCATTCCAGCAAGTGTCTGGGTTTCTAGCGCAATATGTTCTATCACATGCCCCATCCAAGTTCCTTCCTGAACGCGGTGGAAAAAACCTCCGGCAGTACCCACAGAACATCTATGACTAAACATAGTGGGAAACATGGTCGTTAGGCGTTCATAAAATCCATCAATCTTATTGGTTGGAAGTTCCTCTAATTCTTCCAAATCCAGGGTCATCACAATTAATTTGTGGCGGCGAACAGACCAGTAGTTTGGTCCTCGCATGGCTCTGATTTCTCTAATTTTCATAGTATGGCTGGTTTCAGAAACGAAAATTTTGGGTTTCAACGTTTCATAGTTTAACGATTTTTAAGCACTATCTATAAATGTAAAATTATTTTCAAAGATTGCATAACATAAGTCATTTGAATTTAATATTCTTCAAAAATGAATATACTCGCCAAGATGGATTATCAGCAATAAAATCCTTACTTTTGCAGATTAATAAAGAATTAAGTAACGAAGAGCATGGTCAATAAAAAACATATAAAAGGTACTTTAATTCCAATAGGTGGCAATGAGGACAAAGGGACTAACGCTTCAGAAATGCACACTTTGGATTTTATCGAAGATGGCATACTCTCTCATGTCGTACAAGAAAGCGGTGGGCTAGATTCGTTGATTGTGGTTATCCCAACGGCCTCCAGTATTCCTGATGAAGTGGGCGAAAATTATATCAGCGCATTTGGTAAACTAGGCTGCAAAAACGTCAAAGTCCTTAACCTCACCAAAAGAGAAGAGGCAGATGATCCTGATTTTTTAAGTTGGGTACAAAAAGCAGATTGTGTGATGTTTTCGGGTGGCGACCAGTCCAAAATTGTGGATAAAATCGGCAATACTAAAATGCACGAAATTTTACAGCAACGCTATTTGCATGAAAATTTTGTCATTGCAGGTACTAGTGCGGGCGCAATGGCTATGTCTAGCGAAATGATTGCAGGCGGAAGTGCAACAGATGCCTTTTTCAAAGGAGCGGTGAACATGAGGGATGGCATGGGTTTCTTTCCCGAGTTGATTATTGATTCACACTTTATTCAGCGAGGACGCTTTGGGCGACTGGCAGAAGCCGTGGCCGCTTTTCCAGAATTAATAGGTGTTGGGCTTGCTGAAGATACTGGAATAGTTATTAAGAAATGTAATGAATTTAAAATTATAGGCTCAGGAATGGTTATTATTTTCGACGCTTCCCAAGTCAGTCATAATGCTCGCGAATCTTTAGCCGAAGGCACGCCAATGTCTATGTCCAATTTAAAAGTACATGTGCTTTCAAATAGCGATCGGTTTTATGTGGATGAAAGACGGGTTGAAGTTTTGCCAATTCATGCTCCTTTTGAGTAGTGGATTGGTGATTGGTAATTAAGTACAAATCCAAACGTCAAACTCAAATCCAAAAAACTATTGACAATAATCAATTGCCTGCATTGAGCAGAGTCGAAATGCGCTTGTCCTGCTTTCGCGGACTCGCTGGGCTTTTTTCAATTGCAGTAACAGTTTCAGTCGCAATGGCAGTAAGTCACTCGCACCAACAACTCACAACTCGTTCAACCCGCAACCCAACAACTCGTGACTCACCCATAAATCGCAATTAATTCTGTGCCGTCTGATTTTTTCCAGCCTCGGTACATGCCTTCTGTATTGAATGGAAGAGCAATGTTCCCTAAAGCATCTACTGCGATTAATCCGCCGTCTCCCTTGATTTTTAGTAAGCGGGAATGTACGACTTCATTGCAGGCTGCTTCCAGACTCAAGCCTTTATACTCCATCAAGCAGGAAACATCGTAAGCGACTACGCCTCTGATAAAATATTCTCCGCTTCCAGTACAGGAAACTGCGCAGGTCGCATTATTGGCGTAAGTGCCTGCACCAATCATCGGGCTATCACCTACTCGGCCAAATCGCTTATTGGTCATCCCGCCAGTTGAGGTGGCAGCGGCGATGTTGCCATTCACATCCATGGCTACTGCGCCTACTGTTCCAAATTTATGGTCTTTATTCGCAGCATGATCGAGTTGGAAGCTGTCCGTACCTTTTATTTTCTGCCATTGCTGGTATCTGAATTCATCATAAAACCATTCTTTGTCCCTCAATTCACAGTTCATTTTTTTTGCGAAGTCCAATGCACCATTTCCCGACAGAAAAACATGCCCCGATTTTTCCATGATTAAGCGGGCAAGACTTATTGGGTTTCTCACGCCTTCTATCTGTGCAACTGCTCCCGCCTGAAGTGTTTTTCCTTCCATAATGGAGGCATCCATTTCATGTGTTCCTGTTGCGGTAAAAACAGAACCTTTGCCTGCGTTAAATAGCGGACAGTCTTCCAATATTCTTACCGCATCTTCTACTGCTGCCAGTGCAGAGCCGCCTTCAGCTAATATTTGAGTACCTGAGTTTAAAGCCTCACTCAATGCGCTTTTGTAGGCTGCTTCTTTTTCGGCAGTCATGTTGCTTTTAAGAATAGTTCCTGCTCCTCCGTGAATGGCTATGGTGTATTTTTGCATCAATTTATTTGTTTAGGCTTTAATCAAGCATCCCAATTTTGCTCGGCTAAAGTTCCTTGTAGTAGATTCTTTATTTTCTGTTTTCTTTGCTTTGAAAGTTCTTTGAAGTTTAGTTTCAATAACATCGTAATCAATGTTGCTCTTTGTTGAGTCGGTTTCTCATCAAATCTGTCGAGAAGCCATTTCAGGTCTTTTGGCGAAAATTCTACTCGGGTTGCTGAATAGACGGCATGAAGAGTAATATCTCTTAAAAAGTGAAATTGATAATCCGTCATTTCATTGTTTACCTCTGAAAGTTTTGCATCAATAATTGGTAGAATAATTTGTTGTTTTTCCCTCATATTTCCCTCAAGGTCTTTGAACATATCAATCAGACCTTGAGATGACCAGGCTGGAGAAACAGGATCTCGCAGGTAATTTTTTAATCTTAATATAGGATCTATTTTCATTTTCTACATTCTACATAACAAATCAATATACAAAACGCATTATTTTCTCTTTGCCTTGCATTTCGCCCGTATCTTCAAATCCTATCTTTTTATAAAAGCCATCTGCGCCGCCATTTTCTTTGGGCACATAAGATAGAAATATTTCTTTGACCTCTGGAAATCTTTCTTTCACTATTTTCTTCATCAGATCAATGGCTGCTTTTCCATAACCTTTTCTCTGGTGGTTTTGGTCTATCATAAATCGCCAGACCATATATTCATCGTTTTCTGCATCAAGTACAAGCATGATAAATCCGACAGGAATATCGTCATCGTAAATGCCCCGAAACCATGCTTCATCATCATAGTTGCCCTGTGCAATAGAGATGGCATTGCTAGCTACCTGATCCTCCTGGTGTTCAAAAACCTTTAGTTTGATTATCGGTATTAAATTCTCTTTTGTTATTTCTTTAAAATTAATCATACGGGCAATTTTAGAATCGGTTGGTAAATTTCAGAATAAAATTTGTTTCTTGACGTTTTTTTGAGAAAAAACACCTCCCCATCCAATCCAACAAATTTTTTATTGAGATATTTAAATTTAAATATGTTCACCATCTGCTTAACAACCAGTTATTTACGAAAACACTTTTTATGAATAAATATTTTTTACTACACGGCACTGTTGACATTATCTATATATCTTAGTACATTTGCAAATGTAATATTTATTAAATAATTAACGTTTAAAAAAACAAGACGCCCATTTCAGGCAAATTATTTTGTCGAAAGACAAAGTCCAAAATAGGGAATTGCACCTATAAATAATAGTTACCAATAGAATGTAATATCCCGACAAAAGAAGCACCATAAATGGGTAGGCTATCTTTTTAACGTTCCAAAAAACACACATCATGAAAGTTACAAAATTATCATTTTTAATGATCTGCCTTTTGTTATTTCTTTCAGAAGGCTTTTCACAAGTTATCAGAGTCACCAATAATCGGGTTGGCATTGGTACAAACAGTCCAGCTCACAAACTACATGTCGCAGGAGATGTATACGGGAATTGGATAAGAACAGCAGGGAGTAGAGGACTATATTCACAATCGTACGGTACTTATCTTCAGGCATTAAACACAGGTTATTGGGCAGTAAGATCGGACAGAGGATTGGTCATTAGAAACAGAGTAGGAACTAACAGGGGCTATTTGTATCATAACAATAGCAACAGTTTTGGATTATTGGATGGCGATGGAAATTGGTCTGTCAGGATTGAACGAGATGCTTACACAAGGTGGGCTATCAACAATGTCATCAGAATGACACTTCAAAATAACGGAAGGCTTGATCTGCCCAATGGTGCCGATGCCAATGGTACTGCCAATACAGGCGCATTACAGATACAAGGAGCCTTAAGAATCGACGGAAATGAAGTCATAACCAATAGTGGAACATCTCTCCTTCTCCAGCACGATAATAATGGAGATCTTAGAGTTGATAATACTACATTATTTGTTGATGCTAGTGCAAACCGGATATATACTCCTTACATCGGCGACGCGAATAATTCAAACTATTACGTAGATCCAAATTCAATAAGTAGATTTAATCTGGTACTTCCAGCAAGTGATAATGTCGGTTATTGTGGGACTACGGCTTCAACCTGGAACTATGGTTATTTCAAATCTTTGTATCGACAATATGAATATACCCTTTCTGACAGAAGGGCTAAGGAAAATATTCGTGGAATCGATAATGCAATCGGAAAAATTATGCAACTAGAAGGAAAGTTGTTTAACTATAAAAATTCCGTTTCCGAGAATGAAGAATTCATGAATAATTCAGAAATCGGTATAAAAACCAATGACCAAATCCTTCCGATTCACACAGAGGATAAAACTGATGATTCAAATATAACTGCATCCATTGACGATGAAGGGATAGCTCCTGATGAAGTGATTCAAAAAACAACTGTCAGTAAAGAATTACTCTCTACCGTCGAACCCGAAAAACTATCCGCGAAAGACCTGAAAGAACTGAAAATTACTGATTCAAATGCCAAAGCTGCCTCTAAAGACACCTACGGATTTATTGCTCAGGAAGTAGAAGAAATCATTCCCGAAGCCGTCACCTATGATAAGGAAAATGATATTTACTCCATGAGCTATAGCTCTGTGATTCCTATCTTGGTTGAAGGTATGAAAGAGCAGCAAATGCAAATTGCGGCTCAGCAAAAACAAATAGAGGATTTAAAGAAAATTATTAATCAAAAATTAGATTAAAATGGGAAAAATAATTTTTAAACATCAACTTTTTTGGTTGGTTGCTTTTACTTGTTTTTTTCCCTTATTGACTAATGGTCAGAGTTTAATTTCCTATGAGAAAGTAGGAAAAAATACGCTTAGTGAAAAAGCACAGCAACACTTCCAATATTACTCGCAAAAGGAAAACGTTGAAACGATAGAGTTAATTACGGTAAATACAGAATTTGTTCGTAATGAATCAATTGAATTTTCCTTAAAAAATCGTGGTATTCAGCAGGTTGCCGTAATGGAATCCGAAGAAAGAGAAAACGGAATCAATTCTTATTATGGTACTCTAAATGACGGTTCGGCCATCTACTTTACCGTGAAGGAGCAACAGTTAATTTCAAAGTTCTATGATGGTGAAAACTTGGTAACTATTTTACCATTAGAAGGACAAATTCATATGTTAATTCGTTATGATGTTTATGCAGATACACCAATTTGCGGCACTCACGATTCCACTGAAAGAGATCATTTTAATACAGAAGAACGTACTATACCGAATGACAACGGTTGCAAAGTTAGAGTATTAATCGGATTTACAGATGATGCCGTAGCAGTTATACCTGGCGATTTACATTTATTTGCTTACGGTGCAATTGATGAGTCAAATATAGCATTTATTAACAGTAATGTGGTCTTACGTTTTGAAATTGCAACAGTCAGAGTGTTTAATGTCTTCGAAGATTTGGGACTTACCAATATCAATAGCATAGATTATTCAACAGAATTACTACAATTTTTCAATAATAATGCTCCATATACTAATGTTAATGCTTATCGAAATAACTATAGGGCAGATTTGAATATTCTGGTTATTAGTCAAAATATGGCTGGTGGAACTTTATTCGGACAAGCAATGGACGTGGACGTAGATGAAGCCGATGCCTATGCTATCTGCTCTGTACCCTCTATTACCGATGGACGCTTTACGTTTACTCACGAATTAGGGCATATCATGGGAGCACGCCATGAAAGTCCTGGTAGCAGCTATAATCGTGGAATGGTCATTCAACCTGGCGGTACAAATAGACAACGTACTATTATGGCAAGAACAGGTGCGGCACCATGTGGACTAGCCACCTCTTGCCGCGTACAACATTTTTCTAATCCAAATATCAACGTAGGCGGTAACCCAACAGGAGTTGCCAACAGTTTTGATAATGCCAGATGGCTTGACGAGCAAGCCAATAATATTCGCAATTACAGAGAAAACTGGACGAATGTTGGTATTAGCCCAGAAACAATTAATGCTAATGTAATGGGCAACTACTCTGCTGATGTATCCATGTACACAATAGGAAACGTCATTTGTCAGAATAATGGTGATCTAAGTTTTAGAGCTGGAACATATATTGACCTGAATAACGGATTTCAAATACAGAATGGTGGAACTTTTTCTGCAATTTTGGGAAATTGTAATGCTAATCTCCCACGTTTGCTTAGCACAAATTCTGGCGAAACCGAAGTTATTTCTGAAATAATCGATAATCCTCTCGCAGAAGCAATAACATCTGAGGCTGCTGATGCAGAATTATTTGCAGGAAATTTTTTGAAAATAGCTCCAAATCCAATGTCAGATTTTCTGGATATTGAGTTCACTGTTACGTCAAACGGACTGGTAAATCTTTCTATTTATGACGCTACTGGGAAAAAGGTTAATGAGTTAGTAGCTAGCAATTATGACACAGGGAGTCATTACCATACTTTTTTCAACAGTCAACTGACTCCTGGGTTTTATTATCTGGTATATACTTCAGGAGATATTCTGGAAACCCAAAAACTAATCATCGCAAACTAGTGATTTTATTTTTCCTGTTAGGATAATAGCAAATATTGTTTTTGATAAGGCCATCTGTATTTCGGATGGCCTTTTTTTATCATTTCCCGATAAACCCATCAGGAAAATCCGTCGGCACAAAACCCCACAACATCGGCAATACAAAATACACCATTGCTGACAATAGAATAATCGAAATCAAATTCATCCAGATTCCAGTCTTGACCATGTCGGGAATACGAAGGTAGCCGGAACCAAAAACCACCGCATTGGGTGGCGTCGCAACGGGTAACATAAATGCACAAGAAGCGGCTACTGTAGCGGCTACCATCAAGGTGTAAGGATGTACATCAATCGCCAGAGCCATTGGCGCGAGAATAGGCAATAACATGGCAGTTGTCGCCAGATTGGACGTGATTTCAGTTAGGAAATTGACCGCAGCAATCAGTATCACAATAATCGCCAAAATATGCAATCCTTTCAATAAAGTAAACTGACTCCCAATCCACTCTGCCAGTCCGCTCCCCTGAAAACCGGCCGCCAAAGCCATGCCGCCACCAAAGAGCAGAATAATTCCCCAGGGCATTTTTACGGCTTCTTCCCAGGTAATGATTTTCTCCCCCGACTTGCTCGCTGGCAGTAAAAATAGAGTGATGCCTGCTGTCATGGCAATGATGGTATCATCCAATTGAGGAATAAAATTTTGCAAATAAGAACGGAAAATCCAAAGTGCGGCGGTCATGATAAAAACCGTTAGGACTATTTTTTCTTCTCTACCCATTTTGCCCAGTTGAGTCAGTAATCGTTTGATTTCTGCCCTGCCACCAGGAAATTCATTTTGGTGGAATTTGAAAGCGACTTTCGTCAAATATTGCCAACAAATAAACAGCAATATAATCGAAATCGGCAAGCCAAACTGAAACCATTGCGCAAAGCTAATCTCTATGCCATACAGCTCCTGCACAATACCAGCCAAGACCAGATTGGGCGGTGTGCCGATGAGCGTAGCCATGCCACCTATAGAAGCTGAATAAGCAATCGCCAACATCAGGGCTTTTCCGAAAATTAGGTTTTCATCTTCTTCTGTATCAGGATGGTCTTTGAGTTGGGCAATGATTGCCAGACCAATAGGCAACATCATAACCGAAGTAGCTGTATTGGAAATCCACATGGACATAAATGCCGTTGCCAACATAAAACCCAAAATAATTCTCGAAATGCCTGTCCCAATAAAACTGATAATCGTCAGGGCAATTCTTTTATGTAAATTCCATTTCTCAATCGCAATTGCAATGATAAAACCGCCCATATACAGAAAGATATATTTGTGGGCATAAGATGCAGTCGTACTTTTCAAATCCAATCCACCACTCAATGGAAATAAGACGATTGGCAATAAAGCCGTCACGGTAATCGGCACAGCTTCTGTAATCCACCAAATCGCCATCCACAGGACAGTTGCCAGCACAGCATTTGCGGGAACAGATAAGCCTTCGGGATGAAAAAAGAGTAAGGTCAGCACAAATAATAGCGGGCCTAGAATCAATCCTATTTGCTGGGTGTTGGTGTTCTTGTTTGTACTCATATTTATAATTGTGTTGAGACCAATAAACAAATTATCCAGCTTTTTTATGCATTTTGTGCTGTAAAATGTATTTTGTAATCTGATTTTCTTTGGTTTTCATATCGCCAAAATTTTTCTCCCCCAATCACTAGTCATCAATTACGAATCACTACACTATGAACGACGCACTTTTTGGCATCCCGTATATGGACATTTACCTCGTCATGGGCATTCTTGTCTTTTTTATCTTATTAGAAATTGCTACAGGATACTGGCATCGTACACAACGGACAAAAGGAGACTGGATTCAGGAAATGGGCGGTGGATTTGTTTTGATGTTAGTCCTTAAACCATTAATTGTTTTGGGTGCGATTTTTCTTTTCCATAGCTTTTTCCCTTCTATTCAAGACAGCTTGGGCGAAACAAGTCTTTGGCTGTCCCTCTTGGTATTTTTGTTGGTAGATGATTTTTTACAATACTGGTATCATCGCTCTGCTCACGAATATCCTTTTTTGTGGAAACTACATCGCCCTCATCATCAGGCGGAGGAGATGGGCTTTTTTGTGTCTTATCGCAATGCCTTTTTGTATTATGTCATGATGCCCAATCTGTGGTGGCTGGGTATTTTTACTTTTCTTGGTGGAGCTAAGGCAATGGCAATTGGGCTGGTCTTGAAACAGGTCATCATTATCAGTTCGCATAGTACTGTGCAGTATGACAAATTTTTATATCGCTATAAATTCTTACAGCCACTTGCTGTTTTGTGGGAACATATTTTCATCACACCAGCCTTTCACCATGCCCACCATGGCAAGTCCCGTCGCGATGGCATCAGCGATCCCAATGGCAATTTCGGGAACATGTTTTCTATTTGGGATCAATTGTTTGGCACCGCTACTTTTAATCGTGAATTTCCAAGTGAATATGGTTTGGACAATGATCCAAAAGAACACTGGACAGCCGCTTATTTATTTCCATTTATAAAATCAAAAGATCCGAATAGCGAATTATCTAAAGCGCATCAAAAAACAAAAACCACCTCCGCTGAACCAAGTTCCGTTCATTTAGAAAAAGGAGAAAAATATTTATGGTGTCAATGCGGCATGAGCAAAACCCAGCCTTTTTGTGATGGTTCGCATCATGGCACTAAGTTCAAGCCCATACTTTTTGAAGCGCAGCGCACTGGCAATGCCCGTCTTTGTAATTGTAAACTAACCAAAGCTGGTCCTTTTTGTGATGATTCGCATGTTGGTGTTTAGTGATTGGGGTATTGGTAACTGGTGACTAGTGGATTGGGAATCTGTAATGTAAACATTCGTGGCTAAAAAATACTGGTGATTGGTGATTAGAGTCAATGAATAATGATGAATTTTGCTACGCAAAATTAACCCACATCAACTCGCAACCCATCAACTCGCAACCCATCAACCCGCAACCCATCAACTCGCAACCAATCACCGCGACATCTGATTCGTTCGCATTCCGTCCTTATATTTGATGACAAAAGCACGGTCGAAGCCGAGGGACTTTGCTTGTTCCATCACCTCTTTTGCATCGCGCTTTGAGGTAAAACCATCGATCATGACTCGGGTGAGGTAGCCAACTTGTGTGTCTGTACCTTCCAAAATGACATTGCCAAGATTGCGAATTTTTTCAAATTTGTGGTCTTTATAATCCTTTAGGGCAGCCAATTGTACCCGATATTCCGTACCATAACCAATAGAAGGCGTGGAGGAATAACTTGTGGCGTTGCTGTAGCTTTCTGTATAAGTATTGTCGGTATATTCGCTCGTTGTCGTTGTTGATGATGGATAGGTATCGTAAGTTGTTGTTTCTGCATAAGTTGGATAAGTCGTAGTGACTGGGCTGCTGGTGTATGTCGTTGTCGGATACGTGACCACTTCTGATTCTTTCACAAAAACAGGCGGCGTGTCTACAATAGTACCAACAGTGGGTATGGGAGTGGGGCCAGATTCTACGACGCTTTCTGTAATTGTTGTTGTTGGAATATCTTCAGAAATAATCTGAACACTTGGAGCAGTATCTTCTTTAATCTCTACTCGTGCATCTCCTTTGCCCAATCCTGGTCGGGGCGCAGAAGTGATAGAAAGTTTTTCAGAAGGTGTTTCTGGTAGCGTAGTGGACTCGCGCATTTCTGTAGTAGCTTGTTCTGGTACTTGTACAATGGTTTCATCCAAAGTCTCAACGACTATTTCTTGTACAGCAGTTTGTTCGGGAATTTGCACAATCGTTTCATCCAAAGTTTCGACGACAGTTTCTTGCACGACAGCTTGCACCGGTACTTGTACAATAGTTTCTTCGAGCGTCTCTACTACAGTTTCCTGAACGGGTTGCTCGATAACAACAGGAGGAGTAGCCTGAGTAACTGCCGGAACTTTCATAACCTCCTCGGCGAGTTGGACCTTAGAAGGCTGTGAGATGACTTCCTCTACCACTTTAGTGGGGGTAGATACAACAGGTGGCTCTGGTGTTTTTGCAATAGGTTTGCCTATCTTTTCCAACTTAAAATCATGGGTAATTTCCTGTGTGGCTGTCGGATCTTCGGTTATAAATTCAAATTCACTTTCCTGATAACCGTCTTTTACAACTTTTAGGCGGTAAGACTGATTGGGCTGCAACTGAAAACTATAGGTTCCGTCGGTGGCTACCTGTCCCAGTATTTTGCGCATATTGTCGGCTTCATTCTTTTTGTATAAAGACATCTCTACTTTCTGGACAGGCTGGCCTTCAGAAGAAATATTGCCTCGTACAAAAATCTCGGCAGTTCGTTCGCTGACCACAAAAATATCATCATCCAGAGAACTTTCTTTGGATCCTTCCTGTAGGCGATTGGACACCATGTATGCGGTATTTGTGCCCGGACGAATGGCGTAATACATATCATCATAACTGGAATTGACTGGATATTTCATGTTTTGCATACCTGTCCAAGTTGATTTTTCGCCTTCGGCAACATAAACATCAAAACCGCCAATGCTGATTTGTCCGTCAGAACTGAAATATAATTTTTTATTCACGGCATCGTAAAATGGCGTAATATCGTCGCCCATTGTATTGATGCTTCGTCCCAGATTATTGGGCAAGGTGAACTTTTCGAGGTCTTCATTTATATTTTTGGAAATATACCATAAGTCCATGCCGCCCTGTCCTTCCAGACGATTGGAAGAAAAATAAAGGTATTCCGTTTCTCCATCAATGACAAGACAAGGATGTGTGGTGTTGGTGCCGGCTTCATTGATATGATCGGGCAATCTGACGGCAGCTTGCCATAAACCGCCTTTCTTTTGTAATAAATAAATATTACACAAAGATGCTCCCTGTTCGTTGATGTCGCATTGTGTAAAATAGAATTTTTCCTGGTCGGGACTGAAAGAGCCATTGCCATAATGCAACTTCTCCGGATTGCGGACAAAACTTGCTGGAATAGGGCTGTTCCACTGTCCATTTCCCCGGTCGTTGCTACTGAATATTTTTGCACCACCTTTAGAAGTAGAAGAAAAATATAAACCATTTGCACCGTGTGGAATGGGGGCAAATTCTCTTTTAGCGCTATTCAGCGTATTACCCGCATGTTTGGCTTGGAGGGGAATTGGTGTGTTGTCATCTTTGAGGCTTTGCCCCAATTTGCAACCTTCGATATGCTGATTGATAGCTGCACGCATAGCGGGTGCAGGACTGGCAGCCGATCTAAACTTTTCAAATGCTGTCATAGCCGATTTGTATCGACCGAAATTTTTCATGCTCATGGCATATTTGTAGCCGACATTTGGATATTTATTATTGAGATTCTTTACAGGCTCATAAGCTTTTGCAGCCATTTTATAATCGCGTGCTTTGAAGAAATTTTGACCCGCCTGATAAGCCAGTTCGGTTTTTTCCTTCTTGTCGCTCCAGGCACTTCGATAGTACATAGCCGCTTCTGCATAATTGCCATTGCTGGCCATTTCTTCCGCGACTTTTACTTTCTTTTTCCAGCTCAGACTGGTATTAATATCTTGTGTATATGCTGATGAACTGATACACAAAAGGAGCAAGACGAACATGTATTTATACATAATTGATGTTGTTTAAGACCTAATAGTCTTGTTTTTGTTTTTTGAATAAGTGGTATGGGTGTGGCGTCTTGTAGTGTAGGTAGGCTTAGAATTTGCCTCAAAGATACTAATTTATTTTTTTAATGTAAAGTTTAGGATAATAAAAATATGTATAGTGGAGATAATCTGATGGGCATTGCCTTTCGTTCGAAGATATTATACACTCGCTTCAGTTTCACTAAATTATTTTTCAAAGCTTGAATTTTCTGTTTATTTTTGTGATGATGATACTTTATTATCTAAATATTTACGTTTCGATCATTTTAATTTTTAAAATTAAAATCAAATAATATTCTGAAAATACTCCACTAAAAGTGATTTTACGAAATTTTATTCGCTAGGCATTTTTTTACTTAAAATCAACTGTGGCAACTTGCTTCTAAATTAAGGGATCGCAACAGATGTACTTTACGTGTCAGAATAATATCCTGAATTAGACGTTATTTGTTGCGTTATTCAGAATTTAATTTTTTTATTAAAACCATTTACACGAAACGTGAATAAATATAGATGAAACTTGTTTTGTTTCCAGATTTATTAAATCATCTTAGCACTATAAAAGTATTTCTGACAATAATTATATTTGATAACCAACAAATTACCTTTGAGATTATGGCAGCGGATTTTTTAGATTTAAAAAAAGATGTTAATAAGCTAATTGGTTTAGGAAAAACAGACTTAGCTATTGAACTTATCCAATCTAATATAGATTTAATTGATAAAAAACTTGTGAATGACTTGAGTATTCTGTCTAATAGAAATAAAAAATTAGAGAAAGGACTTCAATTAGGTTTGATTAAATACTCTGAAAGTATTATTGAGTCAAATAAAATTAATTATGGCATACTTGAAATTATTGATGAATTTGAGCTTTCGCAAAACTCTTCAGGATTAACAGAGAACGTTTCTTTTCACAAAGAAGAATTTTTTAATTTTTCAATTACGTTTAATGATATTAAAAATTCAATAATTTATCACCTGAAAGAAACTAATAATTGGTCAAAAGAAATTTCATTTAAGGATACAAACGAAGCTAAATCAATTTTCCAGGTATATATAGAGTTAAATTTTTATCTGACTCCTAAGCGTCAGCATTTTTTCGATGAGAGTGTAAATGAATCAATTCTGGTTGATGAACTTTTTGATAGAAATCAGTCTAATTTGGTTATTTTAGGTCAGCCTGGAGCAGGGAAGACAACAACAATGAAAAGAATAGTTCAAAATTATTTTATAAAAGAGCAAAAACATAACTTTCCTATTGTTATTCGGCTCAGAAATTTAAACAACAGAAAGAATATTGATATAAGCAAACGGCCAACTAAACACACGTTGTTGAAATATATAGTCAATTTACTTGGAATACAGTTTAACACGAATAAGATTGATTTGAAAAGCGAAAGTAAACTAATATCAGAAATAAATAATGCTAATTTTAATTTAGAGACTTCCAAGGGTATTTCAATCTTAAATAGGTTGTCTGAGACGGATAAAAAAATTCAGAAGATTCAATTAGAGAATGAATCTTTAAACAATACTTTGTTTCTAAATACCGTAATAAATTTGATAGATAGTTTGAATGTTTTATTGGTTTTAGATGGATTGGATGAAGTTAACGAAAGTGATAGAGGGGACGTGATTTTAGATATACAATCTATCGCACTTGGTTTAAAAGAATCAAGATTAGTTTTAACCTCAAGAACAGGTGATTTTCATCAGCATATTGAAAATACAACCGTTTATGAAGTGTGTCCTCTGTCAGAAGAACAAGCAAAACTATTTATTTCAAAGTGGTTGAATGATGAAGAAAGTGCGGAAGAACTTCTTAATCAAATAAAAGATTCTCCATTTGCTGATACTACAATCAGACCTCTTACCTTAAGTCATTTATGTGCACTTTATGAACGTTACAAACGAATACCTGAGAAGCCAAAATCAGTATACAGGAAGATAATAAATCTTCTTTTAGAGGAATGGGATTTGCAAAGAAATGTTTTTCGAGAATCGAAATATAGTAAATTTGAAATTGATAGGAAGAGGGAGTTTTTAGCAAACTTAGCCTTTCACTTAATGAAAATTCACAATAAGTCAATCTTTGAGAGACACGATTTAATTGAAGCATATTCAGAAATTAGATTCAATTTTGGGTTGCCTGAAAATGAGTGTCAAAATGTAATCAATGAAATAGAATCTCATACTGGAATATTTGTTCAATCAGGATACGCTAAATATGAATTTGTACATAAATCCATACAAGAATATTTAGCCGCTGAATATATAGTTAAACTACCTAAGTTACCTGATGGAGATATTTTAATAAAAATGCCTTCAGTATTGGCACTTGTTGTTGCAATATCATCAAATCCTACAGAGTTTTTTTCATCATTTATTTTTGATAGATTCAAGTCTTTGTTTTTTATACAAAAATCAAGTAGTTTTATTATCAGCTTCTTAAATAGGCTAGTATTAGAGAAGCCTGATTTTCCTGTAAATGGATATCTTATTGCTTCAATTGGATATATTAATACACTCCTTGAAGTTCAAATGGAAAACGAGCACGCAGAGATTTTGGATGTTATTATGAAGCAAAAGTACATGAAAGAATCTTTAAAGTATTTGCGTGAAATTTATTCTCCGCTACGGTTTAAAAATCTAAATACGTTTAAAAATTTGCTATCTTTTTATGGGAATACTCAAAATATAATGAGCAAATTAATATTAGATTTTTCAAAGAAAGGAAACGAAACGGAGGCTTATCAATTGAGAAATGATTTTTCATTCAAAAGCCATTTATCCCTACCAGAAATTATATTTATAAAGAAGAGTTGGGGGCAAATATAAGGGAATGTTAACTTATGGTTGTAAATTATTTGTAGTGTACGAGTTGAATACAGGCTTTTAGGCGCAGCCTACTGATAAAGAATATATTGACGGCTATGGAATCTACTCTTTTGCGTATGAATAATGGGGCTACCCGTCTAACGTTGGACAGCATTGTAAATCAATCAGTTGTATAACTGGTTAGAATTTAAAGATATATGCTTTTGAGGAGGGGAAAACACCTTGCTTTTTGTCCAACCTTAGACGGGTAGCCAATAATGGGATTAAGCTTTCAAAAAATGGAAAAAGGGGCTAAGAGAATTGGGAAGACTACTCAGTAAAGTCAATTATTTTTCCAACACTTGAATCTTGTTCAGCAACCACTGCTTATCGCTGTTCAAAGCCTGGTGTTCCAATTTATACTTAATACGTTCCAGCGACATTTTGGTGAGTCCGTGCCGGATGCGGTAAAGATTGATGAGGATGCGAATGAAATTTCTGTAGGCTGTTTTGTCTTTAGGTGGAAGCGACTTATTACGCTTAATATACTTTTCCATAGAACGAAAAACCTGGGCAGTCGTTTCTTTATAATGGGTTTCTATTTCATAATGTGATTTAACAACCATGACGCGACGACTAATATCATAAATCAGATTGATATTGCCAATGCGGTGTAAATAATCAATCGCGGTCTGATAATCTTTTTGATAAAAGGCAATAGCTCCAAGGTTGAAACTGTGTACGTGTTCTCTATTTTCTTTTCTTAAAAAAGGGCGGTATTTATTAATCATTTGGGTTGCCCATTCAAATTTTCCTGCCCGACAACTTACCGAGACTATATTTTTCAACTTTCCAATTGGAATAAGATTGCCTTCTAATAAGAGATTTTTGGCATCCATCGTCTGATACAAATCAAACAAGCGGGCATGGTATTCTGATTTACCCGATTTGATTTGATGGACACAGAAATTGGTTGCCACAACGTAAAAGTCATTAAGGTCATTCATGGAAATATCGCCCTCATATTCTTCCAACAGGAAGAGTAATTTCTTATAAGTATGAGGCGTTTTATCGTTCATCAAATCTATAACTGCCCGATATGCCTGTAGAAGTGGAACATTGGCGTGTTTGACTAATTTTAATAAATGTTGTAAGGCTTCTACATCAGAAAAGTCGTATTTTTTTTGGGCGGAAGCCTCCATAAAAGACAAGGCAGTAATGTGTAGTTTTAATTTATTGAGCAGATAATACACATCCAGATTTTGATTCAATTCGGGTAGATTGTCCGCTTTTATCCATTGCCCGCTATGGTAGAGATAATTGAGTATACTTGTTTCTGTTTTATATTGATAATGATAATGAGGAATGTCTTTAATCTGCTCGTCTGGTGCTTTTTGGAATTTATTCATGCGGCGATCCAGTAAACGAAATTGCTTTTTTTCTAGTAATTTTCGATGCAATAATTCATTCTTACAAGCCTCGTCGTTTTGTAGTGCTTCAATGGTGAGAAACTGTTCTGCCAGACGTGTTAATGCACTCATCTTTACCCGCAAAAGGGCAATTTGTTGTTTATTTAATGTGGGGTCTTTCAAAGGCAAAGCCACAATTGCCTGCCAGCAAATAATCAATTGCTTTTCATTATCAATTGACTTCCGCCACAATACTTTTCTTTTTAGAATGTCAAGGAGTTTGCTAAGATGCTCATCAGTATTAAAGTGGCTACAAGACAGAAAATGAGCAAAACTCTCTATTTCATTTTCGGAAAAACGCTCTAATAGTTCAGTGAGTAATAATTGTTTTTTCATTATTTTCTACATAAAAAATATATACTAAATTAATGAACAATAGTTTTTTATAAAATTTATTTTCTATGCTAATATAATATTTTCTGTATAAAAAGTATATAAAAACATGCTTTTAAACTTGTATTTTTGCTTTGCAGAAGACGCTCCAATCCACTCAAGCAATTTTTTTACCAAAAACAATATCATGAAAACATACTATAATTGCACAAGTATTTTACTTGCGGTGTTGTGCTTCTCCTTCTCTTGCCTCTATGGACAAACTGTCGATTATGTACCAGGGCAGGTATTGATAAAGATGAAGCAGGGCAAGTCAGCAGCTCAAAAAAATGCACTCAAAAGTCAGATGGAAGCTAGCGTCCTCAAAACTTTCCCACAGTTGGGCGTCGAATTATGGAAAGTAGATGCAGCACAAAAAAAAGCGGACATCCAAACGCTTGTCAGTCAGTACCAAAATCACCCTGATGTTGAGTTTATTGAACCGGATTATATTGTCTCCATTGGAGTGACCACTCCAAACGATCCATCTTTTGGTAATTTGTGGGGACAAAACAATACGGGACAAAACGGCGGCACGCCTGATGCAGATATTGACGCACCAGAAGCATGGGACATCGCCACAGAAAGCCCTGATGTGGTGGTGGCCATTATTGATACTGGAATAGACTGGGCACACGAAGACCTGATAGATAATATCTGGCAAAACCTCGGAGAAGATGCAGACGGAGATGGAAAAGTGCTGGAATGGAGTGGCAGCTCCTGGATTTTTGATCCAGGCGACGAAAATAATATTGATGATGATGGAAATGGTTTTACAGATGATTTTGTGGGTTGGGATTTTAGGAATAATGATAATAACCCTTACGATGGCAATTCGCATGGTACACACGTAGCGGGTACAGTAGGCGCGTCGGGCAATAATAATATCGGTGTAGTCGGGGTGACCTGGAAAGTGCAGTTGGCCGGACTTAAATTTCTTTCTGATGCTGGTTCTGGTGCGACATCAGATGGAGCCTCGGCACTTAATTATGCTGTTGCTATGGGGATGCCTATAAGCAATAATAGTTGGGGCGGCGGTTCATATTCTGCTACGATGTATCAGGCACTACAGAATGCGGATGCGAATGGACATCTCTTCTTTGCTGCTGCAGGCAATAATTATGGTAATAATAATGATACCAATCCGCACTATCCGAGTACTTATGATAATGACAATCTTGTCGCAGTAGCCTCCACGACTCGTACTGATGGCTTGTCCATTTTTTCTAATATCGGTATAAATACAGTGGATCTCGGTGCGCCCGGTTCAAGTATATATAGTTGTGTGCCGATGAATAATTACGGCACTAAAAGTGGTACATCTATGGCAACGCCACAAGTAGCTGGTGCCTGCGCTTTATTATGGGGGCAATATCCCAATAAAACTGCCGAGGAAATCAAGGAAGCATTGCTCAATTCGACGGATAATATTTCGGCATTGAATGGAAAATGTTTGACCGAAGGTCGATTAAATGTGTATGCTGCAATGACCTATTTCGGTACACCTCCACCGGTTACAGGATGCCGATATGATGATTCTCTGGATTTGGTCGCCCTCTATAATTCAGCAGGCGGAGCTAGTTGGACAACAAGCTGGAACCTGAATCAGCCGATGGATGCCTGGAGTGGCGTACAACTGAATAGCGATGGCTGCGTAGAAGAACTGGGTTTAACATTCAGAAATCTCACCGGTACGATTCCTGCAGAACTTGGGACTTTGAGTAGTCTTACATACCTGAATTTGCAGGGCAATAATTTATCTGGTACTATTCCAACTTCACTTGGTAATCTAGGTAACCTGACTTTGTTGTATTTGTCTCAAAATGACCTAACGGGTAGTATTCCTGCTAGTCTGGGCAGTTTGAGTAACCTTGAAAAAATGAACTTGCAATCGAATGATTTGACAGGCAGTATTCCAGCTTCATTGGGTAATTTAAGTAATCTCAATTTCTTATACCTGTCGGCAAATGATTTGACGGGGAGTATTCCTGGAACTTTGAGTAATCTAAGCAGTTTGGAGCAACTCAATATTCAATCCAATCAACTTACAGGTAGTATTCCCGGGGGCTTTGGAAGTCTGAGTTCTTTGTCAAGAATGATTATAAGTGGCAATGACCTAGATGGTTGTTATGACCCAAATCTGGCGAGTCTTTGCAATCAGCTTGACGCGGGTTATAATACCAATGGCTACATCAGCAGTGGGAATAATTTGGATGCGCCCTGGGAAAATTTTTGCAGTACTAGTGCTGGAGTATGTATTTCTACTTCCTGTCGATACCTTGATTCACTGGCTCTGGTAGCACTTTATAATTCAGCAGGCGGTGCCAATTGGTCGGTCACATGGAACCTGAATCAGCCCATGGACAACTGGCAGGGAGTGACTTTAAATCCGGACGGATGTGTTCAGCAACTGAATTTATACAATAAACAACTCAGCGGTAGTATTCCGGCAGCCCTGGGAGAGTTGAGTAGTCTGACACACTTATATTTAAATAATAACAACCTGAGTGGCAGTATTCCCGTAACTCTGGGAAACCTGAGTAGTCTGACACACTTATCGATTAATAATAACAACCTGAGCGGCAGTATTCCGGCTACCTTAGGAAATTTAAGCAATCTGAGCAATCTACAGTTGGTTGCTAATCAACTTAGCGGTAGTATGCCTTCTAGTCTCGGCAATTTAAGTAATTTGACTGATTTATGGCTGCGTTCTAATCAACTCAGTGGCAGTATTCCGGCATCATTCGGAAACTTAAATAGCATAATACAATTAATATTGGATGATAATAACCTTAGCGGAAGTATTCCGTCTGAGCTGGGCAATTTAAGTACCCTGACTGATTTATCGTTGCAAAACAATAACCTTAGTAGTAGTATTCCTCCCGAATTGGGCAATTTGAGTAATTTGGAACAATTGTATTTAAAAAATAATCAACTCAGTGGTTGTTATGACTCAGATTTAATGTCCCTTTGTGCGATATTACCTTCAAATTATAATACCAATTTTTTCATCAGCGACGGCAATAACCTGGATGCGCCCTGGGAAGATTTTTGCAGCAGTAGTACAGGAATATGTGGCGCTACTTCCTGCCGATACCTTGATTCGCTGGCTTTGGTTGCTTTATATAATTCAGCAGGCGGTGCAAATTGGTCTGTAGCATGGAATCTGAATCAGCCAATGGATAGCTGGCAGGGAGTGACTTTGAATGCGACTGGATGTGTGCTGGAGCTGAATTTATACAACAGGCAGCTTAGCGGAAGTATTGCGCCGGAAATTGGCAGTTTGAATAATTTGGAACTTTTGTCTTTGAGTAATAATAACCTCAGCGGCAGTATTCCGGCAGACCTGGGCAATTTAAGTAATTTAGTCTATTTGTATTTAAATCAAAATCAGCTCAGTAGTAGTATTCCGACAGCACTCGGCAATCTAAGTAATTTGACTGTTTTAAATTTATCTTCCAATCAACTTATCGGCAGTATTCCATCGTCATTCGGTAATATGAGTAGTTTGACACGCTTGTTTTTATACTCCAACCAACTCAGTGCTTGTTATGATTCAAATTTAACAACGCTTTGTAATCAGTTAGATGATTTTTATAATAAAAACGCTTACATCAGCGATGGCAATAGCTTCGACGCACCCTGGGAAGATTTTTGTAGCACAGGAAATTGTAATGTTTCGCTCGTATGGCCCGGCGATTTCAATAATGATGGAGAAGCCGACAATACAGATGTACTGTACTGGGGACTGGCAGAAACGGATACTGGTCCTGCTCGCCCAAATGCAAGCACCAACTGGATTGGACAACCTGGCCCTGACTGGGCAACAGGTGTCAATGGTGCGAATGGTAAACATCAGGATGCAGATGGAAATGGCCTGGTAGATATACAGGATTTACAGGCTTTGATTGATAATTATGGCAGCATACACGCGCTGGGTAATACAGGCAATGTTGCCAGTACTGTTGATTTTCGCTTAGAAGCCCTTAGTAGTTCTTCGGCAGGGACGACGACGACACTGGAATATGCTTTATACGCAGAAGAATCTGGCGCACCGGCGCAAATACATGGAGCAGCCTGCGATATTGTTTTCGACAATTTTAATTTTATCAGCGCAAGTATGGATGTCAGCGGCTCATCTCTTCAGCCAGAAGAGCAAGTCGAAATATCCAGCGGGAATAAACTGGAAATTGCGCTGACTCGTACCGACAAGGTAAATAAAATCTGCATTACGCCCATTGCTACGATAAGTGCCATCGTGGCTACAGAAGATTTATCTAATGGCTTATCCTTTGGCATCAGTACTGGTGACGGAAGTATGATAAAAGCGGATGGTACGGTTAATTCAGCATCGAGCAATACGCTTTACGATGTATATTCAGAGAACGGTGCAAATAGCAATACCATGCTCCTCACAGCATCTGTCGAACATGTACAATGTCTTTCTGCCGGAACAGCAAAAGTACTCATTTCAGGAGGTTTAGCAACTTATGATATACAATGGAATACAGGAGCAACTACACCGGAAATCAGCAATCTGAGTCCGGGCATGTATACCGTAACAGTCAGCGACGCGAATGGACTGACCAATACTTTGTCAGTAGAAGTAGAAGGACAATACCTGCCGGTCTATGACCAGTTTGGTAATTTGATACCTTGTGATGGTTTTGCCTGCCCAACGGTTATTGATTTTATGAACAATATGCCCAATGGTATACATCAGGCGAGTGCAGCTATCAATACCAATGCAGCAATAACAGCAGGCGATACCCCGCAACTGAAAGCAGGTAATGTGATTCTTTTACAGCCTGGATTTTCTGCCCCGACAGGTACAAGTATTAGTGTAGAAATTGAAAATTGTGAAAATTAACTTATCCCATCCCTTGACAAAACAATGATTGCTAACGGACGCCATCTCGCAAGGGATGGCGTTTTTAGTTGGTTGTATATATATCTGTTCTAGAACCGCCTCCGTTGTTTTAATTTTTCTAGCTCTTCGATTTTTTCTAGTAACCATTTTTTATCGCTGTTTACACGCTGACCTTCTAGTTTTTCTTTGACGCGCTCTAGTGTCATTTTTGTGGCTCTATGTCGGATGCGATATAGATTGAGGAGAATGCGGATGAAGTTTTTGTAGGCTGTTTTGTTTTTTAGGGTGAGTAATTTATTGCCCCTGATATATTTTTCCATAGAACGAAAGACTTGGGCTGTGGTTTCTTTATATTCGGATTCTATCTCATAATATGATTTGACAATCATCATTCGACGGTCAAGGTCATAGACAAGATTAATATTGTCAATAGAGTAAAGATGGTCGACGGCTGTCTGATAGTCTTTTTGATGAAATGCGATGACACCAAAGCCAAAATTCTGTACATGATGTCGAATTTCTTTTCTAACAAAAAGATAATATTTGTTGATGAGATTAATCGCCCATTCAAACTCTTCCACACGACAACTAACGGAGATGATATTTTTTAATTTTCCAATTGGAATAAGGTTGCCTTCCAACAAAAGATTTTTTGTGTCCATTATGATATATATATTGAATAGGTGGCGGTAATATTCCTGCTTACCTGATTTGATTTGAAAGACACAGAAATTAGTAGCTACGACATAAAAGTCATTTAGGTCATTTCTCGATATAAATTTCTCCTGCTGGTCTAATAAGTCAAGTAATTCGATGTAGATTTCATGGGTTTTATGCTTTTTTAACTTGATGATTGACTGGTATGTACGGATAAGCGGGACGTCGGTATACTGAGGCATTTTGAGTAAAGTTTGCAAAGCTTCCATCTCAGAAAAGTCATACTGTTTTTTTGCAGAAATATCCATAAAAGAAACTGCGGTAACGTGTAATTTTAATTTGCTTAAGAGGTAATAAATATCCAGTTGTCGGTTGAGAATAGTTAAGTTATCCTTTTTAATCCACTGTGCGCTATGGTACAAATAATTGAGTATCTCTGCTTCTGTTTTGTATTGATAATGGTAATATGGAATATCTTTTACCTCTTCGTCAGGTTCTTTGCGGAATTGATTGACCCGGCGACTCAGCAATCGAAATTGCTTTTTGTCTATTAACTGGCTATACAATAATTCATTTTTGAAAGCTGCTTCGGTTTTTAGTTTTTCTATGATTAGAAACTGTTCGGTGAGTTGCATCAAGGTGCTTATTTTTACTCGCAGAACGGTTTGTTGATGGCTGTTCAATACCTTCTTCGAGGCAGGCAAATCTGAAAATACTTTCTGATAAATTTCTACTTTCGCTTCGTCCTGAATTCCTGCCTGTCTTGCTATCTTCTTTTTCACGACATCTAATAATTTTATAATGTGCCGATCTGTATTAAAATAAGGACAGGACACAAAATGAGTCAGCCTTTCCATTTCTTTTTCAGAAAAACTTTCCAATAGTTCTACAAGTAGTAATGATTTCATGAAATACTTTTAAATTTATTTTTTGAGCATAAATAACTGATTAGCATTTTTTTAGATAAAAAAATTAGACGCTAATGTAATACAAATGTTGAAAAAAGTATAAAAAAAGACCCTAAAATGCACCTACTTTTGTGTCATGCAATATTCGAATATTCAAAATAATCAATCGTACTAAAATTTAGCTTTCTCTTGTTGAAATAATCAATCATGCTAAAATTTAGCTTTCGATGTAATTTTTAATTTAACTAAAAAATGACATGAAAACATTCTGTATTTACGGAGGTATTTTATTAATGATATTATGCCTTCCTTTTTCATACCTGCACGCACAAACCGCCGATTATGTTCCGGGGCAGGTACTGATAAAAATGAAAGACAATAAGTCCGCAACTCAAAAAAACGCCCTCAAAAATCAAATGGATGGTGAAACCATAAAAACCTTTCCTGAATTGGGCATCGAGTTATGGAAGGTCAAAAGTGCAGCAACAAAAACAGCAACAAAATCACTTATTGATAAATACCAAAACCATCCCGATATTGAATTTATAGAACCAGACTATTACATTGGATTTACCGGAACTATACCTGATGATCCTTTATTTGGTGTCCAATGGGCGTTGAACAATACTGGACAAAACGGCGGTACACCTGACGCTGATATTGACGCACCCGAAGCTTGGGATATTATATCTGGTAGTCCTTCCGTTGCCGCAGCGATTATCGACAATGGAATAAGCTGGACACATGAAGATCTTGTTGATAATATCTGGCAGAATATGGGAGAAGATGCCGACGGAGACGGACAGGTGATTGAATGGAACGGCACTGCGTGGGTTTTTGATTCGGGTGATGAAAATGGGATTGACGATGACGGCAATGGCTATGTAGATGACTTTATTGGTTGGGATTTTGCTGACAACGACAATAACCCCTTGGGAGGCATACACGGAACTTATGTAAGTTCAGTGGCTGGTGCAACAGGTGATAATGGCATAGGAATGTCAGGTGTTTCACAAGATATTCAATTAGCGGGATTAAAAATTGCAAAGAATGTTTCCCTTTCTTTACCATCTGTATCAGCAGGGGTAGAAGCCATTAATTATGCAGTAGCTATGGGAATGCCTGTCAGTAATAATAGCTGGGGTTGGCAAGGGAGTGGCAACAATACACTATATGCAGCTATACAGAATGCAGATGTGAATGGACATCTTTTTGTTACTGCTGCAGGTAATAATGGTTCAGATAATGATGTAGCCTCTTTTTATCCAGGAGCTTATAATTTAGATAATATCATTGTAGTAGCTAATTCCGACAGGAACGATGAACTGTATTACTCTTCTAATTTTGGAGCAACAAGTGTAGATATTGTTGCACCAGGAACAGGGCTAACATTGTGCAAAAATAATAATGGATACATTACTTTGTCAGGAGGAAGCACTTCTTATGCTTCGCCTCACTTGGTGGGTGCTTGCGCCTTATTATGGGAATTATATCCCAATAAGACTCATTATGAGATTAAGGAAGCCATTCTTAACTCTGTAGATCAAGCACCAGCTTTAGCAGGGAAATGCGTTAGTGATGGACGTTTGAATCTTTATAACGCCCTTACTTATTATATGCCATGCCGATATAAAGACTCACTCGCTTTGGTGGCCTTATACAATTCAACAAACGGAATTCCCTGGGATCTTAGTCAGCCACTTGATACTTGGTATGGAGTGATTTTGAATGGCAATGATTGTGTAAAGCAATTAAGGTTACAATCTAAACAAATAACGGGTACTATTCCGCAGGAATTGGGCAATCTGAGCAGCCTGACGGTGCTGTGGCTGTACAATAATCAGCTCACAGGCACGATTCCTCCTCAGTTGGGCAATCTCAGTAATCTGGTCAATCTAAGGTTATATGGTAATCAACTGAGCGGAAGTATTCCAGCTGAACTGGGTAATTTAACGAAGTTGACAAATCTTAGAATATACAATAATCAACTGAGTGGAAGTATCCCTCCAGAATTAGGGAATTTAACTAAACTGAGGTATTTATATGCATATAATAATCAGTTAAGTGGTAGTATTCCATCGGAACTGGGTAGTTTGTCTTTGCTGCGGTATTTAAAATTGCAAAATAATCAACTTAGTGGAAATATACCTGCAAGCTTAAGCAATCTGGACGCAGCTATTAATATTTTCCTACACAATAATGACCTAACAGGCACGATTCCCAAGGAACTTGGTGGCTTGAATAGTATTAAAGGGATTTTACTTAAAAACAATCAATTAACAGGGTGTTATGAGCAGGATTTAGTACCACTTTGCAGTAAGTTAAGTGCAGTGTACGGCTCAAATACCTGGATCAGTAATGGAAATAACTTCTACGAACCCTGGGAAGATTTCTGTGATAGAGGTACAACAAATTGCGGTGATCTTGATTTCATGCCTACTGATCTAAGCAACGATGACAGACAGGACAATACCATAACAAATGGGTTGAGCATACAACCGAATCCCTTTAGTTCAACGACTAGTATAGGAGTGACCCTTATGGAAGACAGCCAGGTCAGCCTTGAAATTCTAAATCTCAATGGGCAGGTAGTCGCGCAACTGATAGACGCTGAAAATAGACTTAAAGGCGAACATCAGGTGAGCTTAAATGCGGAAAACTTGTCCTCAGGAATATACTACTGCGTCTTAAAAACTGGAAAAACCATCCAAACACAAAAAATGGTCATTTATAAATAAACGACATTCCGAATCCACCTTTGAAAAACAATGGTAATGGAGCAGGGATACATGTTCGTACTCCCTGCTCATTGCCTAATCAAATCATAATTTAGGGAACATTCCCTTCTCAAAAACCATATCATGAAAAATACAAATTATCAAAAAAATGGATTTGCAGTCATGCTGCTTTCTTTCTGTCTCTTGTGCGTGCTGACATGCTTAGTTTCCTGCGAAAATACCTCTATTGATGAAATTGAAAATTATGTAACCAATAATGTTGAAAAAGGTATATCAAAAGAAGTTGGAGAAAATACATCCAGTAAGTTGGGCAAAAGTATGTCTAATGGCTGTAGGTATAATGATTCACTGGCATTAGTTGCCATACACAATGCAACAGACGGATCAAACTGGACAAACGTCTGGAATCTAAATCAGCCTATCGATACCTGGTATGGAGTAATTCTGGATGCAAATGGTTGTGTTAAAAACTTAAGTCTGGTAAATAATGGACTTAATGGTAACCTTATCGCACCAGTGCAAGGATTGTTGAGCAAACTGAGGGTTTTAAATTTATCCAACAACTCCATCAGTGGAAGTATTCCGCCAGAAGTGCAACACCTAAGTGATTTGCGTGTACTTCGTGCAAGTAATAATCAACTAACGGGTAGTATCCCGCTTGAGTTGGGAAACTTAAATAACCTTAGAGAACTTAGATTGGATAGAAATCAACTGGATGGTAGTATTCCTGATGTATTAGGCAGCATGAGTAATCTGACTAGGCTTAAATTATACAATAACCAACTGGAAGGATGTTATGGTCTTAATTTAGTGAATCTGTGCAAACAGTTAGATCCGGCATTTAATAATAACGCTTCTATCAGTAATGGCAATAATTTTGCTCAGGCTTGGGAGAAAATTTGTATTGATGGAATCTCTGATTGTGCCAACGAAATTGTAGTCCCTGGTGATTTTAATAAGAATGGTTATGCTGATAATATTGATATTCTACATTGGGGAATGGCATTAGGAAATACTGGTCCAATTCGACCGAATGCTACAAGCAGTTGGATAGCACAAGATTGCACACCCTGGGCAATAGAAGTAGCCGGAGTAAATGCTTGTCATCAGGACGGAGATGGAAATGGTATTGTTGATACACAGGATTTTCAGGTCTTAATGGATAATTATGGCGCTACAAAGTATGTCGCCAATCCACTTAACCTGCCTAATCCAACAGTTGATTTTGAGTTTACCTATCAGGATGTAGAATTAGACAACGGAAAACAACAGCGCACTTACACTATATATGCAAAAGACGAGAACGGAGATGCTGCTGACATACATGGGGCAGCATTTAATATCGAATTTGGGGTCGATATAGATTCTGTAGAGGTAAATGTTATAGGGTCTTCTTTAGAACCGACTATAACTATTGGGGAAAGAATAGATAATTCTATAGAAATTGGACTTACGCGTACAGATCGCACGAATAGATTATGTGTTGGTCCGATAGTTCAGGTATCCATTGTTGCCACAAAAAATCTACCTACTGGTCCTGAAACCAACCTTGTTGAGGGATATACGATAAATGAAAATAGTGATATATTAGGAATAGCAGGCATGGTGCTAATTCCTATGTAGAATATATTTCAGTAGGAGCAGCAAAACCTGTAACCTTGCTATCGACCAATTAGTATAGAAACAATATAAAACAGACGTCATCTCGCAAGAGGTGGCGTTTTGTTTGTCATCAAAGTAGCACAGGCTCTACGCGACGTTCGTTCATCTTGACTGGACATTCCAAATTGCCAGTTTGCCGCCCGCCCGCTGTCGCGGTTCACTGCGTTAAAATGATTCCCCGAATCATTTTTGGCTACGCCACCACTTGTTCATCCAAAAATAAAATAAGATATTGAGCAGGATATGAAAAATGTAAAAGACAAAGTCATCGTCATCACAGGAGCGGGTTCTGGAATTGGTCGAGCATTAGCCATGCAGTTGGCAGGGCAGGGGGCTACACTCGCACTCAATGACTATAATGCCGAAACACTTGCAGAAACCGTCAGTCAGTTGGATGGCAAAATCAGTCAGCATGTATTTGATGTATCACATAAGGAGGCTTTTTATGCTTTCGCAAAAGATGTGATTCAGTTGCATGGTCAGGTAGATGTGGTCATCAATAATGCTGGTGTTGCACTGGGCGAAATTCCAGTATCAGAAGTCTCGCTGGAACAAATGGAATGGCTGATGGGCATCAATTACTGGGGCGTGGTATACGGGACAAAAGCATTTTTGCCTCATTTACTAGAACGACCAGAAGCGAGTGTTGTCAATATATCCAGTGTCTTTGGTATCATTGGAGTAGGTACACAAGCCACCTATTGTGCTGCAAAATTTGCTGTCAGAGGTTTTACAGAGGCTTTGCGGATGGAAATGAAACAGGCAGGCAGCAAGCTGTGCGTAACTTCCGTACATCCAGGCGGCATCAAAACGAACATCGCCCGCTCCGCCCGCGATGAGCACAACCCGGATCGTAAAGCAAGGAGTGCTAAAAATTTTGATAAACTGACCCGCACCTCAGCTGAAGATGCCGCGAAAACCATCATTAGAGGCATCAAAAAGAAAAAGCACCGCGTACTTATTGGCGGCGACGCCAGATTGATCGACTTCCTTGCCCGTTTCCTGCCTGTGCGTTATACTGGACTTTTTGTTTGGGGAAGGAATCGTGTGGAAGGGAAAGCTTGAACAGATAGTAGAGGAGACACGATATTTCAGATTTTATAGAGAATAACGAATAATGAATATCGAACACCGAATGTCGAAGTATTATATGCACTTCGACATTCGACATTCCTTGTTCGATATTCGATATTCCATTTTTTTCCTTGATAAATTGAAAATTCCGTACTTTTGCGGCTTCAATTAGCTTACTCATTCAAATACAATTAAAAAATGACAAAAAACATAGCTTATATAATTTGCGGTTTATCCGCACTCTTGCTGCTCAATTCTTGTGCTGCGCCAAAGGCAGCTTTTAAGGCGGACAGCCCCGACCAGCCTATTCCTTTTGCAAAGGTGCAATTTGAAAATAAATCAAAAAATGCCACGGCTTATGCTTGGGATTTTGGCGATGGCACGACATCTACCAAAGAAAGTCCAGGTGAGCATATTTACAGCAAGGCTGGAGAATATACCGTTACCCTCAAAGCGGGTAAAGGCAAAAAAGAACAATCCACTTCTAAAATAATTAATGTGAAAGAACCGAAAAATTGTACTGTAGAACTCGAAACGGGATATGGCAACATGACTATTTTGCTATATGACGACACCCCAGAACACCGCGACAATTTCCTCAAATTGGCCACGGAAGGCTTTTATGATGACTTACTGTTTCACCGTGTCATTCCAGGTTTTATGATTCAGGGCGGCGACCCAAATTCTAAAGGCGCACCTGCTGGTCAGGGACTTGGTACGGGTGGACCAGGATATACCATCCCCGCAGAATTTGTAAATAAAAACATTCATCTGAAAGGCGCATTAGCTGCAGCCCGTACTGGCGGGCCGTCCAATCCACAAAAACGCTCATCTGGCTCACAGTTTTATATTGTGCAGGGCAAACCCATTTCAGAAGCTGAAATGAACACGACTGAGCAACGCAGCGGATATACTTATTCTGATGAAGAAAAAGCCGCTTATGCAGAAACTGGTGGTGTACCTTTTCTGGATAGAGAATATACTGTATTTGGCATGGTAACGGAAGGGCTGGATGTGATTGATAAAATCGGAGCTGTACAAACAGCCCGTGGAGACCGCCCAGTAGAGGATGTGAAAATGAAAATTAAAGTGAAAAATCTAGGGATGTAGAAGAATAGTTTAGGTCGATGGTCGATAGAATAAGCAAGGGTACACCCTAAATTTCGACTATCGACTATCGTCCATGGACTATGGACATAAGTTTACCTTTTCGTCAGTCTCGTGGTATGTAGCTTCTTCTTATTTTTATCCAAAAACTGAACAAGATACAAGCCTCTGTTCAGGTCGCTGATATTGATACGCTCCGTGCCATTTTGTAGATCAATAAGTCGTATTTGCTGACCAGCAATATTGTATATGGCAGCTTGCTGAGCAGAATTGTTTTGTGGTAAAATGATATAATCGGTAGCTGGATTAGGATATACTTTAAAATTTTCCTCAACAAGATCTTCTACATCAGTAGGCAGTGTAGCTGTGCCATAATATTTGTGTGAAACGACTGTATTCAAACTGTCTGTCGGGTCGTAAACCAGTACTTCCACTTCTCCTTCACCGACCAGCCCCGCTGGATAAAAACGGACATCCAATATACTTTCATCGCCTACGCCTATCGTGAAATCCATCAGGTAAACTTGTGGGACATAACACTGACTATTATCGCACATAGAAGAATTCCAGTCGGCAGGAATGTCATTGACGATGCGTTCCCAATAAAGCGTTAACTCATTACTGGTGTTGTTTTCAACATGTGAAACAGCTTCAAAGTAAGGCTCGGAAGCCAGGCCAGACACAGAAGCCGGAGAAGGATAAACTGTGAAACTTTGCGCAAAGCCTAAAAAACCCATCAATATAAATCCTGTAAGAAGTATTAGTTTTTTCATATTTCATTAGACTATTTAATCGTGTAAAACGTTGCAAAAAGAAGGATATGGTTTTTTTATGTACCAATCTGGTATAGTTTGCAATCCTTGTGACTGTGTAAGCTCTAAATAGCTACTTTTTTTCTTATCAAAACGTCATCTTGCCGTCATCTTGCCAAATTTAATAAGGCGAAAAACGTGAAATACGAGATTTTGGCATTAATTTCGCCTTTAGAGGTATCAGAACCCTTTTTATCAACCAACACTAATAAATAAAAGTACTTATGAAACTTTTCAAGCTGACAACTTTGCTGCTTTTCGTTTTTGCAGCCACAACAAGTTTTGCACAAAATAAAACATTACCAGATGTGACGATTCAGGAACTCAGTGGTAAAAAAGTCAATATTAAGGATTATGGCGAAAATGGTAAAATTACTGTACTCAATTTTTGGGCAACCTGGTGTGTGCCTTGTAAGAAAGAATTGGACAATATTGCAGAATTATACCCGGAATGGCAGGAAAAATACGATATGGAAGTTGTCGCTATATCTGTAGATAATGCCAGATCCTCCACCAAAATAAAGTCTGTTGTAGATAGCAAGGGCTGGGAATATGAAGTCCTGTCGGATAAAAATGAAGACCTGAAACGTGCCCTGAATTTTCAGGCAGTTCCTTATACTGTAGTGGTCGATCAGGAAGGCAATATCGTTTACACCCACGATGGCTATGTAGAAGGAGACGAGTATGAATTGGAAGACCTGATGGAAGAATTGACAGGTGTAACGGATGCACCAAAAGAAAAGAAAAAGAAGTCGAAAAAGTCGAAAAAGGGGAAATAATTTCCCTTTGATGTAACAATACAAAAAGCCTCTCGTTTGCAAGAACGAGGGGCTTTACTTTTCATGATGACGGGATAAATTTATTTCAGAATAAAAGTCTAATAAAGTCTTATGAAAAAAATATTATCTTTGGCGTCAATTATATGGGTTTAAATATTTTATATGAATTTGGGCGCTACCTGAAATTGATGGGTAGCATGTTCACACGTCCCGAAAGGTTTTCCATGTACTGGAAAGAAACACTTCGTCAGATGAATGACATCGGCGTGGGGTCTCTTGTCATTGTGGGACTGATTGCTTTTTTTATTGGCGCAGTGACTTCAGTACAGTTTGCTTATCAGTTACAGGATTCATTTATTCCTGCCTACTATATCGGTTATATTGTACGAGATTCTACCATTATCGAACTGGCACCAACGATTTCATGTCTGGTACTAGCTGGTAAAGTGGGATCAAATATGGCCGCAGAGATAGGCGGGATGCGGCAAAAAGAACAAATTGATGCGCTGGAAATCATGGGGGTCAATACAGCTTCTTACCTGATTTTACCTAAAATTATCGCTGCGGTTTTTGTGATTCCATTATTGGTTATCATTGGAGCGGGTATCAGTATTCTTGGCGGTTATGTCGCGAGTGTTTCCACAGGGATGGTCACAGGTGTAGATTATGAATATGGACTACATGTCTTTTTTGAGCCTTATTATGTATTTATGATGCTGGTCAAAGCAGTGGTCTTTGCTTTCATTCTGACTTCAGTGTCCTGTTATAAAGGCTTTTACGTAGGTGGTGGAAGTATTGAGCTGGGTAGAGCAAGCACGCAGGCGGTTGTGTATAGTAATATTTTGATTTTATTAGCGGATTATATCATAGCACTGGTATTGACGTAGTTTTTGAGTTAATTAAGTGTATTGAGTTATTAAGTTGATTGAGTATGTTACATCAACACATCAACACATCAACACATCAACACATCAACACATCAACACAATAAATTGATAAGAGCAGACAACATATTCAAATCATTCGGCGAGCAGCAGGTACTGAAAGGCATTTCAACAGTCTTTGAGCAGGGCAAAACCAACCTGCTCATTGGACGAAGTGGAGCAGGCAAAACAGTCATGCTCAAAATACTGGTCGGTTTACTCGAACCTACAGACGGAGAAGTGTGGTACAGCGATACTAACTTTTTTACGCTCAGTAAAAAAGAACGTAAAATCATTCGTCAGCAGATTGGCATGTTGTTTCAAGGCTCGGCTTTATTTGATTCTATGACCGTAGAAGAAAATGTACGTTTCCCATTGGATATGTTTACCAGAAAAACAAAAAAAGAAAAACAAGTACAAGTGGACAAATGCCTCGAAAGAGTTGATTTGACAGGCAGCAACAAAAAATATCCGGGAGAAGTCAGTGGAGGAATGCAAAAGCGGGTCGGGATTGCCAGATCTATTGTACTGGAACCAAAATATTTGTTTTGCGATGAACCAAATTCAGGACTCGATCCCAGGACGTCTATCGTGATTGACGAATTGATTCGCAACATCACTGTAGATAATAACATGACGACTATCATCAATACACACGATATGAATTCTGTGATGGAAATTGGTGACAGAATCAATCTACTACACCTCGGAGAGTTAGCCTGGGTCGGCACCAAAGACGATGTCTTAGGCAGCGAAAATGAAACCCTTCAGGATTTTATTTTTGCCTCGCCATTTTTGCAAAGACTGCGCAAAGGAATCTTGAAAGTAAGTGAGTAAACTGACTTATTTGTGCGTAGGCACTAAACCCTCGCGGTTACCCATATCTTTTGCCCTTCGCTTGAACCCATCCCCAGCCCTTCCCTTCAAAAAGGAAGGGAGTTGAGAACCCGTTATTTATAGTTTTCAACTTGTTGAAAATAGCCCCTCTTTTGGAAAGAGAGGGGTTGAGGTGAGTTAAATTATAATGACTAAGTGTTTGATTATTAATAAGTTAAAAACTTATGGGTAATCGTCAGGCACTTAAAAAACTCAATAAGAACTTGAATTTGACGTTTGGGTTTTTTTTTAATAAAAAGCCCGAAACCCACCCTCCAACTCATCAATCTTTTCCAATAACCACCGCTTGTCGCTATTGGCTTGTTGTTGTTCCAGTTTTTCTCTAAGCCGTTTTATTGTCATTTTACTCGCCTGATGCCGGATACGGTACAGGTTGATGAAGATTCGGATAAAATTCTGAAACTCTTTTTTTCCTTTGGCACTTAGCGATTTATGATTTTTAAAATATTTTTCAGCCGTGCGGAAAGATTGCATAATGGGTTCGCTATAGGCTTTTTCTTTTTCATAAAGACATTTTAAAATAATAATGCGAACATTGATGTCATAAGCCGTATTGATTTTTTCGACCAGAATAAACCGGCTATGTGCCAGTTCATAATTTTTTTGATAAAAAGCCAAGATGCCCATGTTGAACTGATACACGCTTTCTCTAACAGACTTCTGAATAAATGGACGATAGTCCTTAATGAGTTGTTCTGCCCACAAAAATTCGTTTTGCCTACAGGCTATGATAATCATGTTTTTCAACATGGCAATCGAAATAAAATTGTCATTGATTAACAGGTTTTTGTCGTGCATGATTTTATACAACTCAAAAACATTCTGATTGTATTGGAGCTTGCCCTTTTTGACCTGATTGACGCAATGAGAAATGCATATCGTGTAAAAATCTTTCAACATATCTCTGGGAATAGACGCGCTATGCTTATTGAGTAGAGCCAGTAAATCTGTGTAGGCAGTCGTACTTTTAGTCTCTAATAGTCGAATATTTGCCTGATAAAGTATAATAATCGGATGCGATTTATAGGTAGGGATATTCAGGAGTGCCTCAAGTGTATTTATACTGCTCATGTAAAATGTTTTTTCGAGAGATACCTCCTGAATAGAAAGCGCAGTAAGGTGCAGACTGAGTCGATTGAGCAGGTAATAAATATCAAGATTCTGAACCAGTTCCGGCAAATTGTCTTCTTCTATGAGCTTGCCATTGCTGTAAAGTGCATCCATAATGTTTTGCTCTGTCCTGTATTGTGCTGCATACTGTTTTTCTCCTTTTGCCTGCTGCTCCTCAAATTGTTTCTTTGCCTTTTTTATATGTCGATTAAAAGACCAGAATTGCCGGCGTTCCAGCAGTTGTGGATAAAGCAAGTCCTGTTTGAAACCTTTATTTTCTTTCATCGTCTCAATAGAAAGGAACTCCTCTGCGAGTCGCATCAGACTATTCATTTTCATATTGAGCAAACTACTCTGCTTTTTTTTCAGTTGGTGAGTTGGAGTAGGCAAATGGGCAAACACCTGCTTATAAACCCGGCATTGTAAGTCAGTCGTGAAAACAGATTTGCTCAGTACCCACTTTTTTAAGGCTGGTAACAATTTAATAACATACCGATCCGTATTGAAATACGGGCAAGAAATGAGCTGTTCCAGCCCTGTGATTTCTTTTTCTGAAAAAGTATTTAAAAGTTCAATGCAAAGAAATGGTTTTGTTTTATTTGTTTTTTTTTGCACTTTATAAATTGATTAATAGATTTTTATAATAAAGTATTATTAGTAAGTGTATTCGATAAGATTTTTATAAGTGTAAAAATAAGTAAAAGCACTGGCTTATCTTTGTATAAAGAATCAAAGTTATCTAAAATGAAAAAATTTACCCAGACCTTAATGTGCTGCCTGATGATTGTGCAGCTTCAGGCACAAAACAATCCGACAATACAGGACTTATCCAAAGAAGACCTGACTTGGAAAATGTTCAAAGAAACAGAACAACCGACGATACAGGAATTCACCCAAGATAAAACAGCATTACAACTCACATCAGATGATGAGTTGGTTCTTTCTAAGACAACAGAAGACGAGCTGGGATTTCGACATCACCGCTACCAGCAGATGTACAAAGGAATGCCAGTAGAAGGTGCAGTATATCTATTGCACGAAAAAAATGCCCGTGTACAACATGCCAATGGACAACTCACCCGACAACTCAATATAAGTTCCAGTCCTACACTTAGCGAAACGGCTGCTTTACAGACCGCCCTCCAACATATAAACGCTACAGCGTATGGCTGGAACGATTCCGAACTGGAACAACTGGTGAAAAAAACAAGGAATGATGTACAGGCAAGCTTATATCCTTCTGGAGAATTGGTTGTCATAGATTCCGAATGGAAACAAAACCCCAGTAATAGCCGCCTCGCTTACAAATTTGATATATATGCGACTGAGCCACTAAGCAACCAGCTTGTATATGTAGATGCCCATACGGGGAAAGTATTAACGACAATCGAGCAAATTCATAACTGCACGGGCGTACCAGCTTCTGGCTCGACCAATTATTCGGGAACGGTCAGCTTTGAAGCTTGTGAGGATAATGGAACCTATACCTTAAAAAATACCATAGGTGGAGGCATGCAGGTATATGATGCGGATGAAACACCGAGCTACCCCACAACACCTATCACAGATACAGATGGGCTTTTTAATGAAGACCCAACGGCAGTAGAAGTACATTGGGCAACGGAAAAAACCTATGATTATTATTTAAACACACATGGTAGAAATAGCCTGGATGATAATGGAATGCCTATATATAGTTGGGTGCATTATGGTTTTGAGATAAGTAATGCGTACTGGAATCCAGCCTTGTCAAGTGCCTTGTATGGAGATGGAGACAATTATAATTATACGGCATTTTCGGACATTGATGTTGTCGCACATGAAATGACACATGGCGTCACCCATTTTTCAGCAGGACTTTTATATTCTTATGAATCAGGTGCACTCAGCGAATCTTTTTCAGATATTTTTGGTGAAGTCGTAGATGCCTTGTACAGTCCCGATGGAGGCGATTGGATGATAGGCACAGGGTGTACGGCACAACCTGGCAAGAACGGACTGCGTAATATGAATAATCCCAATGATCCCAGTATGATTACTCCATCACCTGACACCTATATGGGAAATGGCTGGTATTCGGGAGCAGGAGATAATGGAGGCGTACACTATAATAGTGGTGTGCAGAATTATTGGTTTTACCTACTTTCAGAAGGAGGAGCAGGTGTCAATGATAATGGAGATAATTACAACATCAATGGAATAGGCATGACAAAAGCAGCCGCTATAGCCTATCGTAACCTGACCGTTTATCTCACACCAAATTCCCAATATATAGACGCCCGAAACGGAGCGATACAGGCTGCCATTGACCTCTATGGTACAGGCTCTGACGAAGCCTTGCAAACAGAAGCAGCCTGGTGTGCAGTAGGACTCGGTTCCTGCGCACCTGAAAGCTGTGCAACAACTGACTATAATGCTATGGTAGCCTTTTATAATGCCATTACGGATTGGAATGTATATACGCCCTGGGATTTGAGTCAGCCAATGGACACCTGGTACGGCGTTACAGTAAATACAGACGGTTGTGTGGTCGCAATAGATTTTGACGAAGACTACATAGCTGGTACACTGCCGCCGGAACTTGGTAACTTGAGTAGCCTGACTTCGCTGGATCTTGGAGATAATAATTTTTCAGGTACGATCCCGCCGGAACTTGGTAACCTGAGTACCCTAACTTATCTTCGACTGGGCGGCAATGGCTTTACGGGCAGTATTCCGGCAGAGCTGGGGGATCTAGATGCACTGGAGTTCTTGTATTTTGGTTATAATCTATTTAGCGGAAGCTTGCCACCCGAATTGGGCAATATGGACAGCTTGAAATATTTGTATATAAATGGCAACCAACTTAGCGGAAGCATCCCGCCCGAATTTGAAAACCTCGGCAACTTAATAGGAATCGACCTTAGAAGCAACCAACTGACCGGAGAAATTCCTGCTGAATTTGGCAACCTGCCAAATATAAGTACAATCTCTTTGCACGACAATCAATTGACAGGCAGTATTCCTGCCGAGTTAGGCAGTTTATCTACACTGACAGCCTTTAGAGTGTATAATAACCAACTCAGCGGTTGCTATGATAGCAGCCTGGCTAATTGGTGCAATCAGTTCAATGCCTATCATAATGCAAATGCCAGAATCAGTGATGGCAATAATTTTGATATGCCCTGGGAAGATTTTTGCAATACTGGAGCTGGAGCTTGTCCAGGACAAACTTGCTACGAAAGCGATTCAATCATCCTGCGCACTTTGTATGATATGACAAATGGTGCTGCCTGGGATACGCCCTGGGACTTGACACAGTATATGAGTAACTGGGCGGGCATTACCTTAGATGGGAACGGCTGTGTAGTGCAAATTGATTTGAGTGAAAATAGTTTAACTGGAACGATTCCTGCAGAATTGGGCGATTTAAATAGTCTGACTCAGTTGGATTTATCTGGAAATAGTCTGAGTGGAAACATTCCCTTGGAGCTGGGAAACCTGACTAACCTCACCCATCTTATATTGAATGAAAACCAACTGAATGGCAACCTTCCAACCGAGCTGGCCAATTTGACAAACCTGGAGCGACTGACATTGACTGACAATCAACTGCAAGGTAACATTCCAACTACATTCGGTAGCCTCAGTAGTCTGACTCGCCTCGATGTAGAAAATAATTACCTAGAAGGCAGTATTCCTGTCGAACTGGCTATGCTGAATAATCTCACCCGTTTGATATTAAAAGGCAATAATTTTTCAGGTCTTATACCAGTAGAATTCGGCAATTTGAGTAACCTCACCCATTTGAGATTAGATGAAAATCAGCTCACTGGAAGCATCCCTGTAACCCTAACCAATCTGACCAACCTGACTTCTCTTGGATTGGATTATAATCAGTTGAGCGGCTGTTATGATCCCGCATTGGATTTACTATGCAGTCTGCCTTCCAGCTCAAACAGCAACATCAGCAGTGGCAATAATTTTGATGCCACCTGGGAAGATTTTTGTAATTACGGCACAGGTACATGCGCAAGCGTATGGCCAGGCGACCTGAACAATGATGGCAAAGCAAATAATGTAGATCTGCTGTATTGGGGACTTGCCGAAGGGGATAATGGCACATTGCGCCCTAACCCTGCTACAAGCTGGACTGGACAGCAGAGCCTCGAATGGGCATCTTTTGTCAATGGGGTAAACGGAAAACATCAGGACGCAGATGGCAATGGAATTGTTGATGAGCAGGATTTGCAGGTATTAGAAGATAATTATGGATACATAAATGCTACAAATTTATCTACGGACTCTTACGCAGGTGTTCCACTCAAATTTGAATTAAGGCAAATCAGTAGCAATTCGATAGGAAATAACAAAAAAGAAGATAGGTACGAACTGCACGTATCTTCTTCCTTAGATCCAAATGTACCAGTCAACTTACATGGATTAGCCTGCGATGTTGATTTCAAAGACCTTCCGGATATCATTAGCGTAAGCATAGACACCACTAGCTCCTCACTTATACCTAATAAATCGCTGGGAATCTATAAAACTGCGGATAAAAAACTGGATATTGGACTGACTCGCGTGGACAATATTGATAAGCTTATTGATGGTTCTGTGCTTGTACTCATTGTCGTGGTCGAGGATTTGCCAGGAGGCAATCCCTTCACCATTAATGTCAATGGAACAATAAGCAATGGCAATGAAGTACTGAACGCAACTGTGGGAACATCAGTCTATGGTATAACAACTGGAGTCGGCGGTGTTTCCAATCAATTGCTAAGTTCTGTAACCGTGACAGATGAAGACTGCACAACATTGGGCAGCGTCAGCGCACAGGTAGCTGGTGGCATAGAACCGTACAGCTATCTCTGGAGCAATGGCGCAACAACCGCCGCCATCAACAACCTTCCATCCGGACAATACACAGTAAGCATAAACGATGCAAACGGATTATACACCACGGTATCCGCACAAATCAACGGACAATTACCTGTATACGATGAAAATGGAGTGTTAATATGTGGAAGCAACTGTCCCGAATTTTTAGTGCCGAATGGCAATGTCGCCAATGGATTATACCAGGCGGGCAATACCGTAGATTCAAAAGGAATAATTCCGGCTGGAAACGCAGTTGAATTTAAAGCAGGAACAATTATTCAATTGGATAATGGATTTTCAGTTCAGCCCAATGCCAGCTTTTCCGGGGAAATTGAGAATTGTGGTGGAAACTAAACTATGCCAACAAACAACAAGCATTGCTGAAATAATAAATCATGTTTAAAAAACACCTAATCATACCCGAACGTTCTATAGCTCCTACACATACTGAAAGTTTTCCCTAAACACTTTTTGATTCTTTAGTAAGACTGGGTCGGATATGCCTTCTGGCATCTCTGGCTCAGGCTTGCACTGGCGGAGCTATGCCCTGTATCTACCATTTAAAACAGTATTTAACTATGTTCTCAACTCTTTTTATTTGAAAAAATAATAATTATGAAAACGATTTTACAGCACACCTTCCTAAGCCTGCTCCTCTTTTGCTGGAGTACATCTTATGCTTTCAATAATGTTCCAACTAATGAACAATGCTACAAAGTTAGTATATGCGAAGGCAATGCAGAATACGAAGAACGCATCTGCGAAACTTCCATGCAGATGACTAGCCTGCCCGAACTCAGCAGCCCTGCTGACCAGGCTGCCAACGTAGCACTCGCACCGACCTTGCAATGGGCAGGAATGGGAAGTTCCTATACATTGGAAGTTTATAGCTGTAACCCGGATTACTCCAAAGTTGGAAAACTGCACTTAAATGATTTTACTGCGGATATAACCAATACGAATATTGCTAATGTGAGTGATGACTTTTCGGGAGCTACCTATAATCCCACAACTAATGCCACAACTGGTACTTATTTTTATGTGACTAACGGATCAGATAGTTTTGCTGCAGAGCGAGTCGTCGAATTAGACAATAATGGAAATTGGATAAGAGAGATCAAACTCAATGACGAGATGAATGGTACACCGGATTTTGATGATACAGAAGGTATTGTCTGGATAGGAGGAGACGATTATCTCATCATAGAAGAAAGAAGACAACGGATACACAAAGTGACTATTGATGATAATACCACAAGTATTGCTTACCCCTCAAATTATATTCAGTTAAGTATAACCGGCTGTACCACTACTGATTGTATTGAAGGAATTACTTATAATGCATTCACTAACGAAGTCCTTATTGTCAATGAGATAGCACCCAAGCCCGAAATATACGTATTCACATTACCACCAACTATTTCAGGAGTGGTCAATATCACGCCTACGCAGCCATTTAATGCACAAACTAAATTAGGTGTTTCGGATTTGGCAGGTTTACACCATTTTAGCCTGACGGATGGCGTGGGCAATATGAATATCAATGATCACTTTCTGGTACTTAGCGAAGCCTCTAAACGTTTATTGGAAGTTGATATGGCTGGTACTATACACGGAACACTATACCTAACTGCTGGCAATGCCGGACTGTCTGCAAGTGTCAATCAGCCAGAAGGTGTCACAATGGACAATGAAGGCAATATTTATATAGCCAGCGAGCCAGATCATTTTTACAAATTTAGAAATCCGACACTTGACCTCAATCCATTCAACTTAGCTTCAAATACAACATACTCCAATACGAATGTATCCAGCAATTCCTTCACTATTCCCGCAGGACAACTCGGCGGCAATATTGAATACTGCTGGCGCGTAAAAGACAATACGACCGGCGCCTGGTCGGAGTATCGTTCATTCACAACAGAGTCAGTAGTCTGCAATTCAAATTATAATGCGCTTATAGCTTTGCATCAGGCCACCGACGGTGCCAACTGGACAAATACCTGGGATTTAAGCCAGCCGGTAAGTACTTGGTATGGGGTGACATTAAATGCGAATGGTTGTGTGACTAATTTAGAATTGAATAATAATAATTTGAATGGTAGTATGCCTGCTGAACTGGGAGCTTTGACCGAGGTAGAGTGGTTGGAGCTAGATGGTAATAATCTAAGTGGAAATATTCCGCCTGAATTAGGCAATCTATCCAATCTGATATGGCTGTCTTTGCACACTAATAACCTGACCGGTGGACTCCCTGCAAGTCTGGGCAACCTGATTAATTTAGAAGTTTTATCAGTTACTAATAACCAGCTGACTGGCTGCTATGTAGGCTTAGAGTCACTTTGTCCAGAGCTGCCTTCTTGGGCCAATCAACACATCAGCGACGGGAATTACTTCAACGTACCCTGGGAGTATTTTTGCGCTACAGGAGATTGTGCGCCGAATCCTTGTGTAGCCGCAGACCGTGATGCACTTATAGCGTTCTATAATTCTGTTCAGGGATTGTCCTGGGATTTAAGCCAGCCGGTAAATACATGGGAAGACGTGACTTTAGATGCCAATGGCTGTGTTATTGCGCTTGATTTAAGTGAACATTCGGCAACTTTAACAGGAACTATAGCGCCTGAAATTGGCAATTTGTCTAACCTGACGGCTTTAGATTTAACTGCTAATCAGCTGAGTGGCAGTATTCCTGCGGAAATAGGCAATCTAAGCAACCTGAGCTATCTAGCTCTTTCAGGCAACCAACTGGACGGAAATATTCCTGCTACTTTAGCCAATTTATCTGGTCTGACAGGACTTAGTTTGGCTAGTAATCAACTGAGCGGTTGTTATGATAATAACCTGATGACTTTATGCGGGCAATTAACAGGGTATTCCTCTACAAATGCAGCCATCAGCAATGGGAATAATTTCGATGTACCCTGGGAGTATTTTTGCGCTACAGGAAGCTGTACACCAAGTGCCTGTAGTATCTCAGATCGAGACGCACTGGTCGCTTTCTATAACACCATTACAAACTGGGGAACGATTATGCCCTGGGACATAACTCAATCCATGAGTACCTGGCAGGGCGTGACATTGAATGGAGATGGATGTGTTACTCGTCTGGAGCTGAGCTGGAAGGGAATGGTTGGTAGTATTCCACCAGAATTAGGCAATCTGTCGAATTTAACTTACTTATCACTATGGAATAATAGTTTTACTGGTAATATTCCGCCAGAATTGGGCAATTTGAGCAATTTGACTCACTTGCATTTACATGAAAATGATTTTACTGGTAATATTCCGCCAGAATTGGGCAATTTAAGTAATTTGGAATCTTTGAACTTATGGTATAATAACCTCAGTGGGAGTATTCCACCCGAACTCGGCAATTTGAGTAATTTGACAGAATTGTATTTACTCGGCAATCAACTGAGTGCCAGTATTCCGCCTGAACTCGGCAATTTAAGTAACCTAGTAGATCTTAGATTAGAGGACAATAACCTCAGTGGTAGTATTCCGCCTGAACTCGGCAATTTAAGTAGCCTGACACATCTTAGATTAGGAGTCAATCAACTTAGCGGTAGTATCCCGCCTGAACTTGGTAATTTAAGTGCTTTAACCCACTGGGTTATGACCGATAACCAGTTTAGTGGTAGTATCCCGCCTGAACTCGGCATGCTAAATAATTTAGAAGCTTTGGTTTTAAGCAATAATAACCTCAGCGGTAGTATTCCGCCTGAATTCGGCAATATGAGTAGCCTCGAACAATTGGGTTTGAATAATAATCAACTGACAGGAAATATACCAGAAGAATTGTGTAATCCGCCTTTAACTACTTTGAGTTTGTCTAATAATAACCTGAGCGGTACTATACCAGCTTGTATTTTAAACATGGCAAATGCCTATTTGGATAATAATGCCTTTGGAGGAAATCTGCCTGCTATAGCAGGAAATGTCGGAAATTTACGATTACAAAATAATCAACTCACAGGCTGTTATGACCCAAGCCTCGCCAGTCTGTGCGGACAGTCAAATAATAATACCAATATCAGTGATGGAAATAACTTCGATGTCTCTTGGGAAGATTTTTGTAATACAGGCGCAGGTACATGTATTGTCGCAAACTGTGCCGTAACAGACTATAATGCCTTAGTTGCTTTTCATAATTCCATCACAGACTGGGGGAACATGACACCCTGGGATTTGGCACAGCCTATGAATAGCTGGATTGGGCTGGCATTCAATACAGATGGTTGTGTAACTGCCATTAGTCTGGATGAAAAATCTATTGACGGTACACTTCCGCCAGAACTGGGCGATTTGACTAGTCTGACTTATCTGGATCTCGGAGATAATAATTTTATAGGCAATATTCCTGTTGAGCTGGGTAATTTGACTAACCTGACTTATCTGAATTTGGATGGCAACGGTTTAACGGGAAGTATTCCTGCTGAATTGGGTAATCTAAGCGCACTGACGACCTGCTACCTTGGCTATAATCAACTGAGTGGGAGCATCCCGACGGAATGGGGCAATCTGGCGAACCTGATTACTTTCAATATCAATGGCAATCAATTGACGGGCAATATTCCTGCTTCCATAGGCAACCTGACCAACCTGAACAGTTTCAGTTTGAATAATAATCAATTGACCGGAAGCATTCCACCTGAGTTGGGCAACTTGTATAATCTGACTTACACGGCTTTACATAATAACCAACTGACCGGAGAAATTCCTACAGCATTGGGCAATTTATCTAACCTGACTGGACTGAGTTTACATAATAATCAATTGACGGGTTGCTATGATAATAACCTGACAGCTTTGTGCGGACAATTAACAGCCTATTTTAATACCAATGCACAAATCAGTAATGGCAATACGTTGGATGCCGACTGGGAAGATTTTTGTAATAATGGAGCAGGAAACTGCGCACCTGTCGTTTGTACCTCGGATTATAATGCTCTGGTTGCCTTCCACAATGCTATTACAGATTGGGGAAGTATGACGCCCTGGGATTTGACTCAGCCCATGAGTACCTGGGCTGGACTTAGCCTTAATGCAGATGCTTGTGTAACAGCCATTGATTTTGATGAAAATTATGTTGATGGCACACTTCCGCCTGAACTGGGTAATTTGAGCAACCTCACCTTTCTACACCTCGGAGATAATAATTTCACAGGCAGTATTCCACCAGAACTGGGCAATTTAAGTAATCTGACTTACCTGAACCTGAGTGGCAATGGACTGACAGGCAGTATTCCGGCAGAACTGGGTAATTTGAGTTCGCTGGAAATCATGTACATGACTTATAACCAGTTGAGTGGCAGTATTCCTGTAGAATTGGGTAACCTGAGCAGCCTGACAACCATGAGCCTGGGCAGTAATCAGTTGAGTGGCAGTATTCCATCGGAATTGGGAAATTTAAGTAACCTTATTAGCCTGACACTAAGAGCCAACCAACTCACTGGAAGTATCCCCGTTACATTTGCTAATATGTCCAGTCTGACCAATTTATCTTTGTATAATAATCAACTTAGCGGCTGTTATGACAGTAACCTGGCGACTTTGTGCGGACAATTATCTTCTTATTCCAATACCAATGGAAGTATGAGTAATGGCAATAATTTTGATGCCCCCTGGGAAGATTTTTGTCTAAATGGAATAGGAGGATGTGTCACCAATGCGACGAGCTGTCGTTACAGCGATTCCCTCGCCCTTGTTGCCTTGTATAATGCTACAGATGGTGCCAACTGGACAACACCCTGGGACTTAACACAGCCTATGGATAGTTGGGCAAATGTGGTGCTGAACTCAACTGGCTGTGTCACCTCTCTTTATTTATACAATCAAGGAATGACTGGCCCGATTCCACCCGAACTGGGAACGCTGGACAGTCTGGAGTACATGCACTTTTGGAGTAATGATCTGACTGGAAGTATCCCCGCCGAATTGGGGAATATGTCAAGTCTGATAAATTGTATTTTGTACAGAAATGACTTAAGTGGAGCGATTCCTGAGGAGTTGGGTAATATAAGCAGCCTGAAGTCATTGAGATTGTCTGAAAATCAACTGAGTGGAGCAATTCCTGGGGAGTTGGGCAATCTGACGAATTTAACGGATCTGCGTTTAGATTATAATCAGTTGAGTGGTTTTATTCCGTCAGAAATAGGCAATTTAAATAACCTGACCCGATTATATTTGAATCATAATCAACTCATTGGAAATCTGCCAGTCACGCTGGGTAATCTGACTTCTTTACAGAGAATATATTTAAATAATAATCAACTTGAGGGTGGTTTGCCTGGCTCATTTAGCAATATGACGAGCCTTACGACTTTATCGACCTATAATAATCAGTTGAGCGGCTGTTATGATAATAGTCTGCTCAGTTTGTGCGGACAACTTCCTTCGTATTCCAGCACAAATGTAAGCATCAGTAATGGCAATAATTTTGATGCTCCCTGGGAAGATTTTTGTACTACGAATGCAGGAAATTGTACTTTAATACCCACGATAGGAGCAGGTTGTCAAGTAAGAGATTCGCTGGCTCTGGCTGCTTTATATCATGCAACGGATGGCGACAACTGGGCATATAGCTGGGATATGGAACAACCCACATCCACTTGGAACGGTGTAAGCATGAACGAAGATGGCTGTGTCACTTACCTGAATTTATCTGCCAATTCTCTCAAGGGAACTTTGCCGCCCGATCTAGGCAATCTAGGTGAATTGACTGGATTGAGCCTACATAATAATGAACTGAATGGCAGCATCCCGACAGAGTTGGGTTATTTATTAAAACTGGAAGAAATATATTTATATAGCAATCAACTGACAGGAAGTATTCCAGCAGAGCTAGGCGACCTGGCTGATTTAAGGTCATTATGGCTGTCGAATAATCAACTCACGGACAGCATCCCGGCAACTTTGGGCAATTTGGCGAATTTAACGAGCTTGTATTTAAATAATAACCAGTTAGAGGGTAACATTCCACCTGCTTTGGGTGATATGATAAGTGTACGGACAGTATGGCTGGCGAATAATCAGTTGAGCGGCAATATCCCGGCAGCATTGGGCAATTTGCCTGACCTGTCTAACCTCGGCTTATACAATAACCAACTGACAGATTGTTATCCAATATCGCTGGTCAATATTTGCGCTTATTCTGATAATGGCGACATCAGCGATGGCAATAATTTTGATATGCCTTGGGAAGATTTTTGTGCCAATGGAGCAGCCGCCTGCGAAAGCTGCCCTAGCGACCTGAATCTATCGAACCCGCTTATCACGCGCGCATATCAGGCAGGCACGACACTAAGTTCAGAAAGTACGGCACCAGCAGGAACGGATGTTCAGTTCAAAGCAGGAGATGTCATCTTATTGGATAAAGGATTTTCTATAGAACCAGGAAGCAGTTTTTCTGGTGAGATAGAGGATTGTATTGAGAATTAATCAAAACGTACAGGCGACTTCGGTTGCCTTGTTCTAAGATTGCCTGTATTAATCTATAAAAATATTTCTTCAGCCACGAATGCACGAATGATGATCGAATAAGACATTCGTTTTCAATTCGTGCATTCGTGGCTAACCTCAAATAAGACATTCGTTTTTAATTCGTGGCTAAATTTTATTTTGAAATAACCAACTTAAAAGTCTGTCCCGTTTTTTCGCCAGCCCGTATTCGATAAAAATAAACACCTGCTGAAAATGGGCGAACATTTATAGTCGCATATTTCGATTGATGGTCTAACAACTGACGCTGTATAATATGCCCATTAATATCAAATATTTCCAGATAAGCAGCAGTGAATTTGTCGGATAATTGATAAGGAATGGTGGTCATTTCAGTTGCAGGATTGGGCAGGGCAGCCCTAGTTTGAATATCCTGAAAGTCGGATATCGGCGCAGTTGTATTGACAGGAATAGAATCCGGTGGCCAGGCGATAGGATTGAGCGGCCAGTCAATTTTAGTTACGCGATAACTACTCGCATCGCCATCAATATTGACTTCAAACGTCTTTGTACCATCAGGTGCGTATTCTGTAAAAGAAGGAATAAAACCAAGCGTAGGCAGTCCCCAATTGACCAGATAATTGTCATTTGGTAAAAGCTGGGCATTGCCCATTGCCCGATAAAAAAAAGTGCTTTCGTGTGTACGAACTACGCTTGCCGTTTTGTTGATTTCATCCACTTCATATTCTACAAGCCGACTGCCGTCCAGACTGCTTTGGTCATAATAACTATTGTCATAAATAGAAATATTGCCATTGGGCAATCGGCGTACATCATGTTGGTCAGAAAAACCATTATTCGGGTCATTGATAAACGTAAATTCATTGCCAGGTCCGCCACCCATACGCCACATCACCTCACCGGTTTGTCGATTAATTTTGGTCACTTCACTCAGGTTTCGACTAGACATTAATAAATTGCCATCTGTGTCAATTTCCAAAGCATTGGGGTGAACATAAGAAATCTGGGTGCTGGTGAGCGAAAGATAAGCTGTATTATTCGGATCAATATCCGTGATAGGCAGGTGATCGAAAGACCGCCATTCAAAAACCAAATTTCCATAAAGATCAAATTCCTGGATATAAATATTAGACACCATCGCTTCTGGCTCGCCTCCGCTGACCAAGACACTCATGTCCACCATTTCTGGGCGAAAGCCAATCAGATAAGTATGTCCATCGGGCGTCATCAGGAGTTCATGGAAATCGGTGGTCACGCCGTCCGTTGTCGTAAAAGTATCAATCGGATTCAGTGAAGTATCCAGCAAAATATGCTCAATTGGTGTAGGATTATAATCACAATAAGCAAACAAATCAGCGTCCAGTCGATTGAAATCATAGCCTACAAATTCTATTGGTCTGGATTTGAATACTTTTAATTCATTGTCCACAATATACAAACGCGCCATGCCCAAAGGAGCCAATACAAAATACCCATCAGCCGGCGCAGTTGAAATACTAATCGTTGCAGGCAGGGTATCGGTCGTATTTCTGTTTGTTGGTACTAGCGGCAATTCAGCCCGCTGGATTGCATAATAATCATCTACAGCTTCCGCTAATTGCCTATCCGTCATTCTGGAAATCGTAAATTCATAATCATAATTCCAATGCGGAAAACGAACTTCCACCCGCTCGCCAGGCAGAAAAGCACGGTGAGGTTTTAAAATAACCGTCTTGCGATGATGACCAAGTCGAGCTTCAAAACCAACTCGCCCGCTTTGCACACCCCTCAATTGCGCAGCAGCAAAATTTTCCAGCTCGTCTGCTTCGATTACTTGCCCTGTCTTTATGAGGATGGACGTTTCTTTTGCTATATAGTTTGCATCGGGTAGGGGAGAGAGGTATTGGAAAGGCTGGGCAGACAATCCTAACATGGCGATTATGGGGAATGTAATGATTAGAATGCTTTTTTTCATTGTGGTAAAATGTTATCCTGGTATCCCGTAGAATAAATTCATTGGCTATTATTGCCCGTCAAGCGTGGGAATAAATTCCCACGCTACCAAATAGTTCGTCGCTATCTTTATAACTTTATAATTGCTAGGCTATCCAAAGTGTCATAGACACGATTTATCTGGCAGTCAATGATTTTGCCATGGGCAAATTAGGCAGTCAATGATTTTGCCATGGGCAAATGTGTAATGCACAATTCGCCAACAAATAAATTCATTGGCAACCAAATGAATCGTCGCGCTGCGACTTGTCTAGCCTTCCAAATTGATAGATTTACAAAGTGTCGTAGACACGATTTATCTGGTAGCCGATGGTTTCAACCATGGGCGAATTAGGCAGTCAATGGTTTTGCCATGGACAAATGTGTAATGCACAATTCGCCAACGAATAAATTCATTGGCTACCAAATGAATCGTCGCGCTGCGACTTGTCTAGCCTTCCAATTTGATAGCTTTACAAAGTGTCGTAGACACGATTTATTTGGTAGCCGATGGTTTCAACCATGGGCGAATTAGACAGCGAATGTTTATCGGGCTTCATACCGAGAAGACACCGAAAAAGGCATTTTCTTAGGCACATTAAATTCCACCTTAGAAAAATCAATAGACAGACCAGCTTCGCCTGTGGCGGCACTATTGAGTTTAATCTTGCGTCCGTGCGCGAAATTCTTTTTAGAATGGTGGATTTGGTAATCTGAAAAATCAATAGAAAAACTGCGCGCATTAGAGGAATCGTTTACCGACATTTCTTCCAGCAAATAAGTAGGAGCATTGCCAAGTCGATATTCAAGCTGCATTTCTTCATCTTTATTGGCCAAGATATAACGATTTTCCAATTTTTTGGACACAGTATTATCACCATCAAAAAGAATGGCATTGCCGAGAATCATATCCTGCAGCAACTGAAAATCAGCAGGTAGATTGAACTCCGATTCCACATAACTCAATGGGCGGGCGTAATAAATTTTATCAAAACGACTGAGGATAAATACCGAGTCGGGGCGAATTAGCACACGAGCTGCTTCCAAGCTCATTTTACTCGCATTCATCCAAATGAGGCTGTCTTTTTTTATCCGAATATTGGCAGAAAAAGAAGTATTCATGCCTAAGCCACTAGGAATCAATTTTGCTTTCGCACTAAACCAATCCACATCCAGTTGATTGCCCTGAAGTTGATCTACAAGAAAGTTGGTGGATTTGTTTTTAAGATTACCCGAAGCACCTTTCTTCGCTTTGCAGGAAGACAAGACTAAACAAATAGCAAGCAAGCTGCATAGAAGAGCAGTGGTCGATAGTCGATAGTCGATAGTCCATAGCGACCACAGGTCAAGTCTCTCGTCTCGCCTCCCGCTTCCCGTTTCTCGCTTCAAACCTCTCTCTTCTCTCAATGCCACAGGCATGGTCTCTCCTCTCTCAATCCCGATAATTATCGGGAGGTCTTTAGACTTACTCATATAATTTTCGTTCTGCGATTTTTTTATCCAATACCTCAGAATTTGCGCCCTTTTCCTGCGCCAGTTGCCAGTACTTTACCGCTTCTTCCACATCATCCAGTTTATACAAAACATCCCCATAATTTTCAAGTACGGTCGGGTTATTGCCCGCACCGCTATCCAGGGCTTTTCTAATCCATTTTTGAGCTTCCTTATATTTTTTCTTTTTGTACAAAATCCAGCCATAAGTATCCTGAATGGAAGGGTCATTGGGCGACAATTTAGTTGCCTCTAACACCATTTTCTCTGCACGTTCCATCTGCTCTCCACGTACAGCGAGGTAATAACCGTAATTATTCAGCGCCAGTGGATTCTTATCATTTATTGCCAAGACCTGCTCAAAAGCTTCATCTGATTTGGTATATTTATTCAAACCGTGATAGTTGACGCCTATTTGTATAAGAATCTGCTCTTTCAAGGACTGATTTTTACCGACCATGAGCAGTGCTTCTTCCAGCGTTTCTACCGCTTCTTTATGCTTTTTTAATTGACCTTTTGCCAAGCCATTGAAAAAATAAACACTCGGCTGATTGGGAAACAACTCCAATGCAGCTTCTGTATTTTCGTGGAGTTGGTCAGGCTGATTCAAGGCAGAATTGATGAAAAATATCTGCTCCCAAACAACAAAAGCATTGCTTTTCAGTTCGACCGCCTGTTTGTATTGCGTGAGTGCCTGTTCGGGCTTATCGCAATAATTGAGCATATCACCGTGTACCGAAAAGGCTTTGGCTTCATTGGGATGTGTTTCTGTCAGGATTTGAGTGAGACGAATCGCTTCTTTCTTTACAAAGCCATCATCTGTTTCCGACACCAATTTGATATAAGGAACAATTTCCTGAATTTTTAAATCAATACTGACATCAGGATTACTGAATACACCTTGCATAGATTTGAGGTAATTAGCGGTCTCACCTTTATCTTCATACATCTCAGCAAGGGCTAAAGTTGCATTAGGTTGTTCAGGATCTATGGTGAGTATTTTTTTATAAACGGCTACCGCTTTATCCTTTTTACCAATCCGTTCATAATGGTCGGCAAGAATTAAGTGGTAATTGGAATCATAAGAATGAGCTTCGACCAGAGTCAGCAGAACTTCCTCGGCTTTTGCCGGTTTATTCATCCGCATATACAGGTCGTACTTCTGTTTGGAAATATCGGGATTAACTCCTGTTCTGCTTTCCAATAAATCATACACCTTTATAGCCTGCTCTGGTTTTTCGGCTTTGGTTAGAATATAAGCCTGTTCAAAATACAAGTCCTCATTATCGGGATAAGCTTTGATGAGCTGTTCATATACGCTGGATGCATTTTGATAATTATTTTGCTGCATCAGCAAATCGGCATAAAATAAATTATACCACAAATTATCACGATTCAAATCCAGCGCATCTTTGACTGCCCGAACGGCTTTATCCTCCTCTTTACTCAGCGCATACAATTTAGCCAACTCAAAGAAAGCCACATCATTTTTTTTGTCTTTGCCAATGACTTCTTTAAAAAGATAAATAGCATCCTCAAAATTACCCAATAATTTTTCCTTATTGGCTTCAATGAATACTTTCTGCAACAATAATTCCCGCTCCGTAGGGCGTTCTTTATATTGCTTATTCAATTTGTTTTCCAATATCGGCTGTGCAAACACATTGCCCGATAATAAAAAGACCAGTAATATGATGTGTCTTATTTTCAATTGTATGTTTTTTGTTTTAACAGTTAAGACAATTCGTGAATTGTCTCAATTTCAATATTTTATCACCCAACCACGACAGAATAATCTCCAATACTAATTTCTGATACTTTTCCCGAATAATCAACACGATTACCCAGCATAGAGTTTTCCAGTATAGCATCTTTAACAACAGTGTCATTTTGAATCACACTATTCTTTATTACGCAATTTTGTACCAAAGTGTTGTCTCCAACAGAAACATGAGGTCCAAGAACTGTATTTTCAATCACTGCATTTGCCCCAATATAGCAAGGCGGAATGATTGTCGAATTGTTCACGGTAGCACTTTTATCCACCCAATCCGACGCTTTATTGAGCTCCAAAATTCGTTGGTTGCTATATATCACATTGTTTTTATTACCACAATCGAGCCACTCTTCAATCTCACCTGGATAAAAGCGTGTCCCTTTTTGTCGCATATTATCCAGCGCATTTGTCAGTTGATATTCGCCTTTATCTTTTATATCATTATCGAGCAGATATTGCAACTCGCTACGCAGATATTCGCCATCACGAAAATAATAAATACCGATAATCGCCATATCAGAAACAAACTCTTTCGGCTTCTCCACAAAATTGCTAATGTAACCCTCCTCATGCAGTTCTACTACACCAAAAGCAGAAGGATCTTCTACGCGCTGAACCCAGATGACACCATCCTTCTCCGTATCTAGTTTGAATTTCATGTCAAATAAAGTATCTGCAAAAGCGACAATACAATTGCCCGACAAACTCTCTTTTGCACACAAAATAGCATGAGCAGTGCCAAGTGGTTCTCTTTGATAATAAATACTAGCTTTCGCGCCTACGCTTGCAGCGACCTCTTTAAGATCAGCCTCCGTTTGCGCACCAAAATCAGGGGCAATAATAAAGCCCACTTCCTCCACTTTGCCAGCAAAAGCAGCAGCGAGATCTTCTACAATACGTTGCACCAGTGGCTTACCAGCTACGGGTATCAAAGGTTTTGGAATAGTCAGCGTATGTGGGCGCAGGCGCGACCCGCGACCTGCCATTGGAATAATAATTTTCATGTTATCTTGTTTGTGTTGATGTGTTGGGGTGCTGATGTGTTGACGTATTTTTATAATAATAGAAACAGCGTTTTAGTTGGAAGAAGTGCCGAATGCAACCTGCAACCCGCAACTCGCAACTCACAACCTGCCCACAAATATAGTAACTTGTCAATTGAGTTAAGGCATATAAAACAAAAAACCGAACCATGTTAGACACAGTTCGGTTGTTAAATCTTGTTTGAAAAGGATTGAATTAGGAGAATAAGAGATTTTTACGAAGTGAAAATTAACAATCTCTTCTGACAGCGAAGCGGTCTCTCCTCTCTCTTCTAAAGGCGTAAAGGCGTACTCAAAGTAGCATTAATTAATTTGTCATACACAGTAACTTCCAGCGTGTCAAAAGAAACATTTCCGTCATTATCGCTGGCTTGTACCGTAATTGTATGTCTGCCAGGTGCCAGAACCGTTCCTGTACGATAAGGAAAAGTGGTATCAGTACCGACCAATACACCATTGACCAAAAATTCTACACCGACAATAGTACCATCAGCATCAGATGCCATAGCAGATAAAAGTACCATTGTAGTACCAACAAAAACTTGTCCATTACCAGGGCTTGTTATAGCAACAGTAGGTGGCGTGTCAGCAGCATGGGCTGTGAAAGTTAAGCAAGCAACGAGTACGAGTAGGGCAGTCTTTAAAAAGTATTTCATCTTGAATATAAAGTTTGTTAATTGATTTGTTTTTTAATAATGTTGCTTTGACAACTTCTGTGCCATTTTGACGATTGTCAGTAGTTTGTGACATGGCATTAAGTCGTATTGGTGATTGTTTGTGTTTTGTGACAAAAAAGCCGAATCATAACTGGTATGATTCGACTTTTTATCTGTCTGTTTAACTCCAACTAAGAAATTTCAAAATTTGTTATTGAGAGAAGAATCGAGACCTTGTCCAAGCACAATAAAATCCTTTGAGCTTGCACCGATATTGCCATCATTGTCTGTGGCAACAATCATCAATGTATATCTACCTGGAGCCAGATTAACACCTGTACGATAAGGATAAGAAGTATCTGTATCTATAAGAACCTTTCCCACATAGAATTTGACGTCGACGATGGTGCCGTCATTGTCGGTGGCATTAGCTGCAAAAACTGCAAGCGATGATGAGTTGAACATCTGATTTACAGTCGGTGAGACAATAACGACCGTTGGAGAATCAGTAGCTTCTGTGGCATAAGCAGTTAATGTTAAAGCCATTGCTAATAATACCATTTTTCCTTTCAATAAATAAGTAACTTGTTTAAGCATAGATTTTTTTATGTGTGTGTTTGAAAAAATATGATTGATAATTAGGAAACCGTGTATGCTTAGTGTTTTAAATGGATAATTACTAGCTAATAAAATTTTAAATAATTCAGAATTGGTGCTTACCTTGTTAATAAATAAGCCGAATCATGGCTGCCATGATTCGGCTTATTGTTTCTTATAGAATATCTAATTGATTATTCCACCTTTATTCTCACTTTTGCATAAGAAACATTAGCATCATTATCTGTTGCCACGGCATATACATCATATTTTCCTGGCTGTAATGCTACACCGCTTCGATAAGGTGCGGTAGTGTCTGTACCAATAATTTGTCCATTAACTACAAAGTCAACTTTGAAAATAGAGCCACCAAAATCAGAAGCTTTAGCTGAAATTGTTACAAAAGTTGTTCCTCCACTGAAGACCTGAAGATGTTTTGGAGAAGTGATGGTAACTCTAGGTGGATTGTTTGTGTTAGTAGGTGGATTATTAGTTGCATTGAGTTTGAGAGTGCCACACATAAATACTATGAGTGTGCTCATAAATAATAATAATCTAAGCATGATGTTTTTTTTTACTGTGATTGAAAAATAAATTACAGTAGACAAGATGCGCTTGAAAAAATAATATTTCGTAATAAAATTGATAAAGAAGTGACTACGTATGTATTGTTTAGTTAATGGAATAATCTATGTGATTATTTTTTTAACTAAGGTGTAAATGAAAGCGACTATCATTTAATTTAAAATAAGTTTTAAAGCAACTATTTAAATTATTTATGCATAAATTATTGATAGTTATCATTTTTGCCCTAAATCTACCACTAGCTTGAGAGGAAGTTATTTAGATGTGAGATGCCATGTTTTTTTTGGAATGAAATATTCATTTATTCATTTATTTTTATTTTTATTTTAAATTGTGACGGTGTAAAGACAGGCTTTTGTGAGCATGAAAGATGGTTTTTTTTGATTTTTTTTTTATAAAAATTCTACTAGCTGTAGATTATTTTTGTAATTTCACACTTCAAGCGGTGTTCAATGCTATGAAACACCAAACCATTTGACCTAAACCATTGTGTTATGAAAAGAAAAGAATCCACTCTTAACGGGCTATCCTTTAGCCTGTTACGCATATATATTGTTTCACATAAAATTTATTTTTAACTAAATTTTACTTTAGTATTGTCTGATAGTCAAACTGACTATCTTGGTAAGCTATATGTGTTTAATTAAGTTATCTTCTAATTTTTTTTCTATAAAATAAAAATTCCTAATTGTTATGAAAAGAATCCGATTTTTAATGAAAATTTCAATGTCTTTTTGTTTTGCAATTTTACTTGTCTTTAGTGCAAATGCGCAAGTGAAGGTTGAAAAAACGAATAAAGAGAAAGTCTCTACTGTGCGTAAGTCAGTATCGGAAAAGTCTGCAGTTAAACAGACTGTTGTTAATCAACCAGTAATTGCGTCAAAGCCTTCTAAGGTGAAAAGTGCAAAATCTCCGGTTTTTGCTGTGCGTAAGTCAGTATCAGAAAAGTCTGCAGTTAAACAGACTATTGCTAATCAACCAGTAATTGCATCAAAGCCTTCTAAGGTGAAAAGTGCAAAATCTCTGGTTTTTGCTGTGCGTAAGTCAGTATCGGAACAGCCTACAGTTAAGCAGGCTGCTGCTAATCAACCAGTAATTGCGTCAAAGCCTTCTAAGGTGAAAAGTGCGAAATCTCCGGTTTCTACTGAACGTAAGGCAGTGACCCAGTCTATCGCAAAAGACTTACAAAATACGAATATTTCTAAAGAAAATAAAGCTGCTACAGCTGCTTTGTCTAATGAAGAGTTAAAAGAAAAAGAATACGCAATAGAGCAACGTATAAAAAGTTTGCCAGAGGGAAGCCTACTGAAAGCAAAGCTTGAAAAAAAGCTCTTACAAATTAAGAAATAGCTAACTCTTTGAGTATAAAAACAGAAAAATAAACTAAAATGAAAATACTTAACATAAACATATATTTGTGCATGTGTTTCGCTTTCTTTGTATTAACTACAGAAGCATACGCACAAGGTAATGCAGATTGTATCAGTGCACAACAATTCTGCGAATCCAATGCAGGTACTTATCCATCTGGAACAGACATAGGAAATGTAACAGATGTAGGAACAGGTATATTCGGAGGAGGTAATTCCTCTTGTGGAGCCTATGAGAATGCTACGGCATGGTTCTGGTTCGAAGTGCAGACTACAGGAGCGCTGAATTTTAGCCTTACAGCAGCTTCAGCAGCGACTGATTACGATTATATCGTATGGGGACCATATGCTGATTTAGCAACAGCCCTTAGTTCAGGGTGTACTAATGATGTAGATGATTCTGGCTCAGCAAATGAAGTAGCTTGTGATTTTACCGGATTAACACCAGATGTAAATCTTGGTGCAGTAACAGCAGGGGAGTTTTATATCATGATGCTAGATAATTTTTCCGAAAATGGAGATCCTTTTACGATTGGCCCTGCTGCTGGAAATACAGCAGCTCTAGCATGTCCAGTTGATTGTGATGCTTCTTGCGCAGCAGTTGGAACTACTGTTTGTAATATATATGAAACTGCACCTGATGCAATTTCTCAAACTTACACAGAGACTCAGACAAATGGAGGTGAAAATTGTTTAGGTGTACCTATTAATGTAACTGCTAATGGAACTACTCAGGTTACTACCTGTTTTGAATACACAGTTCCTGCTGGAGCAGATGGATTCTATATCGGTTCAGGAAGATCTGTTCTAGAAACAAATTCAACGAATGGAACAAATGATTGTGCGTCTACTGCTGTTTCATACGAAGTATTTGGTACAGGAGCAGGCACATGTGCATCTTTGACTAGTGGACCTATAGCAACTACTTCGGATGTCAATCTCTTCGAGCCAGCTACCGCAGGTGCTGTATATACTATATGTACCACTAATGAAGCTGGCCAAGGTACGGCAGAAGGAACTTGCTTTTTTCAGTGTACAATTAATGATGTTACACCAAGAACAGAAGTTGTAGTGGTTTGTCCTGTACCGGATATAACAATAGATGCTAGCAATGTATGTTCAGGCAGCGGAATTACGTGGACGGTTGGACCGAACTGTGATTTGACTGGGCAACCTGCTGGTGGAACGGTTGTAGATTTATTCTATTATAGTTCTGGTGGTGCTTTTGAGGCACCTGCCGGTTATATGCCAGATATTACCAGCCAGGTAACAGAGACTTTTGGTCTTGGAGCAGATGGTGATATATTAACGCTTAATCCTGAGATACTTAATTTAGATTTTGATTTAGATTGTACTTCTACAATAGCAGACGCAGCAGGTTGGACTAATCCAGGCTGTACGCCGTTTATTGCTACATACTTTATGGTATCTTATGACTATAGTTTAGATTCAGATGGAGACGGATTCGCTGAATACGATCCAAACTGTGCAATAATGCGTTATGATGTAACAGTCTATCCTGCACCATTAACAGTAGTAACAACAGGAGACGGAGCCTGTGGTACATTAACGGCTGAATTACAGGCAGCTAATGCAACGGTATGTGAGTCAGCAACAGCAGTGACGTGTGTAGCAGATGGTGATGCCTTGAATTATGATTTCTCTGCAAGTGCGACAGCGACAGCGCTGGCTACAGCACCTGCTGCTTGTGCACTTCCTGTTCTTACAGGAGCTGCAACCTGTGCAACTTGTGCAGTACCTGGTTGTGTATCATTAGCAGAGCCTACGCCTGCGGATGCGTGTTCAGGAGCTGGTTTTCAGATACCTGTTGATTTGGGAGGCTGTACAACAGATGCTAATTTTGATGTATATCCTACAGACGGTACGCTTGGTACTTCTGGCTGGATAGCCTTCTATTTTGTAGATGCAGCGGGTAATTTCACGAATTGTCCTGCTGGTTCAACAGCGGATGATGTTCTTGCTAATTTGAATCCTCCTGCTGGTACGGCTGGTTTTACATTCTTCGGC
>CALFBH010000083.1 GCA_937951615.1 uncultured Saprospiraceae bacterium | reverse complement strand
TGATAATGAACTAAATTATTACCCTCTGCAGAAATTATTGTTTCCGGTAGTAGATGTTCCAATGTTTTTATATCAAATGTAGTGTTTGCAGGCAGTTTAAAGTTTTTACTTTCAGTAACAATTTTCATCCTGCCATCCATTAATTCGATAGGTTTAGTATCTTTAAAAAAGATGCCTGCTATTTGACTACTATCATAAAAATCTGGTTCGTTCTCTAAAAATTTATCTGTAAATAAGGTGCCTGTTTGCATTATTATATATTTTTAGACGGTTAAAAAAAGCGTCCGAGGGAGCTTATTCACTCCCCCGAACGCAGGGTAAACTACTTATCCAATATCCGATGCTTCCACGACGCCAAGGAGATTACTTCCTTCACCTTTTGTGCCGCCAATAACATCTTCTTCCTCTTTGCAATCACAAGGCAATCCATCTCTATCCAAAGGATTGGAATCCTTCTGAATAATGACCAGTGAGCTTGGAATTCTCGTTTCCCATACTGCTTCTGGTTTCGGATCTACCGGGTTGCCTTCATCATCGTATTCTGTCATGTCAAGTGCTGCGTCTATGGATTGATATAGACCATCTTCTCCATCTGTCACAATAGCACTCGAATCAACGATGATTCCAGTATCCAGATAAAACATGACTGCTTTTTCGTAGCCAGCTCTCACGGGTACGACCATCTTACTCAGTCCTGCCTGCAAGAAAGCCTGAAAGATAAAATCGGCATCACTTGTAGAGCGAATCAATTCTCCCCAGCCATTTCTTTCTGCCCAGTAATAAGGATAGAGCGTATAAGCCATGATTTCCCAGTCAAAGGCTTCTTCGAGGAATTTTGCATGGGCAGCATAATGCTCAAAATCCTGGGAGCGGATGACATTATATTGTCCATTATTACCATTGACCCAATAGAAATTTTGTCCGATTTCTGGAATGGTTGCGATTAGAGTGTTTCGGGTGATAAATTCCAGGACCAGTCGCTTGAGTTCGCGTTTTTCTATCGCGCGTGCCATCATTGGGTTGATGCGGTAGTCTGTATTTTCGACTGGCGGCTGTGCCTGTTCTGCACATTTTTGCGCCATGTAGTCATTATACTCCTGCACCCGTTCGCGGTAAGCGGCTTTGAGTGCCATGAAGGTTTGCTGACGCCATTGATTTATTGTTTCCTCTTTTATCTGGCAGTAAGCAATTACGTTAAAATGAAGAGTTCCCACATCTCTCCCTCTGACAGATATTGGAAGTTGTCCCTCTATTTTCACGTTTCGCTGAAAACATATTTAAAAAACAAAAAATCGTTTTACTGAAAATCAGATAACTATAAAACTAGAATTTTAAAGGGTGTTCGATTAAAGTATGGAATAGTCGGCAGACGAAGGATTTTATGAAAATTGGTGATTTATCCCTTTAGATATGCCGTATTTTTAACCGAATTCGTCTGACGACAACGAAGTTTACTCAAAAAAACTTTAGTCGAACACTACCTGAAATTGTTTATTGCGAAAATGCATAAAATATTTTAAAATGTGATATTTGAACCTTATTGAATTAATTTCTATTTTGTTGCTTCAGCAAAAATAAATCACCTAAAAGCAGAAGAGTTGGAAGGACTGGAAGAAATACTCAATGAAGAAATATAGTAAAAATGAAACCAGCAGAACAATGTCCAATCTGCCAGCGAGAATTGGGGGAAATCAATACCTCTAAACACCACCTCAAGCCCAAAAGTCAGGGCGGAAAACATAGCGACACTGTGGTGCTTCATAATATTTGTCATCGAAAAATTCATTCTTTGTTTACTGAAAAGGAATTGAAAAATGATTATAACACAATTGAAAAGCTATTGGCAAATGAAGATATGCAGAAGTTTGTAAAATGGGTCGCCAAAAAAGCCCCCGAATTTTATGATGGTAGTAGAAGTGCAAAACGAAAAGAAAACAAAAAATGGAAGTAAGTGGAAGTACAAATCCAAACGTCAAATTCAAATTCAAAAAACTATTGACAATAAGCCAATTAGTCAAATTGAAAGTGGCGTTTAGTTGAGTCCAAGCACTTAAAGTATTCATAAACAGCAGATAGCAGCCGATAATCGTAAACAATTTGAGCAAATTTTAGTTTAGTACACACATTTACTCATTCATTTAATCATTCACTCATTGCATTTAGAAGGACAAAATATTATCCTGCGAGATTGGCAACTTGAAGACTTACCATTACATAAATTATGGCATACCGGACAACATCGCTGGATGGACTATGATGGGCCATATTATCTCAAACCGACGCCCAAAGAATTGGAAAAAACCTTAGAGTTTTATCAAAGAAAAATCGAAAAACAAGACTTTCCTGAACTGCGCAACAGACTGGTCATTGCCGATAAAAAAACGGATCAATTACTAGGAACAGTCACTTGGTACTGGCAAAGTCGGGAAACCAACTGGAAGAGCATCGGTATTGCCATTTATGATGAACAACACTGGAGTAAAGGTATTGGCAAAGAAGCAATGACGCTTTGGATACAGTATTTGTTTGAGCAGGACGACACGCTTGTCAGACTGGATTTAAGAACTTGGTCGGGCAATTTTGGCATGATAAAACTGGGCAAAAAATTGGGCTTTAAACAGGAAGCCTGCTTTAGAAAGGCAAGAATTGTACAGGGGAAATACTACGACTCCATTGGAATGGGTATCTTGCGAGAAGAATGGAAAAACAAGCAAAAATAGCCTGTATGGGCGATAGCCTCACCGAAGGCTACGATATTGACCTGACGCAGAGATGGAGCGACGGACTCGCCAAAGACCTCGGAATCGAAGTCATCAATAATGGCATATCTGGCGATACGACAAGTGGGATGCTAGCTAGGTTTCAACAAATGATTATCGCGCACCAGCCTACATGCGTCATCATCATGGGCGGGACAAATGACCTGTGGCTCAAGCTTTCAAACGAACAGATTGTCAGCAACATGCACGCTATGACTCGGCAGGCAAGATACCATCATGTCATTCCAATCATCGGCATTCCTCCGCCTTATTATCCTACAGATTTTTCGCATGATTCGGATAGTTTGTTCCCTACTCCACAAACCTACCAGCAACAGATTGATGCGTATCGAAATTACCTGAAACAGTATGCCACAGAACAAGCATTTCCCATCATTGACTTCGGCATAGGGCTTTCGCCAAAATTATTTTTATCGGATGGTCTGCATCCCAGTGAAGCAGGGCATGAAGTGATGAAAAACACGGCTAAAACGGTTTTAGTGGAAATGCTTTAGCGATGAATAAAGTTTAATATACGAAAAAAATTGCATTAGTCGAAAAATAATGCTAAATTAGCATATCAAATAATGACCTTATTTTTTTGTCCCCTCAATTAAATTCCAGATTATTTGGTGTTAACGTTTTCTCCAAAAAAGACATGTACAGATAGAAGTTCCGCATTCCACAATAATTACTCACTCCATATTTATTTCCACAACTATTAGGCTTAGGGTTGGTAAAACAACTTATAGCATTGGCTGCTTTTTACGCCTGTTATTCGTTATGAAATCAATCGCTATGCTAGGCCTAACGCTATATTTTATATCTATTATTTCATAACAAAAATGTAACCGTTTAGGTCGACGGTCAATAGTCGATGGTCGATGGCTGTTTTTTAGCATTCAGGTTATTTCAGTATTTCATTTTGCTTTGCAAAATGCGTGTAAAACCTGAAAAATAGGAATATTGTAAAATCTCAGCCATGGACTATTGACCATGGACTATGGACGAAAATAGTTACACAAAAACAATGACTAATGAGAACTTTTTCCAACTCACTCAAAGTACTGAGGGTGCTTTTCTTTTTATTGGTAATTCCTGCAATTGGCTTTGCACAGTATTATAATGATGTACTGTCATACAAGTATAATGGAACGCCTACGAATGGTGTAAAAATCCAGACAAACATTCCCTTCACCAGTAGCGCACAAATGCCAACAATCATGCTGGAAGGCTATAATTATGGACTCCGCAAGCCCATCGACTTGAAAATTGTTTATTACATCTATCAGGACAAATACATCCAGCACAAAGTGGTGAGTACATCCACTTATACGCCAGATATATATCTGTCAGAAGAAAATGGGAAGGTCGTTATTTTCATAGATGACCGATCTTATTATATGCGCTTCCATGTTCGAGCATTTGCAAATATGGCTGAACAGGCAAGCTGGTTTACAGGCTGGACACATTCTGACACGCCAAAAGCGACGGGTGTACCAGTTGGGCATGAAGTGCTTGTACCTTATGATACGGCAGCTGAAGTGGAAGGGCCTAGCCTGCCGATTGGGATCGCAGAGAATGGCATTACACAAATTTACGCACCAGGCGGTGGCTCTTTTGTACAAAACGGAACTAATGTCGTCGGCGCGATTAAGATTAAACTTCCTGTACTTTATACCAATACCATGCTTCGGTTCAGGGTTGAAGTGTTCAATTATGTAACAGACAAAAGCTTTACCGCGATTATTGCTGGGTATAATTACGCACCATCAACAGTATGGGTTAATTGCTCTGCACAAATCCTGACAACTTCGCTCGATAATGCCCATAAAGTCTATTTTGGAGATGATGGAACAAATACGATTGTATGGATTGGAGAACCAGACAGTGAGTGGAAGTATTTAAAAGTCAGGGTAACCGAAGTACAGGCGACACACCTTAATGCAAGTGTAGGCACTTGGGATGATGGTTGGAATGTCAGCCTTGCCACCTCCGATTTTTCAGGCAATGTAAACAGAACGGTAAGCAATACATTACCCGTTGCTTCAGGCTCCTCCATCTGGCAAAGCACCAATGATGATGTATATTATGCCAATCCTGATGGAAGAGTTGGAATTGGAACAAGTAATTTATCGGCTGCATTGACAGTAAATGGGCATATTCATACCAAAGAGGTTCGGGTGTATACAGATGCAGGGGCAGACTTTGTATTTGATGAAAATTATGATTTACCCAATATCGACGAACTGGAGGCATTTATAACTAAAAACAAACACCTCCCAGATATTCCATCCGAAAAAGAAATGATCGAAGAAGGATTACATCTTGGCGAAATGGATATCAAACTGCTGCAAAAAGTGGAGGAGCTGACTTTATATATCATTTCCATGAATAAAAAACTGGACGCGCTCAGTGCGGAAAATGAAGAACTGAGAAAGAAAATTGATTAGCAATTTTTTGAGTTTGTCCCGATAATTATCGGAATCAGTTTAAACTTTTTATTCATCATTAAATGATTATAAACTATGGCTTCTTTATCGCCTAAAACAGGACTGCTGGGTACTCACCTCGCGGCGCACTTACTGCGAAGAACCTGTTTCAATTATACAAAAAAACGTGTGGACGAGTTTGCTGGAAAAACCGTCGACGAAGCTATCACCCAGTTGATGGCAGCACCACCTTCCCTCGAATACGACGAACCTATAGACCCGAAAACAGGACAACCCTGGATTAATACACCAGAGCCAGCAGGTGTTGTCTCCTCTGGTTTTGAGAAAAAGTATTTCCACATGGGGTACTGGTTCAATGAATTGATACAGGATACGACCATTAATATGAAGATGGCTTTTTTCCTGCACACCAATTTTTCGACAAGCTGGCTTGTTGCCGGATCGAGTGAAAATGACTACGACCACCACCAGTTGTTACGCCAGTTTGCAAGAGGAAATTTCAAGACATTAACCAAAAAAATAACGCTGGACAACTTGATGCTGCTCTACCTCAACAACAACCAAAACAGAGTCGCAGCACCGAATGAAAATTATGCGCGTGAACTCTTAGAATTGTTTACAATTGGTAAAGGTCCGCAAATTGGGCCTGGAAATTATACCAATTATACCGAAGATGATGTGAGAGCTGCGGCAAAAGTATTGACGGGTTTTATCAATGCCACCCGAACATCACAATATCAAGACCCAGACACGGGTTTGTATGCCGGACGAGCATATTATCCTTATCACGACACAACGGATAAAACCTTTAGTGCTGCCTTTAATAATGGTACGACCATTGCAGGCGCGACTTCGCAGGCAGACATGTATCGGGAGCTAGATGATTTTCTGGATATGATTTTCGATCAAATCGAAACGGCACGTCATATTTGCCGCAAACTGTATCGGCATTTTGTCCATACAGACATCAATGCAGAAATTGAAAGCGACATCATTGAGCCATTGGCTGATGTATTTAAAAACAATGGTTACGAACTGGCTCCTGTGCTTGAAATGCTTTTCAAAAGCACCCATTTTTATAATGAAGATAATTATGGGATGTCCAATAAGATCATAGGAGGAATGATAAAATCTCCGTTAGAAATCTTAGCGCATACGATTAAGTTCTTCAATGTCCAATTGCCACACCAACAAACAAATGCTCCAACATTTTATAATGTTTTTTCAAATGGATTCTTACGGGGTGCATTTTTTAATTTGACAGGCTTTATGCTGAATGCACCAGATACGGTCGCCAGTTATCCGGCTTATCATCAGTCTCCACAATGGGACAATAGCTGGTTTATTTCTTCTACGATTATTCCACGATATAAAGTCGGGCAGATGTTTATTACCAATAGGCGAGTACTCACAGGCGGTGCGGTCGGGACACAAATGGATTCCGTCGCTTACATCGAAGATCCGCTGAATGTATCGGATCCTGGTGATGCCATTACGGTTGTGGATGAGATGATTAAATATCTATTTCCAGAGTCCCCCGCTCAGGAGCGTTTTGATTATTTTCTGGGAGATATTTTCCTTGAAGGGCTCAATGAACTCAACTGGATGTTTGAATGGCAATATTATTCCAGCAACCAGAATGATGACAGCGATGTCAGGATTCCGCTTGATGCTTTGATTACTGCCCTACTCGGGACACCGGAATTTCAATTAATGTAATTGTCTTAAAATATTAAAACATGAAACGTAGAGATTTTCTCAATACATCTGCAAAACTTGCGGCTGCACCACTCATGCTAAACGCTATACCAGTTGGTGTTTTTCAGCCCGCAGATTTGCTACAAGCGGTCGGTTGTGATACTGTCAGAGACAGGGTCTTGGTTATTATTCAAATGAGAGGAGGAAACGATGGAATCAATACCGTCATTCCTATCGAACAATACGATACCTATAGCAACCTTCGACCAGATATAAGAATAAAAGAAACAGATTATATTCTGCTGGACAGTGGGCTTGATTTGCCCGACCAGGTTGCGCTGCATCCTTCTATGACGGCTATCAAAAATCTATATGATAGTGGTTATGTAAATCTGATTCAGGGTACAGGTTACGAAAACCACAACCGCTCACACTTCAAATCAACAGATTTATACCTCACAGGTGGAGACTCAACGCCCGACCTTTTTAATCTTGAAGAAGGCTGGATGGGCAGGTATTTGTCTTACACCTTTGAGCAGGTCATTGCACATCCGCAATCCATTATGCAGGATCCTGTGGGCTTGCAATTTGGCAATAAAAAACCATCGCTCGGTTTTCATACCCTTGAACAACACGCAGCAGCCATCAGCCTAAGCGGACAAGATCCGGCTGGATTTTTTACGTTGATTTCTGAAGTCGGACAACAAGCACCAGTCAATATTCCTAATTCAGATTATGGGGACAAACTGGATTATATTCTGGGTGTCGAAAGCGATACGAATACTTATGCCAGAAGAATTTCAGATGTTTTTAATGCCGGAAAAAATTCCAGCACGACCTATCCAAATACCTATCTGGCAAACCAACTCAAAACGGTTGCCCGACTGATGAATGGCGGTTCTAAAACCAAAGTCTATCTGGTCGATATGACTGGATTCGACAACCATGTCAATCAGGTAGATGCCACCAATAGCAGTATCGGTAATCACGCCAACTTGCTCAATCAATTGTCAGAAGGTGTAAAAGCCTTTATGGACGATTTGGAAGCGATGGGTTATGATGATCGTGTAGCCATGGTGACCTTCAGTGAGTTTGGAAGAACAGCCGATCAAAATGCCAATAATGGAACAGACCACGGCACCATTTCCCCAATGTTTGTTTTTGGAAAACACATCAATGCTGGTGTCACAGGAACAAATGTAGATTTGTCCAACATTATCAGTCGTGCGCCTACGGGTTTCCAAAACGACTATCGTAGCGTATTTACCGGACTGCTGCGCGACTGGCTCGGTGCCAGCGATTCTGCTATGATGGCAACTGGCTTCTTGCCCTGGATGCCCGCAGCACTCTCTCTTGTCACCATCGACCAAGTAGCCGATCCGACCTGTAGTCCGCTACCCGATGAGCATCCAAGTATTGTATATTCAGACGCCGATGATACGCATACTTTTTCAGTCACCATTCCGCTGCCCGATACATCTGGCGGTGTCAGTAATATTCCTGTTACGGAACTTACAGACTGTGAATATGTGGTATTGGCCGATGGCTTTAATGCCTTAGAAGGTGTCAATCTGCGAATTTTCCCTTCCGTATGTGTCGCGCCTCCGATAGCTGCTTTATTGGTGGATAGTGATGATCCTTACGAATCGACGATTGCCATGAAAGGCACACCACCAGAATCGCATGATGATCCAAAATTGGAATTTGAATGGACGATGAATCAAGCGGAAAACTTTAGCGATGTGGAGGCTTTTCCCAATCCTTTCCATTCACGAGTCACCGTCAGCTTTAAGCCTGAACCAGATGAAAAGGATATCAATGTAGAAATTGTTGATAATAATGGAAGAACCATTCGGATACCAATCATACACTCCTTCTATAATTCAGATTATTTCAGTCTGGTGTTTGATGGCAGTGGATTGACGCCGGGTATTTATTATGCGGCATTTTCTTCTGAAAAACGGCAGAAAACAATGAAGATAATTAAGCAGTGATCTCTGAATTTTGAATAAGAAGGTGCTAAATCATTTGTATTTAGCACCTTTTTTTATTGGGTACAGGACAAGTTTATAAATCGACATTTTTCTCGCTAAGGCGCAAAGTCGCAAAGAGGAAACAAACTTTGCGTCTTTGCGAGAGAATTTATTTCTGCCCAATTTTATGCTGACATCAATATCTAAATTTATGCTGCTCCTTTTCTACTTCTCCACCAAAGTCCCTTCAAACTCCAGGCTCGGATGCGTAACCGGAAGCAGGCTGCCCATCTCATAAATGTTTTTGTAGCCATAACCATACAGGTTGATAAAAGTCGGAATGTTCAGCGCGAGCGACTTGCTTTTCATCGCAAAACTTGCTGGATCATTGAGGAAATTATTATTGCAATAAATCAAAATTTTGGTATCTTTTGATGGAATCACTTTTGCCAGTTTTCTTGCAGTAAAGTCTGAAAAATTCAGATGAACGGCGCCTTTCAAATGTTTGCCTTTATAAGCAGATGCAGAGCGTGTATCCAGAATAATTGTACCTGGTTCTTTGGCAAATCGACTAAATTCTTCCATGCTGATAATGCGTTGTTCGCGGTATGTATAAGCCTCATTCGATAAGTCCATAAAACCTGGATAATCAATGTTCGAGCTTCCCGTTGTAGGTACATCGCCTTCGACGGTAAAACCTTTTTGACGTGCCTGTTTTTTCACGGATTCCAAAATGGAATTTTCCAGACTGCTTGTCTCGCTATTTTTAGTTGCTTGTTGAGTCAGGTATTTTTTTCTTTGCTGGTTCAGGCTTTGAATCTCCTGTTTGATGGCTGCTCTTTCTTTGCCTTTTTGCTGAATAATGGCTTCGACTTCTGCCTCCGTTTTGTCCTTCAATTCTGCTGGCAGGTCTTTTGCTTTCTTAATCACTTTTTTGTCTTTTGCGTAAGCATCCACTAAGTCCCATTGTTCGTTGGAATAATTTTTCGAGGTTTTGAACGTGGCTCTTTCTGCCATATTCGAGACGCTGTATTGGGCTGCATTATTGTCTTGCGTCACTTGATTGTCTAGGTACCTTTTACCTTCTTTTCCATAAGAAATATACGTCGTGTTCAGCTTTGCATTCAATGCTGTAATCTGCTTGTCAAAAGGCGTTTCTACATACACTGTTTTCTGATTATGGTCAATACTTGCATAATCACCACCAGCTAATAATGCACCATTTTTCCATTGTAACTCAATGCCTTTTTCCTGCGGTCCACAAAAAATAGTATTCACAATAACGTCCTTAGATTCCGCCAATTGAGCAGCACTTTGGTAGCCCACAGGCCCTTGTGCAAAAGACTCATTTCCTGCAATATAAATGACATGCAGATTCCCTGTATTATTGCTCCATTCTAGTTCGTTCAGCGATTTTTGTATCACCAAACCACAATATTCTGCACTTCCGCTTGTTGTCAAAGCAAATAATTCTTCCGAAACCTTATCCATGTCTGTCGTGAAATTGGAGATTTTTCGAATTGAATTTTCACCAAGCTCTGCACGGCTACTCGTACCATATTCGTATAAAGCAATCTGCAAACGTGGCGTCTCTCCATTCTTTTTCAAGCTAGATAACTCATTGGTGATTTTCCATAATTGGGATTTTGTTTGTTCAATCAAGCCACTCATCGAGCCGCTCGTGTCGAGCAATAAAGCGAGTTGCACAACAGCATTGCCGTCATCAGCATTTTCTGCTGTTGCAGCTGGTTTTTCTCTTTTTAATTCGGGGAAAGATTGGGTGTTTGTGGTCATACTCAAGGTAAATAATACGAAGAGTGTTCCGATAGCGATTTTTACTTTTTTCATGATTTTTACTTTTAAATTCTTTAGTGTTGTATAGTTTTGAAAATGGCTAAATATTTCCCGCTGGCGGGGGTGATTCGTTCTATTTTTACACAAAACCCTTGTTGAAGAAGGTATTTCGCTTTGCGAAATACATCCCCTCTTGAGAGGGGAATAGAGGGGTGTGTTAGGCAGAAAAGGGTTGAACAAATTGTATCCTTCAACTATCTATCAGCATTCCAGCCAACAGCCCCCTTTGGTTTCCCTCTCAAGAGGGGATGTAATCTCTTACGAGATTACCTTGCAGTAATGGACCTATACTCAATGCTCTAGAACCAATCACCCCTATCTCCGAAGGGCGATATTATTATTCAAATTGAAAAGTAGCCTTGAATATCTACTTAATAGCCAAGGGCTTATTACGAGGAGATTTTTGAGCATATTGGAAAACAAATTCTTTACTTGCTCCAGGAGAAAGCTCCACACTCCATTTCAAACCGCCCGTTTTTTCATCGAATTTTGCGCCATCCGATTTTTTGAGTTCAATACTGATATTCTCGTGCTGGGAAATTGGAATTTGATCCAAAATTTCGATATAAATGCTTTTGCTTTTCGTGTTTTTTACACTAATCGTATATTCCTGATTTCTGATTTCATTCGTTCCCAGGAAAGTCGTTTCTTCCATATAATTGGTCCGCTCTCTTTCGATTTTAATGGATTCATCTCTACCCAAAGACAGTAGGATGTCCTTAGAACTTACATTGCTATTGATTGCAGACTGCCCGACATAAGTATTTTGAAAAAAGAGGTTCGCTGTTCCTGGTAGCAGGTTATACTTGCCCCAATCTGACACCTGCGCCAACAAAAACACACCAGCATCCAACTTCGGAACAGCGTGATATTTGTAGGTGGCTTCAATATCGTATTGCTGCAATTGTACGAGGCGTTTCAAACCCGAACTTGGGACAGACTGTGTTCGAGTGATGACATATTCCCGCGTTATTTCTGTCTCGGATATTTGAGCAGGCTGTTTACTGTCTTTGTATTTATTTTTGCCTACGCTACTATCGGTCATTTCCTCCAACGTATTATAATACATATTGCTGTTCGACGTGTTTGCATTATTATAAATACCTTTCCGTGTTGAGCCAAAAGCGATGTATTGTGGATTCAAAACAGGGCGATTATTTCCCAATAAAGGGTTTCCTGTAGAAATTGCCATTTTAACATTTTTCCAATCATGCCCTGTGTTTTGATAGACATTAGCTTTGAGGTTCAATTCCATCGGAGAAGAAGTATTTACAGCTTTTAAATCGTAAATAGGTTCCCAGCCCGCCTGATTTGAAATAAATGAAAAAGAGATATCACATTGCCTTGGAATATCTGATTGGACAATAAAAATGACTTCTCCAGTCTTTTGATTTTTTTGTGCCTGTACTTCGTTTAATTCACTTTGTAAAGCAGCTAGTCGGGTTTGAATCTCGCTGTTCTTATTTTTAAAATCAAATAACTTTTTAGTGATATCAAGAGAGCGGTCACGATAAAAATTAGTGTATTCTTTTAAATCTCCAACCGAAAGCCCTTTATCAAAAGAACCAAGTTCAACCTGTTTGTGGGCTAGTATTTGTTCTTCTTTGGTATAAACCAGCACTTGTTTATTATTCCAGTCCAATTCCTGATTCAGCGATGCGATTTCTTCATTGATTGTCTTTATTTTTTCAGGAAGTACAGCATTTTTTAAAAAATTTGTTTTGTATTGCGCCACAATCAATTCTACCCCTTCCGGAACTTGTACTTGAAGGCTATGTGTATTCATTTGTGTCGCCAAATTAGAAAAAAGAAGCTCTGACTGCCCAGCGGGAATGTTTATTTGAGCATTACGTGTGATGCGGACACCAGAACGATAAACAGTCACGTCAGAGATTTTGGACGCAAATGTGATTGGCTCGGCATCGGCATAAAGTGTGATAAAACAAGCCAGTAAAATGGCAATGAGTTTTATTTTTGAATGGTTTTTTAAGCTCTTAATTTTCATAATGTTCTCTAATTTTGTGTTTTGTTAGCAGGGTGTAGCAATTGATTTATCTCTATTACCAACAAATTTGCAGGAAAAAAACAGAACAAAAAACACAGACTTTAGCAAGCCGACAGGTGACTTTGTGAAACGTCCTTTTCACTTTGTAAACGTGTCATTATGGTACTTTTTATAAAAAACGCCCTAAAAAAAGAATTGTATATTTGTAGTGTTCAGTTTGTGTGTTCCCTTTATAAAAACAACGACAACACATCAACACCGCAACACGACAACACAATCAATGCAAATAAAAACACAGCTCCTCTGCATTTTCCTCCTCTGCTGCCTAAGCCTAGAAGCCCAACAGCAGAAAATTTTCCGTCAACCTGCGAGTATGGAAGAAAAACTGGAAGAAGCAAGAAGCCTAAAAACGACCAATCCAACGAAAGCCATTGAAATATTGGAAAGCGTATTTGGACAGGCAAAACGACGCAAAAAAACAGGCTTTGAATCAGATGCCTATTTCCTGCTCGGTGAAATCTATGAAGAAATTGGACAAAAAGAACTGGCTTTACAACGCTACGAAAGTGCTTATAATATTTCCAAAAAAGATAAGAATCCAGACCTTGCCTCTATCACGCACCAGCTACTCGCACTCGGAGAAATCAACCTCGAACTCAATCGACTCGAAAAAGCACAGACTTATTTTCAGGACTGCGTGGATTATGACCAAGAAGACGAAGCTTGGGTCAATTGTAGGGAAGGACTTGCAGACGTCGCCATTGCCCTCAGTAATTTTGATGAAGGCATGGCGCAAAACAACTTCATCGAACAAAGTACCCAATATGAATCAGATAGCCTTTTGCAATCTAAAGTCATGGCGCGAAATTCTATTATCTACTCCAATCAGTCGCGTCCCGAACAGGCAGAAAAATCTTACCTCAACTCCATTCAAAACATTCCACAACAACAACAAATTTCCAAAAAAGACCTGAAGCCCATTCAATCTGCCAAAAACAATTTGAACAATAAAAAAACAAGCCTTGATGAGAAAATAGAATTCAACCTCAGCACCCTCGATAATGTCCCGCTCAACTCCCTGCCCCCTGATGCAGTGGTAGAAGAACAGCTCCAATTGGCAGAATTATACATCGAAAAAGGCAATTTGGCGGAAGCCGAAAAATACGTGGCAGCCTCTTATAAAGTCATTGAAAATCCTAAAGCCAGTGCAGAAAAAAAAGCAGAAATTTTCAAAAAATCAGCCAAAGTAAACGAGATAAAAGGCGACTATAGAAAAGCAGAAACAGAGTATGAAAAATATGTGTTGGAAAAGGATAAAATCATTGAAACGAAAAAAGCGGAACTCATACAATTGATTGCCATCTTAAAAGGACAGGGAAAAATCGACCTCTTGGTAAAAGACGTCGAACTAGAAGAAAAAGACGCCGTCTTACTCAAAAATCAGCTCATGACCCAGCGCATCATTATCGGTTTGTTGAGCTTATTATTGGCATTGGCTCTCGCGGCATTTTATTTTATTTTAAAAAATGTAAAAGCCAAGCGACAGGCCAATCAGTTGCTATTGCTCAAATCGCTGCGCACACAAATGAACCCGCATTTTATCTTTAATGCACTCAATAGCGTCAATAATTTTATCGCTAAAAACGATGAACGCGCCGCCAATAAATTCCTCAGCGATTTCTCCCGACTGATGCGCTTGGTGCTCGACCATTCTCAAAAAGACTTTATTGCGCTCGACGAAGAATTGAACCTAATTGAATTATATTTGAAACTCGAACACCTTCGTTTTAGAGATAAATTTGAGTTTGAATTTCACAAAGACCCGGCTTTGCAGGCAGTCGAACTCCAAATTCCGCCGATGCTGATACAGCCATTTATAGAAAATGCCATCTGGCACGGATTACGATACAAACAGGACAAAGGCAGCCTCAAAGTCAGTATTCAACAAAAGGAAAAAAATATTTTGGTAGAAATAAAAGACGATGGCATCGGTCGTCAAAAATCGCAGGCACTCAAAACGGATAATCAGCGAAATTATAAAAGCGAAGGGCTGAAAAATGTAAATAAACGACTCGGACTCATCAATGAAATTTATGATAAAAACTATCAGATTCATATCACCGACCTGATGCCAGAACAGGAAGATGTTGGTACTTTAGTTCAGCTTAAAATACCTGTTTAATTACGAATTTGCCTGCGCGCGCCCTTTTATTCTCTGAAGGGAAGGCTGCCCGCATCCGGTTAGAAATTCATCATTCATCGTTCATCATTCATCATTCATCGTTACACACACATGAAAGCAATTATCATAGACGACGAACAGGACAGCCGCGAAACACTGCAAAGCTATGTTGCCAAATACTGCGAAGAAGTCAGTATTGTAGCAGAGTGTAGCAACATTATAGAAGCCGAAAAAGCCCTGTCGATTTATCAGCCTGACTTCGTTTTTCTGGATATTGAAATGCCTTACGGGAATGCTTTTGACCTCTTAGAAAAACTGGACAAAATCAATTTTGAAATTATTTTTGTTACTGCTTTCAACCAATATGCAGTACAGGCTTTCAACCTCAGCGCAGCTCATTATCTGCAAAAGCCAGTCGATATAGACGAGCTGATAGAAGCCGTTGAAAAAGTAAAAAAACGCCTTGCCAACACCAACAACATCAACCACTCCAAAATCCTAATGGACAATCTATCCGCCCTCAATACACAGCATCAAAAAGTCGTGCTGCCGCTCATCGACGGCTTTATGGTCGTCAAATTGCAAGAGATTGTATATTGCGAAGCACAAGACAATTTTACCTGTTTTTACCTCACCGATGGGCAAAAACCACTCATTTGCAGAAAACTCAAGTTCTACGAAAATGCCCTTTCCCAACACGGTTTCTGCCGCGTCCATCGTTCTTTTATGATTAATCTCGAATATGTCAAACGTTATATCAAAGGCAAAGGCGGCACAGTCATCATGGAAAATGGACAAGAAATTCAGGTCGCCAATGCACGCAAGCAGGCATTTTTGGAAAGAATGCAATAACTGAATTTTGGACGGAAAGGAAATTAGGGTATTGGGGGTTTACAGCAATTTCTCATTTGGCTTTTTGTCCCCCTTTGGAGGGGGATAATTCAACATTTTAGCCATTATTTCTATGACGATTAGGGACTTTCGGTTTAAATGAGAAATTGCTGGGGGTTTTAGAGTAAAAGTCATAAAAATTTGACTGTCAGGCATTTGAATTTTGCAAAAATAAAAAAATGCATTTTATTTACTTTTATTAAATGTTGAAAATCGAGCTAATACCGAATACCCTAATTTCCTAATGTCCAGTCAATAAACAACGATGAACCTTCACACGCTTATAAAACTCATAATCATTTCCCTTTGCTTCACCTGCTCAGCTTGTTATCCGAACCTTTCCAAAACACCTTCCTCCGAAATTCCAGAAGAACCATGTCGGCATTTTCCAGACGAAAACACCTCCGCTTATCAGCAGTTGAAGACAAAAGACTTTGCAAAAGCCTGGCAGAATATGCGTAAAAAGGAAGAAGATTGTTACCGAAAATGGAACAGCGATATGTATAAGGCTTTGAATGAATTGAAGAATCGATTGGGCGGTGGGAAACACCAACTTAAAGACCTGAAGAAGTATATGGGAAAACCAGATTCAGTTTTAGATTATCGTTTAGTCGAACAAAATCCACTAATTCGAGATCAGGTTTTCCAACAGGCAATTCCTGATATTGAAGCACATCCCAATCGTGCTTATCACCTCTATTTCTGGCGGGGCTGGCACGACTATGTATATTTCATCAGCGATGGTCAGCAAGTCGTAAAAGCAGATTGGTATATGGCTTATGAGTAGGCAGCATCAGTTACAGTGTCAGTAGTAATCTAAATATCAATTCGCCTTTGGCGAAAATCGCAAAGCAACTAGTGCCTTTACGCACTCGTCTTAAGTATCGTTTATGTCCCGTCTATGGACCATCGACTATCGACAAAAACTGTACAGTTGAAAAACAGAACACCTCACCTCACATCACAACCCTTATAAACAAAATTAAGCCAAATAAAATCAAGCCACTTCCTGCGATATAGCGCATCCGCTGAAAATGTTTTGGCTGCATATAATCCCGAATTTTATTCGCTAATAATAATTTGATAAAATCAGTAATGGCGACCGTTATGATAATGGCTAAAAAATAAGCGATACTTCTGTTGATGCTCATTTCACGCTCAATCATTGTTCCCGTAACGCCGATCCAAAGAAAAAATACAAAAGGATTGAAAATATTAATGGCCATACCTTTCAGGAAGTAGCCCAGATAGTTTTTAGCACTGACTTCGATTTTTTTGGGCGGTTTATACTTACTCAATATTGTTGCGAGTCCAAAACAGATTAAAATCAGACCGCCAATAACACCCATGTACAATTTAAAATTGGGAATACTTGACAACCAACCCACCCCCATATAGACAACACTGACATAAAGTACATCGCTCAACAAGACACCCGCCGATAAGGCCAGTCCTGGCAATACACCCCGTTCGATCCCGATTTGTACCAACATAAAAAAGATAGGCCCAGCCGCCAAGCTTAATGCCAATCCCAATAGTATCCCATTCCACAAATCAGTTAGTATCATTATTGATTGTGTTGTCGTGTTATTGTGTTGTCGTATTGTCGTGTTATTTTTCATTAAAAAATTTAAATAGAAAAATATGTGGCAATAAAACAATTTAACAATAAACAAATACAATAATAAAAGCCATACATTTTTAAATACTTAGAAAATCGTTAATTACCCGTTGGATTTGCGGGGAATTGAATGATATTTGGCGCACAATCTGCCGGAGGTTCAATTCCACAGTCTGTTGATACACATAGATTGCTGAAGTCGATATTAATATCTGCTCCAAGTGGCGTACCGCTAAAGTTGGCGATAGCTGCTATAATAGCTGTATTAGGTCCTGCAGGGTCAAATGTACCCGCCGAACTCGAAGTACCCGATGAAACAACACCACCTAATGTGTAAGTACCCGGTCCTGTAATGGTTGTATTGAAATCAATCCACGGGCATGGGAAGCCACCACAGCCGCCGTTTTCAATTCTAAATTCGAGTGTAATCGGGAAAGCAGCCGCATCGCCTGTTACGGTGTAATCAATAGAAATACAGAAATCGTCGTTGGTCAAACCTGCGGTGTTGACATTCCATGCGAAACCACCGAAATCGTCATTTGCACCTGCTAATAAGCCCATATTACTTGGTGAACCGTAAGAGAGTCCCGAACCACCGTCGAAACCACCGCCGTTGGAAACATCCAATAAATCAGCGGGCGCGTCATTACATAAGTACAAGCAAGTTCCATCATCAATAGTCGCCGCCGCATCATAGTTGGTCGCATTGGCATCGGTACAACCTGCAACACCTACGACTGTACCTTGACAAGTCATACAGTCTGTATATACATCATTTTCAGTACCTGCATCGCCATCATCACAAATGTCTCCTACTGCGAAGCAAGAGCCGTCGTCCAATGTAGCGTTCGGGTCGTAGTTACAAGCATTGGCATCGGTACAACCTGCTACGCAATTGCTTACACAAAGATTGCTGAAGTCGATATTAATATCTGCACCAAGTGGCGTACCGCTAAAATTGCCGATAGCTGCTACAATTGCTGTATTCGCACCGGCAGGGTCGAACGAACCATTTGCGCCGACATTGCCGGCAGATACAACACCACCAAATGTGTAAGTACCCGGTCCTGTAATGCTTGTATTGAAATCAATCCACGGACATGGGAAGAAGCCACAGTCACCATTTTCAATTCTAAATTCGAGTGTAATTGGGAAAGCAGCCGCATCGCCTGTTACGGTATAATCAATGAACATACAAATTTCATCGCTTGCCAAACCTGTTGTATTGACATTCCAAATGAAACCACCGAAGTCGTTATTTGCACCCGCTAATAAACCCATGCCTGTCGGTGAGCCATAAGAGAGTCCTGTACCGCCATCAAATCCGGTATTTGTGCTAATAT
>CALFBH010000082.1 GCA_937951615.1 uncultured Saprospiraceae bacterium | reverse complement strand
AAAATAAATCGCTAAAATTTGGTAATACTCGACTAAAGTATGATTGAGTAAATTCCGTTGTCGTCAGACGAATTTGGTTGGAAATACAGCATATTTAAGGGGATAAATCACCAATTTTCATAAAATCCTTCGTCTGCCGACTATTCCATCCTTTAATCGAACACTACTCAAAATTTAAATAGAATTTAAATGGATAAAATTAATTTTAGACCTGCACAAATAAATGACTTGCCTACACTATATGAATTTGAACAAGGCATCGTATCTGCGGAACGTCCTTTTGACCCAACTTTAAAACCTGGGCAGATCAATTATTACGATATAAAGGCTATGATTGAATCAAATGATACAGAAGTAATTATCGCTTTAATCAATGATGAAATTATTGCTTCTGCCTATGTTCAAATCAAAAAAGCGAAGCCTTATCTGAAATTTGACGAATATGCTTATGTAGGATTCATGTATGTGAAACCTGAACATCGTGGCAAAGGAATGAGTCAAAAAGTGATAGAACAATTAACACTTTGGGCAAAATCAAGAAACCTAAATGAGTTACGTTTAAATGTTTATGAAGACAATCATAGAGCTGTTTCGGCTTATGAAAAATTTGGACTCAAAAAACACATGGTAGAAATGAGAGTGAAAATTTAACGGAATTGACCATTAATTGATTTGCACGCCTATTTCGCAAAAGCGATGGGTTTAAACCCATCGCTTTTGCGAAATAGGCGGATGGAAAATTATTATTTTGGCACCTGAACCAAATTAATGATCAATTCCGAAATTTAATAATCCGGGGGATATTATTATTGCAGATGAAGAAGGAATTGCTGTAGTACCAAGGAATCAACGAGATACAGTATTCGAAAAAGCTCGCGCCCGTACAGTAAGGGAAGAAACGACAAGCCTTGAAGACTGGGAAAAGAACCATCGAACAAAGATTCAAAAACTCTTGAACGACAAAAAATGAAAAAAATAAGTTTAACAATAACGTTCCTGATCTTGGCTTATTCAGGATATGGACAAAATAATCCTTTTATTAAATTCTCCCATCAGATAGAGAGCGAAATTGCCAATGAAACAATAAGGTCATCAAGGGCAGGAACCTTGTATTCACTAATCGGCGACTACTATCAAGCTAATTCTTATTCAGACATTTCTGTTTCCTGGGGTGTGAATACGATTCAACTTGACGCATATCAAACGGAGGAAGCCTTGACACATATTGTCAATGAAGCACAAAAGCATCAAATTATCATCATAAGCGAAAATCACTTAAAACCTCAACACAGAATTTTTGCCAATCAGATCATCACCGCATTAGTGAAACATGGATTTCAACATCTGGGATTAGAAACTTTAAATAATACCTCGAATAACGGCTATGCACTCCTCGATTCCAATTTAATGGATAGAGGCTATCCCTTAGATGATCCTTTAACAGGAACGTACACCATGGAACCGAAAATGGGAGAATTGCTAAGAAATGCTATATCACTTGAATATAAAATATTTGCCTACGAAAGATTTGAAAGAATAAAAGGAAAAGACAGGGATGAAATACAGGCAGACAACATCATTAAATATCTTAACGTACATCCAGAAGCAAAACTTATTATATTTTGCGGCTTTCATCATGCCATTGAATCCGACCAGCCCAAACGTGTTAAACACCAGTGGATGGCAAGATATGTAAAAGACAAGACAGGAATAGACCCGCTAACAATTTATCAGGATAACTTCACGGAAAAATTCATTCAAAATGAACATCCATATTTAAAGCAAACAAGGATAACAGAACCATCCGTTTTTATAGATAATGATGGTCATTTGGTGAAATTGTCAAAACATGTAGATGTTGAAGTACTGCACCCCATGACAAGATTTCGAAATGGTCGTCCAGACTGGTTGTATGAAAATAGCGAATATATTGCTGTAGAGGTGCTATTAGAGAAGCAAGAAATGGATTTCCCAGTGATCGTATCCGCATTTCGGAAAGGCGAAGTAAATGGCGTTCCGGCAGACAGAATTGAACTGAAACACAAATATGACAACAAGGTTTTGGTCTTGAAAAAAGGCGAATATAACATAAGCATTTTTGATGGGGTCAATTATTATGAATACAAAGAATTAGTAGAATAAGAACATCCATGCACCAAACACCAGACATCATCTTCCAGGAACTCTTCTCTGACCTCCTCCAAAGTGGAATCTGGGCAGATGAAAAAACCATTGCAGATGCCATTCCACAAGCTGCCCCTGCGGACATTCTGCGACATTACCGTAAGGGAAAAAATCAGCCCAATTTTGATTTGAAAAGCTTCTTCAATCAATATTTCAAAAAAAGCGCGACGAATTCGACTGATTTTAAAAGTGACACTTCCCGTTCGGTGCAGGAGCATATTGAAGTGCTGTGGGAGGTCTTGAGAAGAGCAGCCGATAAGCCTGTTGAGGGCAGTTCGCTGATTCCTTTGCCACATCCTTATATTGTTCCTGGCGGGCGATTCAATGAGATTTACTACTGGGATAGCTATTTTACCATGTTGGGTTTGCAGGTCAGCGGCAAGGTGGAGGTGATTGAAAATATGGTGGATAATTTTTCTGCCTTGATAGATGAAATTGGTTTTATTCCCAATGGCAATCGCAGTTATTTTCTCAGCCGTTCGCAGCCGCCTTTTTATGCGCAAATGGTAGAATTGTTGGCAGTAGAAAGAGGGGAAGAGACTTTTATAAAATACCTACCTTATCTGGAAAAAGAATATGCTTTTTGGATGAATGGAAAAGAGCGTATGGGTAGCGAACAACAGGCGATAGAACATCTGGTATCGCTTGGTCATGGAGAAATGTTGAACAGATATTACGACCGCAAGCTGCAGCCCCGCGCAGAAATGTACGCAACAGACCTGGAGACTGTCCGCCACACCGACCGCGACCCCGCAGGCTTATACGCCGACCTCCGCGCTGCCTGCGAATCAGGCTGGGATTTCAGTTCGCGCTGGCTGCGAGATGCAGATGATTTGACAACAATTCACACCAGCGAAATTATTCCAGTGGACTTGAATTGCCTGTTGTACGGACTGGAAAATACATTGGCGAAAGCCTACACCCTTTCGGGAAATGAAGACGCAGCCAAAGAGCATGACCAGTTGGCGAGCACACGAAAACAACTCATTTTAAAATACTGCTGGAATCCTAAAACGCAGTTTTTCCATGATTATGATTTTATAAAAAAAGAAAATAAATCTTCATGCTCACTAGCAGCTATGTTTCCATTGTTTTTTGAAATTGCCGATACAAGTCAAGCCGCAGCCTGCGCCCGACGCATTGAAAAAGACTTCCTAAAACCTGGTGGCGTCATCTGTACGCCCATCAACTCTGGTCAGCAATGGGATGCCCCAAATGGCTGGGCGCCTTTGCAGTGGATCAGCATTCAAGGCTTGAGAAATTACCAGCACAACAAGCTGGCAAATCAAATCAAAGCCAACTGGTGCGCTTTGAATATCGACGTGTATAAACGCACCGGAAAGTTATTGGAAAAATATAATGTAGCCGATACCAGCCTGCTAAGTGGCGGCGGGGAATATCCTGTACAAGATGGCTTTGGCTGGACCAATGGGGTTTTGCTGCGCTTGCTGTCTGAGAATGATGAACTATGAATGCGTTGATTCGTGCATTCGTAGCTAAGCTTTTTATGAAATTAATCCAAAATAATTAAGGACCCAATATGAAAGAAAAAATAGAAAAACTTAAACGTCTGGACAATAAGAAACTCATAGACGTCGTAAAAAACTACAGGCAATATGGCTATGAGGATGAAATAAGAGCAGCAGCAATTTCTATACTTGAAGAAAGAGGTGTGAGTATAGAAATGCTAAAGCTGACAGGAAACTACGAGAATAAAAGCTATGATATTGCAGGGGATTTATATGCTCAATTCAAGTCAAATTCAAAAATTGCTTTTGCCTTTTACGGATTATTGCTGATCACCAATGTCCTTGTTCCTTTATTGGGTGATGGTTTTGAAAAACTTGGAAAATTGGCACTGACCATCAATTGGAGTTCATTCACACTTTACCTGATATTTTTGGTCAAATCATTTATCAATCAACAGCAATTTTATAAAATAACAGGAAAAAAACATGGTGCAGAAGAAGCACTGATATTTTTCTTATTGGGAATGCCGCTGTATATATTTATGTTCTTTTATTTTGGTAAGCAAATGAAAGAAGAGATGAATACGATAAGATGAATAAGAACCCTTTATTTCTAATTCCCTTTGCCAAATTGAATAATTCATCTAAGTTTGCCGCCTTAGAAATAAAGGAAAGCAGAAAACAAACTTTGCGTCTTTGCGCCTTTGCGAGAGACGAAGAGAAAACAAACTTTGCGCCTTTGCGCCTTTGCGAGAAAAATAGCTAATTTACAAATTTATCCTGCACCCAAGTAAATTAAAAAAATGAGAACATTATTATTAATGCTGATGCTAAATCTGTCGGCTTTGCTGGTCTTTGCTCAGGACTCCATTCCATTATCAGAAGTCATGGTCACAGCAACAAGAATACCCATAGAAAACTATAAAACTGGCAGAAGTGTCGAAGTCATCACAAGTGCAGATTTGCAGGAAATGCCAGTCAGCAGCGTCGATGAAGCCCTTCGTTATATCACAGGTATGAACCTGAATACCCGAAACGGCTTTGGTGTACAAACGGACATCGGAATACGAGGCAGTACTTTTTCACAGGTACTCGTACTGGTCGATAATGTGCGTTTCAATGACCCACTGACGGCGCATTTCAACCAAAATATACCTGTTGCCTTATCAGAAATCGACCGTATTGAAGTGGTCAAAGGACCAGCAGCAGCCTCTTATGGCAGCGATGCCGTGGGCGGACTGATTCACATCAAAACCAAGACCTATCAGGACAAAAAACGAAAAAATGCCTTGCGTGTTTCAGGCGATCTGGCTTTGGGGCAACACAACCTGCACAGCTCCGATATGTCCGTCATTTTGAATAAAGACCGCTGGTTGTTTTCTACTTCTTATAAGTCGAATATTTCGGACGGGGAAGAACTGGTCAACCCAAATTTTCTGGCAGGCATCGCACCAGATAGCTTGTTCCGCAATTATTTTGATATTCGCACTTACTCGGCTTCGCTTGGCTATTTGTTGAATGATAATATGAAAATTTATGCCCGTGCAGGTTATGATAATCGCGATTTTGCAGCGAAGTATTTCTATACCAGAAGTGCTTATGATGAATCCACTGAACAAACAAAAAATCGCTGGATACAAACTGCTTTTAATTATAACAAAAATAACCATGCCCTGGAATTGAATGCCGGCTATAAAGTAGGGGATGACTTTTTTGAATTTAATCCGCTATTTACACCAAATGAACATCAGACCCGACAAACTTTCCTCAATTTTTCTCATCAAATTACACTGAAGCCAAGCAGCAATATTGCTTATGGAGCGCAGTTGTTGAATAAAGACATTATAAGTACAGACCGGGGCGATCACAATAATTCATCTTATGGAGTCTATGGCATCTTAGCGCAGGACATCAGCGAAAATCTACATGCTAATGTGAGTATGCGCTTAGAATATGATGAAAATTTTGGCGCAGAATTTTTGCCTCAGGCGAGTTTGAGTTACCGAAATGGCAATTATATTTTGCGGACTTCCTATGGTCGTGCAGTGCGGGCAGCCGACTTCACAGAGCGTTTTGTCTCTTATCAAATTCCAAGCCTGTCGGCTGGGCGGAATGCAGGTAATCCAGATTTGTTGGCTGAAAAATCCAACTCTTTTGACTTAGGGGCTGATGTCTTTTTGCCGCAGGCTTTTACCTTATCTGCCACAGCATTTTACAGAACATCGAAAGACTTGATTGACTTTTCATTGCGCAATTCAACAGAAATCGACAACCTGACCAATTTGCAGGACAGCACAGATTATTTCTATGCAGATAATATTTCAAATAGTCGGGTAGCAGGCATCGAATTTTCAGCCAATAAGTCATTCGACATCAGTGAAAAAAGCAAAGTTGATATAAAGCTCGGCTACACCTACCTCAATTCTGCTGCCGAAACAGGAGAATTGTCCAAATATATTTCCAACCATCCAAAGCATAATGTTTCGGCCATCATCGGACTGCGCTTTGATAAATTCAGCTTGCAATCTTACTCCACTTTCATTACACGACAAGAAGAAGCCGTGGAAGCGATCAATGGCGAAATTATGAAACAGTATTTTGTGTCCAATTTGAAATTGTCTTACGATTTGTTGGATAATGTCTCCATTTATGGACAAGCATTAAATCTGACGGATGTGAATTATCAGGAAATTATTGGTGCAAAACCACCAGGTCGCTGGCTGAGTTTTGGGGTGAATTGGAATTTGCAGCGCTAAGGGATTTAAAATTCAAATTCAAACGTCAAATACAAATTCAAAAACTACACGCGGGAAGGGCGTCCTTATAGAAATGAGGCGAGGGATGGCAAATACAAATTCAAAAACTCATTGTGTAGGCAGCTAAAGCAGCCTGTACGGCTGGTTATTGGTGGCGGAATCTATACGTTTTAGGGTAGATTTCGCCACAGATAATTAATTGAAAAGTGTAAGGTTCTGATAATTAAAGCCTGTTGAAAAAATAGCTGATTCCGCCCGCTATCGCGGTTCACTGCGTCAGAAGTACACTGGACTTCTGGTTTTCTTTCAGAAAACTACAAGGCTATCCCGCCCGCTATCGCGGTTCACTGCGTCAGAAGTCCACTGGACTTCTGGTTTTCTTTCAGAAAACTACACTTCGTTCATCAATCACCCGTTTCAACTTCCCGCCCTGACTCCTGGGAATACTCCCCAAAACCTCCAACTGAATATCCATCGACAAACCAATGGTGTTTTTGATTTTCTGATGAAGTTGTTGCTGTAAAGCAGCATCAGCAGGATCTGCACCCTCGGCTACTTCTACGCGCACCTGCACCTTGTCCATCGTACCTTCCCGCTTTACGATAAGTTGATAATTGGGAATCAGAAAATCAAACTGTTCAATCACTTCTTCCACTTGCGTGTAAAATAAATTGACACCCCGAATAATCAACATATCATCTGCCCGACCTTTGATGGACGACATTTTGATGTGCGTCCGTTTGGCATTTTTATCATAATTAATAGAACAAATATCATTCGTCCAGTAGCGCAGCAATGGAAAAGCTTCTTTTGTAATTGTGCTAAACACCAAGACGCCTTCTTCGCCGTAAGGCAATGGTTTTCCAGTATCTCTATCCACGATTTCCGGGAAAAAATGGTCTTCCCAGATATAGCTGCCCGTTCCTTTTTCTTCAAAATCTTCCTGCGATACACCAGGTCCAATAATCTCACTCAGTCCATATATATTGGTTGCCGTGACATCTAGCCCAGCTTCCACCTGTCGACGGATAGTTTCAGTCCAGGGCTCAGCACCAAGAACGGCATACTTGACCGCCAATTCTTTGGTATCAATACCGCGTTTTTTACATTCTTCTGCCAGCGTTTGAGCATAAGAAGGGGTGCAGCACATCACCTCCGGCTTGAAGTCCTGCAAGATGGTCAATTGCCGATCCGTCATGCCACCTGAAACTGGAATGACTGCCATGCCCAGCTTAGTCGCGCCACCATGCATACCTAGCCCGCCCGTAAACAAACCATAGCCATAAGCATTATGCAATTTCATGCCCGGTCTTGCCCCCGCACACACCAATGACCGCGCCACCACTTCATCAAATATTTCCAAGTCATTATGCGTATAGCCCACTACGGTCGGTTTGCCTGTCGTGCCACTAGAAGCATGAATTCTTCTGACTTCCTGCATGGGCGTGGCAAACATTTTATAGGGATAATTGTCCCGCAAATCCTCCTTTCGGGTAAATGGCAGCAAATGCAAATCTTCTACCCCTTTGATGTCCTTAGGATGTATTCCTTTTTCATCAAACAGTTTTTTATAAAAAGGTATCTGCTCATACTGGCGTTGTAGCATAGTTTTGAGGCGGCTGTTTTGTAAAGCCCTTAGTTTTTCTAGTGGGAGTGTCTCGATACTTGGATTGTAGAAAGTCATGGTATAAAAGTAGAATTATTATTTTACACTTGAGCTTTATATGTAAAATGCCCCCCAAAATGGCTTAGAAACTTAAAAATAGCCATCGACTGCTGACCATCGACCTAAATATAAGTCATCACTCCACCTGCACCAATTCCTCCAAGCGCTCTTCCCTGAGTTGTCGGGTATACAATTCGTAGTACTTTCCTTTTTGAGTCATCAAAGTCTGATGCGGCCCATCTTCTGTAATCTTTCCTTTTTCGATGACTAAAATCCGGTCACAATGCCGAATCGTACTTAGTCGATGGGCGATGACGATAGATGTTCTACCTTCTAAGACCCGCTGAATGCCCTTTTGTATGCGGGCTTCTGTGAGCGTATCAATCGAAGAAGTTGCTTCATCCATGATAAAAATACGCGGGTCGGCAAGGACGGCACGAGCAAAAGAAATCAATTGTTTTTCGCCAAGAGAGAGTTGGTTGCCCTCCTCTCCTACTAATTCATCCAGCCGTTCAATAAATACTTCGCCGCCTGCTTGTCGCAATGCAGTGTGAATGGCTTCGTCGGTCGCGTCTTGTTTGCCATAGGCAATATTTTGTCGAATCGTACCTGAAAACAAATGAGGCGTTTGTAATACCACGCCCAACTGACTCCGCAGACTACTCAGGCTTTTGTCCTGATAATCCATGCCATCTATCAGCAATTGCCCTTCGGTGGGTTCGTAGAAACGGCAGACTAGGTTGGCAATGGTAGATTTCCCCTCTCCTGTTGCACCGACTAAGGCAATAGACTGGCCAGCCTCTATGGTCAGGTTGAAATTTTCGAGAACGGGATTACTTTTTTCATAATAAAAATCCAAATCACGAAACTCTAAGCGACCATTAATCCGATTAAAATCTGTCACACCAGTCCTTTCCTGAATCAGTGTTGCTTCGTCAATCAGTGAGAAAATCCGCTCTCCTGCCGACAGAGAACCCTGCGCCCGTGCATAAAACATGGAAATATCTATGATGGGCAGAAATATTTTAGTGGCATAATCAAAGGAAGCTGCCAAGATTCCTATGGTGATACCTGCTGGAATTGCAATCGCCATTTTACCCCCAAAATAAACCACCAATGCTGCCGACAAAGAACCAATCATAATGATGACAGGCATATACATCGCTGTGTAGTAAGAAGCCCGATAGGAAGACTTGAGCATATTGCCACTCAAACCACGAAAATTGTGCCCGACACGAACTTCCTGCCCTGTACTTTTATTGACTATAACACCATTGATGTGCTCACTATAAAAAGCAGTCAGTTCGCTATTTATTTTTCTTGCGCTACGCGAATATTGTAAGACCAACATTCTTATTTTAATGGATGCCACCAGCATAATTGGAATGGCAATCAATACAATCAAAGCTAGTTTCCAACTGTACGTCAGCATTGCTCCAATCGAGAAAAACATAATGGTGAAACCCCACATAGCATCCACCAGTCCCCAGGAAATGACCTCCGCTACCCTATCCACATCTGAAGTTAAGCGACTTAGTAACCAACCCGAAGCAGATTTGTCGTAGAACGAAAAAGATAGTTTTTGCAGTTTGCGAAACATGTCTTTTCTCAATTCAAAAATCACATACTCACGGATACGCCCCGCCTGCTTTACAAAGAAATAGACGCCAATCGACTGAATAAAACCAGCCAAGAAAAATAATCCGGCATAATACCAAATTCGCGAATAATCAACATCGGCTGTCCTTCCCTGCTGTTTTGCTTCCCATATCATTTCCACTTGTGGTGTGAGGTAAGCATCAATCATGTTCAGCAAAATCAAAGGATAGATAGCGTCTGCAATGGCAACCACGGATATCCAAAACAGGAATCCGTAAAACCATTTTTTATAGCGCAGACAATAGCCGAGCATCCTTTTCATAAAAGGCCATAAGGCTCGCTGCTGTGTAAATTCTTTATCTTGTGCTTGTTGCATTGTTTGATTGTTTCATTATTCAATTGCTTGGGTGTTATTATGAGTTGCCTCACCTAGCCTCTCCATCCTTCGGTGGAGAGGAACTGCGCCTGCGCGCGTCCTGCTACGCGGACTTGCTGGACTTTTTTTCTTTAGTGTCCAAGACACTAAGCCCTAAACTCCCCTCTCCATCGAAGATTGGAGAGGGGCTGGGGGGTGAGGCACTACGCCGTGATTGTTTTTGAAAAAAATCTCCTAATACCCAATTACCACACTACCCAGTTCCAGACAGGAATGTTTGGGATACATTTACAAAATGTCGTCCTCGATAGCGACCTGTATATCATAGACCTTTTTATAAAAACCGTTTTGCGTCAGCAGGTCATCGTGTTTTCCTGATTCCGTAATTTCTCCCTTTTCAAATACAAAAAGCCGGTCGGCATCCTGTACCGCAGTGAGGCGGTGTGCAATGATGATGCTGGTTTTTCCAGCCATCTTTTCTTTTAATGCCTGCTGAATGGTGTATTCCGTTTCGGTATCTACCGCAGAAGTGGCATCATCGAGAATCAAGATATTTGGTGTACTCAATAGGGTGCGAGCTAGGGCAACGCGCTGTTTTTGTCCGCCAGAGAGTGTTACACCTTTTTCGCCGACCTGTGTTTCGTAGCCTTTACTCATTTTGTCAATAAAAGTATCTACGGTAGCAGCTTTGGCAACATCATAGACGATGCCTTTTTGTGCATCAGGCTGTGTGTAGGCAATGTTCGCTTCAATACTGGTAGAAAATAAAAATGGCTTTTGATGTACAATACCAAGACTGCTGCGCAGGTGTTTTTTATGGTATAAATGAAGTGGCTGACCATCCAATAATATTTCGCCTTCATCGGGTTCGTAGAAGCGAGCCAGCAGGGCAATCACTGTCGATTTTCCAGAACCCGTAGGACCAAGGAAAGCAATTTTTTCTCCTTTTTTAATGTGGAAACTAATATTTTTCAGCGCGTAAATTTCCTCGTCTTTATTGTATTTGAAGCTGACATTTTTAAATTCAATCTCGCCCAGAATGGCTTGTTCTGTAGAAATACTGCCTTCATAATTTTCTTCTTCAGCATCCAGAATTTGAGCAATTCGTTCCATCGCGACAACTGCCATGCCCATTTGCGACATGATACGCCCAACTGCCCGCATAGGCCAGGCAACCATAATCGAATACGTAAAAAAGGCAGCAAATTCGCCAATCGTCAGTTGCTGCATCAGCGTAAAATATCCAGCAGCCGTCACGCCGATGATAATCTGCGCATTGACCAGGAAATCGGACAAAGGCCAAAATACAGTATGCAAATCAACCTGTTTAATTCCAATTTTCAGCTTTTCATCATTCTGTTTATCAAATTTCTGATTCTCATGTCCTTCATTGGCGAAAGCCTTCACCACCCGAATACCCGACAAATTTTCTTGTATAATGGAGGTGAGTTTATCCTGTTCTGCTTCATGTGTTTTCCAGAGTGTTGCTTCTTTTTTGAAAAACCAAACAGATGTTCCCAGAATAATGGGTGCTAATGCAATAGATACATAAGCAGCTTTGGGATACACCATATACATCATAAAAAAAGCACCAAAAAAAAGTGCTGTAAAACTAATCATCTGTACGACCTGCTGCCCGATAAAACCCCGAATCGTATCTATATCACCAGTACAACGCTGAATCAAATCACCCGAAGACGTTTCATTGAAATAAGCAGCAGGCATCGCCTGAATATGTGTAAATAAAGTGTCCCGCAAGTTTTTAACTGCTTTCTCTGTACTGTTGGCAGTAATGACCGCAGCAGCAAATCGAAACCCAGCCCGTGCAACGGCAATTCCGGCAAACAAGCCACCTGTGCAAGCCAGCACAAAGAGCAGATTATCCATCCGAATCGCAGGCAACAAATTATACAAGGCATTAGCAACCCAATCATTGGTGGGCGTGGTTTCTCCATTATTTATAAAAAAAGTAACCACTCCATCAATAGCAATTTGTAATACTTTAGGCTCTAACATACCGATGACCGTCCCGATAATCAACAAGATTCCAGACAATAAGTAGTAGGGTTTCCACCGATCTAACACTCCAAATAACCTGTATATATTTTTCATCTGAATTTAATTTGTTTTCCTCCAACGTATTCATTTCCCAATAAGTTCCAACATACGCAAATAATTGTTAATTTTAAGGCTATGAAAAAACCGAAGCAGGAAAAACACTTTATCAAAAAACCAAGTTACCCTGGTGGCATGACAGCCATCCGCCAATTTGTGAGCAAACACCTTAAATATCCCAAGGACGCACTAGATCATAAAATAGAAGGAAAGGTAAAAATAGATTATACCATCAACCATAAAGGGGTGGTTATTGCGACTAAGGTGATTAGTGGACTGGGATATGGCTGTAATGAAGAGGCTGCTAGAATTGTCCGTCTCCTACGTTTTGAAGTACCCAAGAATCGGGGCGTTAAAGTCAAATTTCACAAAAAAATCAGTATTAATTTTCATCTGCCAAAACAGGCTGCCCGCAAAACCATTCAATACCATATCACCCCCGCTAAAAAAACGACTAAAAATAGCTACACGATTACAATTCAACATCCCTATAAGACTTGAATAAGTTTAAGTTCAAGATTAAGATAAAAGGGCATCCGTCTAACTTTGCCCAAAATATAAACGCTAATTTTTTTTAGGGCATACTCGTCTGACGAATGTTGTTTTAAAATGCAGCGACTTATAGACCCTAATTTCCTAATTCCCCAATGTCTAAAGTCTAGTAATAAGTTTAAAATAGTTTTCTTTTTGCAAAGCAAAAAACTTCTTTTGACAATGAAGCTATCCAGCAATTGAACAATCCCCTACTATCTACCACCGAATAAGTTTACTGCACATCCATGTCACAAAATTGTTTTTCCAGAAACAACATTTCGACCGTCTTACCTATAATTTGAAGTTTTAATATCATATTGTTCAAGAGTACATTAACATGGAAAAAGTACAAGCCCTTTCCCCTTGTTAATGGCTATTTACTGAAAAGAATTATGAAATTCATCCCTATCCTATGCTCTATTTTTCTGTATCTGCTTTCCCCTTATCTAAGCAAAGCACAAAATGCTCCTGGTGCCGTACAGAGTGACCTTGCCTTATGGTTGCGTTCAGACAATAACCTAATTGAAAATGGTGGAGGTGTATATACCTGGATTGCCATTAATGACGGAAATATGGATGCGATCCAACCTGTGACAAATAATCGCCCAACAGCCGTAGCAGACGAAATCAATGGGCATAAAGTGATAAGATTTAACGGAACTTCACAATGGATGGAGTTTAATGACGCAACGGCAGCATTATCAGGCGACTGTTCTATTTTTATGGTTGTAAACCCGAAAGAAGATACCGATGTATCTTATTATCTCGCTACCCATATAGGGTCTGCTGATGTGATGAAGTTTGGACATAAATTGTCCGGACAACTCACTTACGATAATAGCATACCAGCTTTTTGGCCTTATGACATGCACGAGCAGAAAACCTTAATGACTTTTCAGGCAGAAAGTGATTTTTATCTGGATGCTTATGTAAATGCCATGCAAGCTCCGCCCTGGACTTTTAATTTTGAAAATTCGATTGCCGACGCCACTTCCATTGGAAAAGCAGGTGGTGTAAATGGTAGTAATTTTTGGAAAGGTGATATTGCAGAAATCATTATTTATGATCGTTTTCTGACACCAAGTGAACTCAATGATGTCCATACTTATCTGAATGTTCGATATGGTATCACAATACCAGTGGAACACCACAATCATTATAGCTATGCCAGTTACCCCAATAATATTGCCGGTTTAGGAATGCAAAACAATCAGCTACTCAACCAAACCAATAGCAGAAATGAAAATGAGGGCAATATTGTCAGAATAGAAGCACCAGATGATTTGGATAATGGCGAGTATATGATTTGGGGAAATGATGGTGGTGCAATGAGTATTCAAAATACAGAAAAGCCAGGTGTTGTTGGACAACGTATCAGTCGTGAGTGGCGTATAGCAGAATCAAGTGACATAGGCTTGACGACAGTCAGTTTTGATTTGACGTCATTAGGCTATAATACAGCAGCTGATCCCGACGAATTCGCCTTGCTGATTGATCGTGATAATGGCAATTTTAGTAATGCCCAGATACATATTACAGGTAGAAGCATTGCGAATGGTAAAGTTTCGTTTACTGGTGTAGATTTGCAGGATGGCGATTGGTTTACACTGGCGGTGGAGATGGCACCTTGTAATACCTCCAGTTTTTCGATTACTTCGGGCACTCCTTATACTGAGGCTCCAGTAGATTTTATGGTCAGCAATCCTGATCCGCTCGCTACTTACACCTGGACATTTACAGGAGGTGCTATGCCAGCTACTGCTTCAGGTACACCTGTTTCGGCTACCTGGAATGCTATAGGCAATTACACGGCAGAGCTAACGATCTCTTATCCTCACTGTAATAATTTTGTAACTAGTCGTCAAGTGGTGGTAGAGGAAGCTGTTTCGCCCTGTGTAGATATAATCCTAGGTCTCTGGTTGGAAGGCCCTTACGACAGCAGCACAGATAAAATGTCCGTCGGACTCAACAGCAGAGGATTATTGCCAGGCATGACCCCTATTAATAGCTTAGTCGCTCCAACTCCTCCCGGACAACCCTATGACGCAAGTCCCTGGAATTATTTCGGAACAGAAGGAATAGATTGGATAAGTTCAGATTATACGGCTGATGCGGTGGACTGGGTACTTGTTTCATTTCGACTAGGAACAGATAAGAATACAGAAGTAGCCAGAGCTGCGGGTATCCTATCCGCAAATGGAGAAATAGAAATAGAAGAAGATTGCCTCTTGCAGACAACAACCTCCTTATACATAGTTGTAGAGCATCGAAGTCATATTGCAGTTATGACTGCTAATCCCGTCCCTATTGTCAATGGAGAAATTAATTTTGATTTCAGAACAGCACTTCCTAGTGAGACCGCTGTAACTGGACAAAAAGCACTTCCCAATGGACAATACGGACTATATGCAGGAGACTTTGATCAAACTGTCGATTTGAGTGGATATGACATCAATGGAACAGACAAAAATTTATGGGATCTTACGAATGGTATGTTTGACTTTTACATCAATACGGATGTGGATTTGGATGGCAATGTAGGTGGAAATGATAAGCTGCTTTGGCTAGAAAATAATGGCATCAGTTCGCCTATTGATAGAAATTAATCAGCATCGTTAAAAAAGAAGAAAAGCCCGCTCAGATTATCTGGGCGGGCTTTTTTATAACAAGAAAAGACATCCCAAAGGGATGCCTTTCCAAATATCATAGATAGTAACCAGTTACCAATACCCCAATTACTAATCACCAATCACTACTTATAAGCCTTAATTTCGCCAGACTTAATCCCGCCAACATACTTATTCAACTCTTCCTTCACCACTGGAGCCAATAAAATCAGTCCAACTACATTAGGGAAAACCATCGCAAAAATCATGGCATCTGAAAAGCCGACCACTGCGCCCAAACTGGCAGCAGCACCGATCACGACAAAAATGCAGAATAAAATTTTATACGTATAATCTGCTGCTTTGCTTTTGCCAAACAAATACATCCATGCCTGCAAGCCATAATATGACCAAGACAACATGGTAGAAAAAGCAAACAAAATAACCGCAAGCGTTAGGATATAAGAAGAACCTGGAATGGCATTATTAAAAGCCGTTGAAGTCAGGGTTACGCCCTCTAGTCCATCTGCTACACCATAAGTCAATAAGCTACCATCAATATTCATAATGATAATCACCAAAGCCGTCATCGTACAAATCACCACAGTATCTACAAAAGGCTCCAATAAAGCAACAATACCTTCACTCGCCGGATGGTCGGTGCGCACCGCTGAGTGTGCGATAGCTGCCGAACCAACACCTGCCTCATTCGAGAAGGCAGCTCGTCGGAAGCCCTGTATCAAAGCACCGATGACACCGCCTGCAATACCTGCACCAGTAAATGCACCTGAGAAAATCTGACCAAAAGCAGTGCCTACATGTTGGATATTCAATAGAATAATCGCCATCGCTGCAAAGACATAAAGAATAGCCATCGCTGGAACAATCTTCTCTGCTACTGCACCAATACGCTTAATCCCACCGATAATTACAATCGCAACTAAAACCGCCATAACAAGACCAAACATAAAACCTGCTGAGGTAGAATCTGTGCCGATCATTTGCTTGAACTGCGCAGCAGCCTGATTCGACTGAAACATATTTCCGCCACCAAAGGAACCGCCTACACACATAATAGCAAAAAAGACAGCCAGTACTTTACCAAGTCCACCCAATCCTTTTTCTGCCAAACCTCTACTTAGGTAATACATCGGACCACCATATACTGTACCATCAGGTCCGACCTCTCGGTATTTGACCCCTAGTGTACACTCTGTAAATTTGGAAGACATGCCTAAAAAGCCGGCAATAATCATCCAAAAAGTAGCACCTGGTCCACCAATGGCAATGGCAATCGCAACTCCAGCAATATTACCCAGCCCAACTGTCGCAGATAAAGCAGCCGTCAAAGCCTGAAAGTGACTAACCTCACCAGCAATATGATCGGCTTGTATCGTATCCAGTCGATCTGCTGCCGTAACTTTCTTTTTAGGCGGTGTGTATTTACCTCTTACTACGTCAATGGCTAATCTGAATTTGGTCAGATTGACAAAACTAAAATAAATGGTAAAAAACAAGGCACTTCCAATCAACACAATCAATACAAAAGGTACACTCATGCCCTGACCAATAGGTACAGACCAAAATACAACTCCTTCTACCCAATCGGTAGCAGGCTGTACCAAGTCATTGATGCGTTCATCCAATCCCTTCGCGTCTTGCGCCATGCTCAACAGCGGCGTCAATACTGAAGCTAATAATATCAAAATACGTTTCATAGTATGTTTATCTTAAAATGGTTTTTGGTTAGAAAAGAAGATAATGGACGCTATCAAAAGTCCAAAACTAGCCACTAAGTTAAGATTTCATTTCTATATTCAATAATGTGTTAGGTAGGAATTTGCAGGGAAGGGGGTGTTGTCGTGTTGATGTGTTGGCGTGTTGTCGTGTTTTTTGTACATCAACACGACAACACATCAACACGACAACACATTATTTTCTAGCCGTAATCACCACATTATTTCCCAGAATACCGAGGCAGATAGACCAAACTAAATTGGCATGTACTTCTTGGAATCCTGCGGCTCTGAGTTCTTCTAATATACCCCAACCAAACTCCTGAAAACAGAGTAACTGCCGGTGGGGAAGCGCAGGGTCATCGTAGAACATCGGTGATTGAAGATGCTTGACACTGCCCGATTCACTGATGGTAGCGCGGACGTCATTTTCCTGCTGGTCTATCCGAAATGGGACTACAAGAATGGCTGCGCCACCAGGTTTCAGGCAACGATATATTTCGGCGAAAGCCTTTTTATAATCAGGAATAAGTTGTAAAATTTCACTGGCAACAAACAGGTCAAATTGATTGTCGGCAAAGCTGAGTGCCGCCGGATTTTCAAAACCAATCCCTTTCATTGTTTTTTGCTCTGCATCCTGCTCAGGATAAGTGCAGGCAGTCAGTGTTTTGATTTGCTTTTTATAATAGGTATGAAGTGGGATAGACAATTCATTGAACATGAGACAGGTTTCTCCTGTCTTATCTACGAACTGCTCCATCACCAAAGACGTTGCCCGCATGATGCTATTGGTCTTGGTCGCATCACAAACCAAGTTGATTCTATAATCGGGCGATTTGACGCCATTGATCGTAAGGGGACGATTTTCATCCACCAGATAATTTACCGTTTTGCCCGTAAGGTGACTAAAACCCGGCAGACGAAAAGCTGAAAAATAAGTCTTGCTCAATACCTGCTCCACTGCCTCTCTTTTTCTAAACACGCCAATATGTTGATGATATAAAGCGGCATAGGTTTCGTAAGACTCCACAGCATCTACGCGGGGCTGATGTGGTGTTGAAGGCAGTGTTTGTGTGCCATTCACCAGTAGCTTACCCTTATTGTCAGTAAAATCTTTTCCAAGGCTCTTGCGAATATCGGTAAGTTTGATATCCGCCAATCCCCAGTCAATACCATTCATTTTACCGAGGTGCTTTTCCGTAAATTTATTAAAATCTATCTTCTGGTCAATTTTTCCTTTTTTGTCCGTCGGCAATAATACACCCACAGTTTCTACCCGAACTGTAGAATTGGGTGTGACGACTGTTTGAATATTACTTTCCTTTGCTGTATAGCAAAAATCGCTGATTGAAAAATTCAGCATACTAAACTGCCTGTCCAGCAATCCGATGCGATTGATGGTATCACGCTTGATATACATCGCATCTCTGGATACAAATCCGGTCTCCTTCAGTTCTCCATGCCTATCCAGTTTATCTGATGCTCCGACCTGTACCAGCTGCCCCGCAGCATCCAGTGTCAGTCCAAATTCGCGCAGCTCTCTATTTGGTAATAAAACCGCAGATCCAGCAATCCCATAATGTTCGGCACTGTGAACGGCTTTATGTAGTCCAGTCAACCAGCCTTCTGCTACAGTAACTTTATTACTCAACAGCACAATATCATTTTCGGAAAAAGTATTGGTCAGGTTATTATAAACCTGAATAACAGGTTCTGGATCGGTGGACTGTGAGAGGTGGATAAAATCGTGTTGCCGCGCCAGTTCTTTGAGGTATTGCGGCGTACCATCCTTACAGGCATTGGTATGAATCAGCAGTTGGTAATTGGGATAGCTTGTTTGTTCTATCACTGAAGCCACACATTTTTTCAGGTCTTCCAATTCATTTTCAGTAATGATACAAATAGAGACACCTAGTGCATTTTCTATTGTACTCCGTCGCTTTTTAGGCTCAGGTTCGGCAACTTCCGCTTCATCGGATGCAGAAGTGCCATTCGCTTTTTGTGAAGTTGGTAATGCTACTGGTGGAATATCTGGTTTTACGGTGTAGCGCACAGCTGGTTTGTTGGGTGTTTGTCCATTATTATAATCGGCACTTCCGTTTTGTCTATTTTCGTTGTGCTGTCCATTAGAAGATTTATTGAATACACCAGCAATTCTATCTTTCAATTTGTCAAAAAACTGACCAGAAGACTGTGTGTTTTGCAAACTGCTTTCTTCTTCGTGGTCGAGTAATTGCTCCAGATCTTTGATGCGGGTTTCGTAGCTAACTTTTTCTTCTTCAATAGCTTCTACTTTTGCATATAAAGCATCAGCATTTCTTCTTTTTTCTTCCAGTTCAACATCTTTACCCAGAAGGGATAAAATACGTTTGCGGGTTTTTTCGCTCTCTTTGTGCTGCGGATAAATAATGGTTTCATACAATTCATCTAGTTCGCGCAACTGCGTTCGATAATTTCCCATCAAACTGCTCTGCTCCAAAAGCTGTGAGTTCTTTTCCCTGATGACTCGGTCGCGCAGGTCAATGCCTTTACGGATAATCTCGGCATTTTCAATACGCTCTTCCAGTACCATTTTCAATTCATGGATACGGGCTGTTTTTTCCTGCAACAGTTTTCTTTGCAGATCCAATTCTTTGGCATTTAATTCTGTAAATTTTTCGCTGTCCTTCAAAGCCCTGTTCAATTCTTTGATCTGCTTTTTAAACTCACTCTGCGTCGTCGTCTGTTCATTCAGTGCATTGGTTTTTTTCAAGAGTTGGTCGTTCTTTGCATTCAATTCACTTTGTGTATCAATGGCTGTCTTTTCCTTAATGCGCATGGTTTCATTGAGGGCATTGACTTCTCTTTCAAGTTCAGCGACTGAATGTGTTTTATGTTCCAGCAGGGTTTTGTGCGAAGACAGCTCTGACTCTTCCTTGCGCAGCAGATTTGCGTATTCTTCTATGCGTTTATCTTTTTCTGTAATGATCTCTTTTTTCTGTTCTACCTCACTTTCCAGGATCGCTAATTTGGTATCTTTTTCCTGAATTTGTTTGTTTAAATCCTCTATTAGACGTTCTTTTTCTTCAATATAATTATTCCGAATATCAGCTTCTTTTTGTGCCGTGACTGCATTGATTTCTTTTTCGCGAATCACGCGATTCAATTCTTCAATACGCTGCTCTTTCTCAGAAGTAATCCGGTCTTTAACAGCCACCAAGCCTTTGTAAAATTCCAAATACTCCGGCGCGACACTTTGTCGGGAATCTGCCTGATGCGACATAATCTTGGATTCAATCGCTCCAACATCCGACTGAATACTGCCGACCTGCTCCGACCAGCCCTGTTCTTTCTGACTAAGGGAGATTTTTTTATTTTCTAAAATAAGTGGATAAGTATCTACATCTACAGCAATATAATTGACATGAAAAGTAATGGCAGAAATTTCCAGTCCGGCAGAATGTATGGAAATAGTTGGCGTCACCGTATCAAAAATAAAGGAGCTATCGTGTCGTGGCAAGGCATTTGTCCCATAATTTGGCGACATGGTGCTTCCGTCTTTGAGCGTTACTTCTATTCGTTGCAATTGAATCGCTGCAATGGTGTCCGCAGGATGAAAGCGGATATTATTCAAAGGTTGAGCCTGCTCAAATTGAAAAGCAAAAATCTGCTCTCCTTGTTTGACGGTATGCTCTGTCGGATGAATATCAAAGCCTTTTCCCTGGTCGGTATATAAACGGGCAGTATGTTGCGTTGTTTTTGCCATGGTATCTTGATTGGTGATTGGGGATTGGTAACTGTTTTATTGAGACGTCATAACCTTAAATACAGGTCATTAAGTTTCAAGCCGGGTCATAATTGTGGAATTGTTTGATTGCGTGATTGTTATTAGAATCGTTACTCTTCCACATTATTGCAAAAATACCAATTACCCGCAACATATAGGTAAATAGTCAAAATGATTTTGGTAAAATTTTGTTAAAACTTACGGGCTGTGAAGGTATTGTTCCGATAGAAGATTTAATGAGGGATTGATTTTTGTTTTGGACTGTGAAATTACGGCACCATCATTCCACAATCTAAAAAACCATTTCCAGGGTTTTCAGATTTTCCAGATTTTTTATTGGAAGGTTTTTCCCACCATTTGTAGGGATTAGACTCCTTTAATAGATTTTCAATTTGCGCAATAATCGCTTCATCTTGTACATCTTTTAAACGTTGTTTAATGTGCCACTTACGTTCTTCTAATTTTTTAGACATAATTTCATTTATTAATTGAAAAAACAAGATACATAAAAAGTCATCAAAATCAAATACTCCTTTGGTATAAAACCACTAAATTCGCTGAAAGATATTTGAATATCGATATCGAACAGATGAATAATGAATGTCGAAGTATAAGGAAGACAATAACACTACAACACATCAACACGACAACACGACAACACGAAACACAATGAAAGAAAGAGACTATATACTAGGCACCGACAAAGCAGAACTAGACCGCTTAGGATTACAACATCGTATCTGGCGATCACATGTATTGGAAGGCTGGCAAAAAGCTGGTATCACGGAAGGCTCGCGGGTGCTGGATGTAGGTGCAGGTCCTGGCTATGCGACTGTTGATCTAGCTGAGATTGTGGGTGCGCAGGGCAGCGTAGTGGCGGTAGAACGTTCTGCTAATTACCTGAACTACCTGAAAGCACAGCATGAGTTGCGGGGTTTGAAAGTCAATGCTTATGAAGTGGATTTGATGAAGGACGATATACCGGAAGATGGTTTTGATGTTGCCTGGTGTCGTTGGGTGTCCTGTTTTGTAGATTCACCTGATGTGCTGGTTAAAAAGATAGGTGATGCATTGCATGAAAATGGAACAGTCATTTTTCATGAGTATTCTTGTTATAAAAGTTGGCGATTATTTCCCCGCAGTCAGTGGCAGGAATCTTTTACAGATGAAGTGATGAAGAGTTGGCGCGAAACAGGTGGAGAGCCGGATATTGCGCTGGAATTGCCTGATTTATTAGCCAAAAACGGTTTTGTCGTCACAGCTACCCGACCGCTGGTTTTTGCCATTCGCCCGACGGATTATATGTGGCAGTGGCCAGCTTCTTTTATAGAAATCAATCTGAATCGTTTGTTGGAACTGGGCAGGGTAGATGCCGAGTGGTGTGATAAAGTAAGAACTGATTTGCAAGCTGCTGATAATAATCCGAATGCGATGATGACGACACCTATGGTGTTGGAGATTATTGCGCAGAAGGTTTGAGAAAAGCACCAAAATGGAAATTCCAAAGTACTTCAGGCTTCCAGCCTGACCAGAAAATCCCAAAAAATAAAAAACGGTACTTACGGTTTCGTAAACTTGTGGGCAAGCCTGGCGAGAAGGGAAGTTTGCTAAACCTACTTCCAGTATGAAATTCCAAAAAGGAAAACTATTCAAGATTTAACCCAAGTTGAATATGTAGCCCCCAACTTCTTATCAACGCTGGTCAAAGAAGTTTTTATCAAACGTGTGTATTACAAATTGCACTTTCTCTCTCGCCCATGGTTAAAACCATTGGCTACCAAACCATTCGTCGCGATGCGACTTGAACAGCCCATGAAATGACAGCTTTGCTAAGTGTCATAGACACGACCTATCTGGTAGCCTACGGTTTCAACCGTGGGCGAATCGAACGGCAAAATTGTCCAATTTGCTATACACACTATCAAACAATCAAACGTCATAAGCCCTATAAACTACAGACTGTGAAAATGTAAAATTGGGGGCTACTATTTCAACTTGGGTTAAGATTTTCCCTGCCAGCCCGATACCGAGTAAATTTGAAAAGTGAAAAGTTTTTGTCTAAAATAGTGGTTTCTTTTCTGACATAGTTTATAAATAGAAGAGTTATATTGAGCGGTAAAAATAACAATAATATTTCAGTTAAAAAGTCTCAAAACAGAAAAAGAAATATTGAAAACACAAAATTACATTTTCGGAGGTACGATAGTCTTGCTATTGGCGTATACAACTTTACGTGCCTGCCTCTTATCTATGACGCATGATGAAAGCAGTACTTACCTGAATGGAATTGACCAGAATTTGTGGCTGTGTTTTTCTAGTTCGGAGTGTTGGGGGACAGCGAATTTGCATTGGTTGAATACTTTTTTGATGCAAATCACAGTGAAGTTATTTGGGGCGTCTGAATTTGCTGTGCGGCTGCCTAATGTACTGGCGCATCTGGTTTATTTGCTTGCTTCCTGCTTGCTCTTGCGAGATATGGGAAAGCCGTTTTTCGTGACTTTTTGTGCTTTTTTAATCCTGAACATCAATCCTTATTTGCTGGAGTTTTTTGCTTTGGCGCGTGGCTATGGCATGGCTTGTGGATGGATGATGATGAGCTTGTATTTTCTTTGGAAATATATTCAAACAGAAAAAACTGGTCATCTTCTTGGTGCATTTTCTGGAGCGAGTTTGGCGGTTTTGAGTAGTTTTATTTATCTGAATTACATTGTGGCTTTGCTTGGTGTGGTGTATCTACTTTTGCTGTTTCCTCGTCTTTTCGATTTTAATAAAAAAGGAAAAAACCGATGGCTTCATGCTGCATTTCCCCTACCCTTTCTGGCTGTTCTTGCCCTGCTTTTAATTCGTCCTATTCAGTATTTGCGTACTGCGGGGCAGTTTGAGTATGGCGCAGCATCCTTGTATCAAACACTTGAAATTTTGATGCGTGATTATCTACAAAAGAAGGCTTATTTTGGGGACTGGACGCTGAATATTTTTGTCTTTGTTGCGATTTTTTTATTGCTTTTCGCAATGGGGTGGGCAGCAGTGCAACTTGTCAGACGGCAGGTAGATAAGCGGTTTGGTTTTATGCTGGCGGTCTTGCTGATTTTAGTTGGTATTGTCTTGATGCAGAAGGTGCAATTCCATTTATTGGACGCCAATTATTTACGACAGCGAACAGCCTTGATTTTTGTGCCGCTGGGTTTATTGCCAGTTGTGTTGTGTTTCTTATTATGGGAATATAAATGGTCAAAACAAGTCATTATCGAAATCGCAATTTTCGGGCTGATTCATTTTTTCTTATTGGCTAATTTTAAAAACTGCCATGAATGGTGGTTTGAAGCGCATACCAAACGAATGGCTTTGCACGTAGAGGAACAGGCGGCCGACAAAACGGTGAAGTTGGGCGTCCATTGGATCTATCATCCTACGACTGCTTTTTATTGGAAAACAGGACGACTGACTGCGATAGAAGACCTACGATATGAAAGGGAAGTCCGAACCGACACCTTGTACGATTATTATTTTGTCCGACTGGAAGATACTGCTCGATTGCATTCTGCTTATGTATTGGACAAGCGATTTGGGAGCAATCAGTGGTTGTACAAAAAGTAAAATTTCAAAATGGGAAATTCCAAATTCCAAAGGTTTCGTAAACTTGTGCGCAAGCCCTGCGAGCAGGAAGTTTGCTAAACCTGCCTCTGGAATCAACTTTATAGAAGAAGGTTTAGCAAACTCGCTTCCCGCGAGAGCCTTCGCGCAAGTTTACGAAACCGTTGATATAAAACATCCTACATCAAGTGGACGTTATTATAAACACATCGTTATTTTCAAAACACATCGCCTCAAAATTTCCGAATGATATAAACGTATGACAACACACGATCTAAAAATATTTTTTGCTTTACTATTCACTTTTGTATTCGGGCATGCTGCCTTTGCACAAAGCATTAGCGGCTTCATTCAAAACGAAGACAATTCACCGATTCCTTTCGCAGAAATTTTCATTGAAGAACTACAAACGGGGACAACAACCGATATAGACGGACGTTATTTTATGACCTTTGATGTAGGTGGCGAATATAGCTTCATTATCTCTTCCATCGGCTACGAAACTCAAAAGATAACCGTCATTATTGAGGAAGTGGAAGTGCAAAAAAATATCTGGATGAAGACCTCGAATATCGAGTTGAATGAGATTGTTGTCAAGGCATCCAAACGTGATCCTGCTTATGCGATTATTGAAAAAGTCATTGCCAATAAAAAAGCTTATCTCTCGCAGGTCGAGAGTTTTAAAACTGAAGTTTATGTAAAAGCAGTAGAAGAGACGGATGAAAAAAAGAAAAAGTCGCCTGTTCAGAAAAAGGAGGATGAAACGATGAGTGTGTTTGAAAAAGAAGACGCTGCTTTACGCAAAGAATTGTCAGGCATCAGCATCATAGAAATGCAGGTGACACTGAATTATCAATCTCCCAATCAATACAAAGAAGAGCGAACTGCTTATAAAAAATATGGCAGTAAGTCAGGTTTATTTATTCCCAATTTTGGAGAAACGGATTTCAATTTTTATCAAAATATGGTCAAACTGACAGGCATTGCCGAAGTGCCGGTCATCTCCCCGATTAGTCGTACCGCCATTCTATCTTATAAATACAAACTCATTGAAAGTAAAGAAGAAAAGGGACAATTGGTTCACAAAATAAAAGTCATCCCCCGCAAATCCGGCAACTCGACCTGTAGTGGTTTTTTGTTTATCAATGAAGAATTATGGAACATCAATCGACTCGATTTGACTTTTTATAAAGGCGGATTGCGATTTTTTGATGCCTTTCGGCTAAAACAGAATTATGAGCAATTGGACGACAAATTATGGATTCCATATCGGCAGGAATTTGTCTATTCCACCAAGCAAGGCAAACGAAAAACCTTCAATGGCAATACCTTGTTACGCTATTCCGATTATCAAAAAAACTATGCCTTTCCGCCGAAGTTTTTTGGGAATGAAATCGCCATTACCACCAAGGAAGCCTATAAGCGCGACAGCACCTACTGGAAAGCCTCCCGCCCCGAAGCACTCACGCTGAAGGAACAGAAAATGATATTTATGCGCGATAGCATCAAGGCTATTCGAGAGAGCAAGGTGTATCAGGATTCCTTACAGGCAGCTTATAATAAAGTGCAGTTGCTCGATTTGTTCTGGGACGGTGTGGGTTTTAGAAATTATGAAAAAAAAGAAGAGGTCTGGATTGGTCCAATACCGAGTTTAATCAATTTTGATATTGTAGGTGGCTTTCGGCTGGGGCCTTTTGGCAGTTATTTTCGGCAATGGGAAAATGGAAGAAGGTTGCGGCTTAATGGCGGTATCAATGTGGGTATCAAAAACAAAGATGTACAGGGAGAATTTGATAGCTGGTTTAGATATAATCCACATCGACTGGCTGGTGTTGGTGTTGAAATGGGTCGGTCTTTTTATTCTATCAATGAATTTGATGCTTATCTCAATCAGCTAAAAACCTCCAATTATATCCTACACGACCACGTTGGTATACGGCATAAAATAGAGTTACTCAATGGATTAGTTCTTGATATCACTCCAACCTTCCACAATCGAAAATCGGTTGCAGATTACGATACAGAAACCTTTATTGACGATATCATTGATGACGAAGATCCGCCATTAGATTTTCAGCCTTACCAAGCCTTTATCACTCAAAGCAGGCTCATCTATACGCCCGGACAAAAGTATATGACTGAACCCACTCGCAAGGTGGTTTTGGGTAGCAAATATCCGACTTTTAGCCTGACACACCGAAAAGGCTGGAAAGGCGTTTTGCTCAGCGATGTCAATTTTGATTATGTGGAACTCTTCATGGGGCAGGATGTGACCGTCGGCATGTTGGGCAATTCAAAATACGCCATCAAAGCAGGCAAATATGTGAACACAAAGAAACTGGACGATATTGATTTGAAGCGTTTCCGTCAGTCGGATCGTTATTTGTATTCCAATCCTTTACATTCTTTTCAAGGCTTGGATACGGCTTTTGCAACGACCAATATATTTCTTGAAGCGCATTGGATTCATCATTTTAATGGGGCTTTAATCAATAATGTTCCACTCATCAAAAAGACAAAAGTACAGGTCGTAGCAGGCGGTGGTTTTCTGTGGGTCAAGGATACAAATTTCCACCATGAAGAGTTATTTGCCGGACTGGAACGTACCTTCAAATTGGGCAAAAGACGTCGCCTACGTGTCGGGCTGTATGGCGTGCTGGCAGAGTCCACGATTTCTCAGCCGAATACTTCGTTTAAAATTTCTTTGGATGTGATTGATACTTGGAAGAAAAATTGGAGTTTTTAGGGGAAAGAAAGAATCCCTTATCTTTAGGCTTTATTATTTAAACTTATGCACAAATATTACCTCCTTTTCTGCCTATGCGTCCTATCGTATACACAGATGCAAGCAGCTGACATTGAAAATGTACCCAATACAAGCACCAATACTTTCACAGGAACAGGCGGTGTCATAGCAAGTACAGGCTTTGAATATTGCTTTACCCTTACGGTATCCGGCTTAACAGAAAACCTGTCAGGCACAAATGGATTAGAATCTGTCTGTGTAGATATAGACCATCCCGGACTTAGCAATATTGGCGTTAAGCTCACTTCGCCGACAGGCAAGGTTAGTTTTTTATATGAACTGACCGCCAGTGGAATTGCTTTTACGAACACTTGTTTTAGCGATGCTGCTTCTCAACAAATTGCAAACGGCACTTCGCCTTATACGGATGTCTTTCTTCCCAAAACACCACTTGCCAATATCAATGATGGCTCAGATGGGAATGACGTATGGACACTTTGCTCCGCTAACCTCAATCAAAATACAGTCGGCGGCACGCTCAATAGCTGGACGCTCAATTTTGGTGGGGAAGAACCAGAACCACCAGTTGAAAGCTGTCCCGACTCATTAGATTTATCTGGCGTTCATATTTCGGAAACTTTTGCAGCAGCAATAAACATTGCCTCAACTGCAAGCATTCCCGGAGTTGTAGATGTCCATTATGAAGCAGGTCAAGAAATAGGACTCAAGTCAGGATTTCAAGTAGAACCGGATGGTATTTTTCAGGCAATTATCCAGAGTTGCGACACGACCCCAAGCGATACGATGACGACTGATACCATGACCAATCTAATCAGTACAGGCACTTCTTCCCTTACGGTCAATCAAATTATAGACGGTACAAACCAGCTAAGAACGGTACACATAAGAGCGCCACAAAATTTTGATTCCAACAAAGTATATCCGCTCCTTTTTGCTTTTCATGGCAATGGTGGAACAGGACAGTCTTTCTTGAATAATGGAAGTTTGAACACCTTAGTCGATGCTGGAAATTTTATTGGCATTTATCCTGATGGTTATCTGAATAGCTGGAATCTTGGCGCAGCCACCGCCAATGAAGCCTCGAATGCAGATGAAATTTATTATGTTGGTGAAATACTCAATCAACTCAGCGTTTACACCAATATTGATACCGCAATGGCTTATGCTTTAGGCACTTCAAATGGAGCTGCTGCCGTCAATTATCTAGGCAAACAAAGCAGTTATTTTCGAGCCATCGCACCCATCGTGAGCCAGCAAACTGTTCCTATGGAAAACTGGATTGCTCCCCGCCCGATTTCTGTTTTCCAAATCAATGGACTGGAAGATGGTCTTATCCCCTGGCAGGGCGGGACTAGTCTTGGGCATACCTTCATGTCGGCTCAGGCCAGCGCGGAAAATTGGGCAACTCAATTCAACTGCAACCTGACGCCAGTCACCACAACAGATACCTGGGGAACCAACACGGTGACTTCTTATGCTTATGGAAATTGTGATGCAGGACAAGAAGTGATTTATCACCTCGTTGATGGTGCAGGGCATGATGGCGGTATTCCAGCTGATCCAAATTATTATTCAAGGGTCTGGGATTTTTTGAGTAGTCATTAGGCTTTGGTGATTGGTGGATTCGTAACTGGTGATTGGTGAATAGGTGCAAAAATTTAGTATTTTTCCTCTTTCATTAATTTACCATTCTTATTAAAATATCGCCAGATTCCTGACTTGACTTTCTTTTCTTCGATTATCAGTGTTTAAATAATTCAATTGTATCCATCCAGAACCAGACCATCTATTAAGTTCAACATATTCGTTATTTTTGAAATAGCCTATATTTTGTATAGCTCCTTTTATTCTATGGAATTTATAGCTAATTGAGTCTTTTCAATAGGTAGTTGATTGTACAATAAAACGCCAAACATTTTTTGTAATTCCTTAACCTTATGCTTATCATTCTTCCAATTATCTAACCTTATTTGATTTAGATATTCAGTTAATTCTTTTTGATTGGAATCCACAGATTTCTCCCCGCATCCATAGATTCCCAACATAAGGGTGATAATAGAAGTCAATACTATATTTTGTGTTAATTTTTTCATTCATTCATTCATTCATTCATTGCAGTAGCGACCAACACATAATAATCAAAGAAAAAGTGCTTATCGAATAAAATGGACTGCTTAATGGTGCAGCTTCTTTGCGTCAACATGCTTTCATATTCTTTCAAATCGTATTGATGCGGATGCAAAATATCACCCGGCAATAAACGAAAAAGTCCTTTGAAAAATCCAAAATTATGTGCATCAATAGAGACCACTAAAGTTCCGCCTGGCTTAGTCAGTTCCACCAGTTTATCAAAACATAAATCCAGATCAGCGACATGATTGATGGCATTGAGACATAAAATCGTATCATAGCGCGTCTCCGTCTCATAAGCCTCAAAAGGCAGGGCATGAAAATTCGTATAAGGATAAGCCGAACGCTCAAAATGCGTCAGTTTTTCCGAGTAGCTATCCAGCAAAGGATCCACCGCATCCACTTCTCGACCTTCCAGCACCATAAAAGCCCCCGCAGGTCCACAACCTACATCCAATACCTGCTCACCAACTTTTGGCTGCACGCCAATACGGATTAGTAAGTCCTGCCAATATTTTGTTTTCCAGTCCAGATAATCCGCCTTTGGTTTTTTATTCAAATAGCGTTGCCACCAACGAATTTCGGCAGCCTGAGCAATTTTCCAGCGTAATTCATTTTTCATTCCTGCAAAGATAAAGCTAATTATTAATTACGAATCTGAGAATTACGAATTACGAACAAAATTTTCGCGATTTTACAAAAAAAACAGAAAACAAAAACTTTGCGCCTTCGCGACTTTGCGAGAAAACACTAAAAAAAGTCGTTACTTTGCACACCATTTCCACAAAAGACTTTTTAAACTTATCCGATAGCTATCGGATTAAACTTAATCTTAAACTTAATCAGTGTCCTCCATTCTATATATTCACCTCAAAACTTTTTTCAAAATTATCTACCTGAACTGCATCAAGCATTTTAGTGTAAAACGATTCTTGGCTACGCTGCTCTTTGTCCTCGCCATTGGGATTATTAACACCTTGCTTTTTTTCTTTCGTTTACTGGATGAAATCTTATTTTTTGGCTATCGCAAAACGGATATTAGCCGACCCGTTTTTATTGTCAGCAATCCGCGTAGCGGAACGACTTATATGCATCGCCTGCTTTGTCTGGATGAAGAGCGTTATGTCTATATGCTGCTTTACCACACGATTATTTCTTCCATTACTTTTTATAAACTTGTAAATGGCATTTCCTGGCTCGACAAGCGTATAGGACGCCCGTTTCGTCGCCTATTCGACTGGATAGACAGTTGGTTCTTTAAAGGTTGGCAGGACATCCATCCCACAGGTTTTAATCAAAGCGAAGAGGACGAAGGCATTTATGTTTTCCCATTATTGACGATTGCGATATGTTTGATTTGCCCCTACATGCAGGAATTCAAATACCTGACACTCGTCGATACGATGCCTGACAAACAACGCCAACGCATTCGCAATTATTACCGCAGTTCTATGAAACGCTTTATGTATTCAGAAGGAAAAGGCAAGACTTTATTATCCAAAAATGTCATCACAACCGGCCGACTCAACACCATCCTCGACATCTTCCCCGACGCCCGTATTGTTTACCTCATTCGCGATCCGAAAAAAGCGGTGCCTTCTTTCATCAGTATGTTTAGTGCCACCTGGAAACTCATCGCCCCAAAACTACCAGAAGATGGCCCAGAGTACCGCGCCCTCGGACAAATTGCTATTGATTTTTACACTTATTTTCATGAAAACAAAAAACGCTTCAAAGCAGAAAATTTCCTAGTCGTTCCCTACACCAAACTCGTAGCAGACCCCATGCAAACTGTCCGCGACATCTATACACATTTCAACATGCCCCTCTCTCCAACCTTCGAAAAAGCCTTAACCGAAGAAACCAGCAAAACCAGAAAGTACCGCAGCAAACACAGCTACTCCTTAGAGCAATATGGTTTTTCAGCAACCGAAATCGAAGCACAACTAGGCGAAGTCATCCAAACCTACGACCTAAACACCTAGTAAATCCCTTAGTGACCCTCCATCCCTTAATGGTTCAAAAAACACCCCGATGCGCAACCCAATAAAACATCCCGATACACAAGCCAGCACCAGCCATCGCAGCACCTCAATGCCCCAAATAAAAGTCCCCAGTCAGCCCAACATAAGCCGCCGTATATCCCCCACTCTCTTCATACACCACCAACTCCTCTTCCACCACCTCTACCTCATCCACAAAACCAAAAGCCAATAACAAACGCTCCACCGACTTAGATGACTTAGCCCACACAGCCATCCGTTTACACAAAAAAAGTCCATATTCCAGCGCAAGCTCAATAAATTCTTCTCCTTCCTTTACAGGCAATATCACACAAAATTTCCCGCTTTCCGCTAATAAGTTTTCAACACAATCCAGCAAATCAGCATGACTCAAAGTACTCGTATGTCGCGCCATATCCCGAGCCACACCAGCCTTAAAAAACGGTGGATTACTCACCATCAATTCATACCGCTCCCCCACCCTTTTGGCGAAAGCCTGAATAGCATCCTGCACCACCACTACACGCCCCGCAAACGGACTGCCCGCCACATTCTCCGCCGCCTGTGTTGCTGATGCCTCGTCCAACTCCACCGCATTTACTTGGACTTGCGGGTATCGTTGCGCCAACATCAAAGCCACTAGTCCACAGCCTGTCCCAATGTCCAATACACGCTTTGCGCCCTGCCCATCTGCCCAAGCACCGAGCAATATGCCGTCTGTGCCGACTTTCATCAGGCAGCAGTCGTGATGTAGGGTGAATTGTTTCATGTGGAAAGGCATTATTTAAAAATATACACTTAAAAAATTAGCAATACGATTATCTTATTCGCGAAACACTCCAACAAGAAACAGAATCCTTACAAGAAAGACAACTCGTTAATCGACTTCTTGAACAAATACTCTAACTGTACCAGCAAAAAATTACATTAATTAATTTTGCAATTACTTTTTTGGAGAAACTAAATATTTTATATACTTTCACATATCTTTTATTACACTTAGAACATACTGACAATAGAAGTCAAATATTTTAAGTGCCCTTGCTTCCACTCATTTTTTCGCTTATATATTCCTAAAAATTTAGCGTATATTTAAACATATTCCGGTTACACATATATACATTTGATTACACCGAGACCATCTCAAAAGTGCGTCTCTATTCTAAAACCTGAACTAACCTAAAATGACTGAACGAAAGCATGCGCTCGTAACAGGCGGCTGTGGTTTTATAGGAAAATCTATTATTGATTACCTACTAAAATCAAACTACAGCGTGACGGTAATTGATGACTTTTCTACTTCCTCTTCAATACAGGGACGCCCTCATCTGGATATTATCGAAGAAGATATTACCCTCCACACCCGACTATCCAAACCTATAGACATTATCTTTCACCTGGCTTCTCTGGTTGGCATGGACTTATGTTATAAAAATAACAAAAGAACTTATGATGTCATTACTAAGGGGACAAAAAAGATATTGTCATTATATCCAAATACACCAAAGGTGTTTTTTTCTTCCTCTTGTGTGTATGGACTGGACTATAAGTCACCTGTCGATGAAGGTTTAAATATTTCTAAGAAACAGGTGACTGATTATGACCAGAGTCAATATGGCTATGCTACCGGAAAATGGCAGATGGAAAAAGATGTAATAGCAGCCTGCCTTAACAAGCATAAGAGTATTATTATACGTCCTTTTAATGTAATCGGTGAAAATCAATCTGGTACTTATGGAATGGTTGTTCCAAAATTCATTGAAGCTGCCAAACACAACTTACCAATAACGGTTCACGGCACTGGCAGGCAGCTAAGGTGCTTTGCTCATGTAGAGGATTTTACAAAAAATGTATTCAAATTATTAAATATCCCTCAAAGCTGGTATGCCCAAAATATTATTTATAATATGGGAAGTCCCAATCCTACCAGAATAAAAGATCTGGCGGAGTTGATTAAATCAAAAATGGCTTCCTCCTCTCCCATCCAGTTTGAAGCTTATGAAGATACATATCCTGGGAAAAAAGATGTGCAGGTACGCATTCCCAATATCAGAAAAGCAGAGCAATTAACAGGTAAAATGACGTGGCAAACCATTAGCCAGTCCATTGACAGTATCTTAATACGCGAAAATGAAACAACAGCAGTATGATTATGTCATATTGGGCGCAGGGCTTTCGGGCATTTCCCTTGCGACGCAATTGAACAAGACCGATAATATAGTCGTCTTAGAAAAATCGAAAACCCCTGGTGGGCTAGTCAAGTCTATTCATATTGACGACTTTTGGTTTGATGCAGTGCTTCATTTGTTGCATTTCCACAATCCTGAAGTTGAAAAAAGCCTAAAAAAACTTTTGGGCAAGACTTTTAAACCTATCGCTCCCAAAGCTGATGTTCGAACTGCTTTTGGTACAACAAAATTTCCATTTCAACTCAATCTTGGCGGACTCCATAAAGAGCTGGCTATTGAATGTATTGCGCAGTATATTGAAAAAGCATATACCCAACCTCCGAAAGTCAATAATTTTGAAGAATGGCTTTTACATTCATTCGGAGAAAAAATGTGCGAAGTTTTCTTTTTTCCTTATAATAATAAAATGTGGAAACGCCCTTTAGCCTCACTGGGTACTCGCGACTTTATATGGAATATACAAAATTACAACATCCCTAAAGTCCTTAGTGGCTTATTGCCCAATGAGGCTAAAGTAGAAAGTTATAACTCAAACAGTTGGTATCCTATTCCCAAAAAAGGAAGCAAAAAAAGGTGTATGGGTTTACTGATTGATAAACTGGCAAAACCTGTCAAACATCAAATAAAACTCCAGGAAGAAGTGGTGGAAGTGGATACAAAATTAAGGCAGGTCATCACACAATCTTCTGCCGGACGGTCTGTTTACAAATATAAAAAAGCCTGTATTTCGACCATTCCTCTTCCTATACTTCAAAACATTTCGCTGCCAAAAATTTCCAATAAAATACAGCTAAAAACGAATGGTGTTCTGTATGCCATGATAATGCTCAAAGGACAAAAATACGATACAGCTAATCTGTGGGACTATTTTAGTGATGAGAATATTGTCTTTTCAAGGATTATCTATATGCAAAATTTCGACCCGCATACTGCACCCGAAAACAAGTGGAGCATCATGGCGGAGATTACCTATAAAAGTGAGGCAAAAAAACTGAATTATAAAAAAGTCGGGCAAAAAATAAAGGAAAATCTACTAGACCTTAAGATTGTAAACAAGAAAAAAGATTTCATAAAAATTCACTTTGAAGATCATGAATACGCTTATGCTGTTTTTGAAAAAAATACCAGTAAAACAGTCCGACAATTGTCCAAAAAATACCTAAAAAAAGATGTCCATTTATTAGGTCGGTACGGAAAGTGGCAATATTTATCCATGGCGCAGGTCTATGAAGAAGCGATGAAGAAAGCAGAAGAATTAAACAATACGAAGTTTTGACGGCATACTTTATCATTATCTGCTTATTGGTCAGTATTATAGCAACCTGGTTGTTCATTAAGTTAGCCTGGAAAATAAATTTTTTGAGCCACCCCAATCCTATTGTCCAATCGCATAAAAAACCTGTTGCCTATCTTGGTGGCGGAGCTATTTTAATGGCTATTATTTTGAATAGCTGGATAGCTGCTTATTTGCTCCCCGATGCTTTTTTCAATCAAGAACTCCTGTACATCATTCTTAGTTGCGCTGGATTATTTTTGATTGGCGTGATAGACGACTATTATCGACTTTCTCCTGCTATTAAGTTTGCAATGCAAATCGTCGTAGCCATTGGTATCGTCAGTATGGGTTTTACGGTCGATATATTCAGTGTCTATTTTTTAAATGCGCTGCTTTCTGGCTTTATTCTACTATCCATGCTGAATGCCTTTAATTTGATTGATGTTTGTGATGGGCTGCTGACTATCGTTTTTTTACCAGCACTTGTGTTTTTTTATATCGTGTTTGGATATGGATTTTTTGAACTCTTACTGATGATGACGCTTCTTGGATTTCTAATTTTCAATAGACCAGATGCAAGAATATACCTCGGCGATGCCGGAAGTCATTTGTTGGGCGGACTTGCTTACATTTATCTATCAAAATTTATAAACGCCTCATCTTTTTTCACAGATACGCTCATTATCGCCCTTCTGTTTTCAGTGATTATTTTTGAGTTTATGCTCTTATTGTATCGAAGAACAAAAAAAGGAATCTCTATTTTCCGAGGCTCACCCGATCATTTTTCGATTTTGCTGACAAAAGCAGGTTGGAAAAAAGAAAAAATTGTACTCACTGCTTTTTCTATCTCTTGTATCACAGGATTTTTAGCACTAGTAAGTTATCAATTTGGTTTTTCAGCAACACTATTTTCTTTCTGTCTATATCTGGTTTTTTCTTTTTTTATTGGGTATAAAATAAACAAAACGGATCGTCCCCATAAATTGTAGAATGGCTTTAAAATTAGAAATAGTGAGTATGTTTTTCGCTCCCGATCAGGGCGGCGCCCCCAATAGAATCACTATCATGGCCAATGAGTTGAAAACGAAAGGTATTGATGTAAATGTTATAACAACACTGCCAAGTTATCCTGCCGGAAAGATTCACAAAGCTTATAAAAACAAATTTTTCGTCAAAGAAATCAGAAATGGAGTCACTTGTAGGCGATACTGGATGCTTCCTTCCAATTCCAATAACCCATACGTCAGAGTATTCAGCATGTTGTCATTTTCCTTGACGTTTTTACTCAGTATTCCATATTTGCTCAAAAGAAAACCTGACATTTTTCTCATTCAGTCTCCCCATCTCCCTATTGCATGCACAGCTAGTATTATCGGGAAATTATTAAGAAAAAAAGTCATTTTGAATGTCTCCGATTTATGGCCAAACAGTGCTTTAGAACTTGGTCTCATCAAAAGTGAAAAGAGTTTGTCCTATAGCGTTTAAGAAAGATGGAGGACATCATGTACGCAAAGACAGACGCCTTTATTGGTCAATCCAATGAAATATTAAATTATCTAGCAGCAGTAGACGCTTCCAAACCCAAACTCTTATACAGAAATTTGATGAAGCCCTCTCCTTATCAGTTGGCAAAAAAATCGTCTTCAAAGAAAAAAATTATATATGCAGGACTGCTTGGTTTGCCACAAGGTATTTACAGGATTTGCACCGAAATAAATTTCAAACTATTGGATATGGAATTTCATATCTACGGACAAGGCGTTGAAAAAGCAAAAATTGAAAACTATATCTCAGTTCATCCAAATTCAAATATCTTCATGCACGCGCAAGTCCCCAAAGAACAAATTCAGACTATTCTGAAAGATTATGATGCAACAATCATTTCTCTTAAATCTTCCTTACTCGGTGCGTTTCCTTCGAAAATCAACATGGCTATAGCAGCAGAATTGCCCATCATATTATCTGCAAATGGCGAATCTGCGCAAGTGGTTCATGATTATAATTTGGGTTTTGTTTCTCCCGCAGGGGATATCGAAAAACTATTCAAGAACTTAGAAAAATTTAAAAATCTAAGTGCCCAAAAATATCTCGCGCTCAGAAAGAATATGCGTCAAACCAGAGAGCAATACTTTGATTACGATAAGCAGCAGCAGTTATTATTTGATTTTGTTTTTAAGCAATACGGCACAAAATTTCCACTAAAAAAATAGCATCCCTCCTTCCATTCCCGTACATTTGCGAATATTCGCCTGCTATCGTAAGAATTAAATTTAGGGAACAACATGGGTTACCCAAAATGACATTGTTATTTTGGGTAGGTTACTTTTTTTGTCTCCTTACAAAAGAATACGATGCACATCACTCAACACAACCGATTCCAAAAAATAATGGTCGCCAACAGGGGCGAAATTGCCATCCGCATACTACGGGCAGCTTCCGAGCTCGCACTCCGAACCGTTGCCATTTATACCCATGAAGATCGTTATTCCCTTCATCGTTACAAAGCCGATGAAGCCTATCAGATTGGCAATGACGATGAACCGCTCAAGCCTTATCTGGATATTGAAGCCATTATCCATGCCGCGAAAAAGAATGGCGTAGAAGCCATTCACCCTGGCTACGGTTTCCTATCCGAAAATGTAAACTTTGCGACAAGATGCCGCGAAGAAAACATCCGTTTTATCGGACCTGAACCGGAGGTCATGGACATGCTCGGTGATAAAATCAAGGCAAAAGAAATTGCGAAAAAACTGAATGTTCCGATTATTCTCGACAATGAAGCGGACATCACTTCTTACGAAATAGCCGAACAAGAAGCAGGACACATCGGTTATCCCGTCATGGTCAAAGCCGCTGCCGGTGGTGGTGGTCGCGGAATGCGTGTCGTCCGTTCCAAAGACCAACTCGCCAAAGCTTACAGCGAAGCCAAAGGCGAAGCCCTGACCGCCTTCGGCGATGATGAGATTTTTATTGAAAAATTTATAGAAAATCCCAAGCATATTGAAATTCAGATACTAGGCGATAAATACGGAAACATCGTTCATCTCTTTGAGCGAGATTGCTCGGTACAGAGGCGTTTTCAAAAAGTCGTAGAAGTCGCACCCGCTATTTCTCTGAAACAGGAAACCAAAGACAAACTCTATGAATACGCCCTAAAACTCGCCCATCATGTCAAATACAGCCATGCCGGAACAGTGGAATTTCTGGTCGATCAGGCAGAAAATATTTATTTTATTGAAGTCAATCCGCGCATACAGGTTGAGCATACGATTACCGAAGAAATTACGGGTATAGACATTGTTCGTTCTCAAATTTTGATTGCAATGGGCTACGAATTGTCGCATCCTACTATTTTCATTAAAGACCAAAAAGACATTACTTATAATGGCTGTGCCATTCAATGCCGCATTACAACAGAAGATCCATCAAATGGTTTTCAGCCAGACTATGGAACACTAGTTGCCTACCGAAGCGCAGGCGGTTTTGGAATACGCCTCGATGCAGGTAGCGCGTATGCTGGCGCGAAAATTTCTCCCTTTTTCGACAGTATGTTGGTGAAAGTGACTGCTTCTGGGCGCACCTTGGAAGGCGCAGCCGACCGACTACACCGCGCCCTCACAGAATTTCGGATACGCGGGGTAAAAACCAATATCGGTTTCCTCGAAAATGTACTGCGCAATGAAGATTTCAAAGAAGGGAGAGCCACGGTCAGTTTTATCGGCGATCATCCCGAATTATTATCTTCCCGCCGAACGCTGGACAGAGGGACAAAAATGCTACGCTATCTCGGACATGTGATTGTCAATGGAAATTCAGATGTCAAATTTGTAGATAAAAATAAAACGTTCCGTAAGGCAAATATTCCAAAATTTGACGATTTATCCAATTTCCCGAAAGGCACAAAAAACCTGCTGACCGAACTTGGTCCTGACAAATTTTCGCAGTGGTTAAAAGCCGAGAAAGCCATTCAATATACAGATACGACTTTCCGAGATGCTCATCAGTCTTTACTGGCTACTCGGGTACGCACACACGATATGCTAAGCGTGGCAGAGGGTTTTGCGCGAAATCATCCTGGCGTATTTTCTATGGAAGTTTGGGGCGGTGCGACTTTCGATGTCTGTCTCCGGTTTTTGAAAGAATGCCCTTGGAAGCGGCTGGAATTATTGCGGGAAGCAGTGCCGAATATCTTATTTCAAATGTTGCTGCGCGGCTCAAACGCAGTCGGTTATACCGCATATCCTGACAACCTGATTGAAAAATTTGTAGAAAAATCTTGGGAAACTGGGGTTGATATTTTCCGTATTTTCGACTCGCTCAACTGGGTAGAAGCCATGCGCGTCAGCATCAATGCGGTGCGGGAGCGAACAGGTGGTCTGGCAGAAGCCTGTATTTGTTATTCCGGTGACATTCTCGATTCTTCGCGGACTAAATATACTTTGCAATATTATCTGGATTTGGCGCGTCAGTTGGAAGATGCAGGAGCGCATATTCTTGCCATCAAGGACATGACAGGTTTGCTGAAACCTTATGCAGCAGAGCGATTAATTACAGAACTGAAAAAGGTGGTCGATTTGCCTATCCATTTGCACACGCACGATACCTCTTCCATCCAATCCGCTACTTATCTGAAAGCCATTGAAGCAGGTGTCGATGTCGTGGATGTTGCACTAAGTTCTATGTCTGGTCTGACTTCTCAGCCCAATTTCAATTCTGTTGTCGGCATGATGCGTGGGCATGAGCGCGACAATCCTATGAACATGCCATCGCTCAATGAATACGCCAATTATTGGGAAGCTGTTCGGGAATATTATTATCCTTTTGAAAGTGAATTGAAAGCCGGCACAGCCGAAGTCTATGCACATGAAATACCTGGCGGTCAATATTCCAATCTTCGTCCACAGGCACGTGGCTTGGGGCTGGAAGACAAATTTGAAACCATCAAATCTAATTATCGCGATGTAAATGACCTCTTTGGAGATGTGGTCAAAGTCACCCCATCTTCCAAAGTTGTAGGCGACATGGCGATGTTTATGACTGCTAATAATTTGAGCAAAGAAGATGTACTGACTAAAGGCGACACACTTGCTTTCCCCGATAGCGTCAAAGCATTTTTCAGAGGTGATTTGGGACAACCTCACGGTGGTTTTCCAAAAGAATTGCAACAAAAGATACTCAAAGGCGAGCAGCCTTATACCGAACGCCCCAATGCCCACCTCACACCAATTGATTTTGAACAGGAATTTCCTGCTTTTCAGGAAGAATTTGACCAGTATTCCCATTTTCGGGATTTCTTATCTTATAAATTATATCCAAAAGTATTTACCAATTATTACGAACATTTTCTGCAATATGGCGCCATTCGCAATCTACCTACGCTGGCTTTCTTCTATGGCTTACAGCCCAATGAGGAAATTATTGTAGAAATAGAATCCGGCAAACGTATTCTGGTCAAATACTTAGACAAAGGTGAAGCAAATGAAGATGGTTTTTGTACTTTATTTTTTCATCTGAATGGACAAACTCGCGCCGTACAAGTTAGAGATTTATCTATTGAAACCAATAAAGTCATTCATCAAAAAGCAGAAAAAGAGGGCGACATTGGCGCACCGCTACAAGGCAGTCTATCCAAAATCCTGGTCGAAGCAGGCGATAAAGTAAAACAGAATGCCCCACTATTTATCATCGAAGCCATGAAAATGGAAAGTACAATAACCGCTCCCAAAGCAGGTGTGGTCAAAAAAGTTCACCTTAGCGAAAAAACAATGGTCGCTCAGGATGATTTGATTATAGAAATGGTTTCCCTAGAGGGAAAAGTTTAAAAAAGTAAATTCCAAATTCCGAAGTATTTCAGGCTTCCAGCCTGACCCTTTTTTGGAATTTGGAATTTCACTTTTGGTACTTTTTTATTTTTAGACTTTAAGTGCCTGGACTCAACTAAACGCCACTTTCAATTTGACTAATTGGCTTATTGTCAATAGTTTTTTGAATTTGAATTTGACGTTTGGATTTGTATTTCCACTTAATTGCCAAGCAATCTCCAAACTTCATCCAGATTAGGCGATAAAATAATCTCTGTACGGCGATTATTGGCTTTTCCGGCTACTGTTGTATTGGAAGAAATCGGAAAATATTCACTTCTTCCTGATGCAGTGACTCGTGTAGGACTAACCCCACCTTTTACCAACTCCCGCACAATGGAAGTAGCACGCAAGACACTCAAATCCCAATTGTCTTTAAAATTGCCCGATTTGATGGCGACATTATCTGTATGCCCTTCTACGGTGATTAGAATTTCAGGGTTTTTATTCAATACAGCCGCTAATTGCTGAATAGCTTTTCGTCCCTTAGTATCCAAATAAGCACTACCCGACGCAAATAAAAGCTGCTGACTGAGCGAGATGTAGACTTTGCTGTCCTTTTCTACTACCGTAAGTTCAGATTCTTTATAGCCCATCAGCTCATTTTTTATTTTGATGCGTAAAGCATCAATCTGACGATCTCGATTATCCAAAATACTTTCCAGCTCATTCACCCTATTTTCTCGCTGTTGCAAATCATATTTTAGCATTTTTGCATCGCGTTGAAGTTCTTCTGCTTTGAGCTCTCGCTCTCGCATATCTATCAATAACTGCACATTCTTCCCATCTGTCAGGGCAAGATTTGACTGCAATGCCTTCAAATCTTTTTCCAACCTCGCCAATTCTCTTTCTTTTATCAATAAGGCTGTTTCTTTTGCCCCCAATTCTTCTGCTAATATTTGCTTTTCAGAAGAAGTCGCATTGAGCAAAGCATCATTCTGCTCTTTCATTTTGTCATATAAAATCGTCATGTCACTTCGGGAGGCATTTGCACTGCGATATTGTTCGCCATAAGCCATTGTATCACGAATCATTTGTTTCCAGGTTGCTTCCAATTCTACAATACGCTGACGCTGGTCTAGATTTTCTTCTCGCAATTCTTTTTTCTCGCTGGCACAGTCTTTCACCCTTTGATCTGCTGTAGCAGTGGCTTCCGCTATTTTTTTATTGGATACGCAGGATGTTAGTCCAAGCAAGAGTATTAAGGTCGTGGTATAAATTTTCATGTTGTGGTGGATTCTTGAGTAGGAAATTTGGTAACTGGGGTATTGGGGAAATTTGGGTATTAGGAATAGCTGGCAGTTTAACCCAAGCTACTATTTCAACTTGGGTTAAGAACGTGTTTAAGTTTTCGGTAGTACTCGACTAAAGTATGGTTGAGTAAATTCCGTTGTCGTCAGACGAATTTGGTAGGAAATACAGCATATTTAAGGGGGTAAACCACCAATTTTCATAAAATCCTTCGTCTGCCGACTGTTCCATACTTTAATCGAACACTACTAAGTTTTCCTGATTGAGCGAAAATGAGCAAATTTTGTTTCTGTATTCGCCGAAGCGAAATTGAAAGCAGCACTATTTTCATTCAATAGTAGGCAAAAAAAAACAGGGCAAACACTATAAATAGCGAAGCCCTGTAACCCCAAAAAAACAATATAAAACTATGTTCTATCCGAAAAATTTCTTATATTTTGCGTCTTTAAATTTGCCCTTAAGCAACTCACATCTTTAAGACGACTTGTATTGCAAAGGTAACTGTTTTGGGAGCAGAAAAACAAATTTTAACAAAACTTTTTTTAAAAAAAATTTCAGCAGTTTTTCAAAATAATGTGAAGCTACTGGAGTAATTATTTTATACTCTTTTGTGCAACTTCAATCGCTTCTTTAAGCGAAAAGACAATCGTTTTTTTCGTTGTCTGGGACAAAGATAAACTAACATTTTTAATTATGCAAGTCTTCGTTAAAAAAAAATAAAAATATTTTTTTTTATACTTTTAATCCCGCCTTTCAAATTCTTATCGCTTCTTTATAAACGAAAAGACAATCTTTGTTCTCATTGTCTGGGACAAAGGTAAACTAAGATTTATTAAGATGCAAGACTTGGTCAATATTTTTTTTCAACAAGAGTGAACTATGGTGACATTTAAGTATCAAATTAGTTCAAGTCATAGAAAATAACCCAAAACAAATAAAGTCTTATCTTGTGACAAAATTAAACAGCTTAATAGAGGTATGGCAAAAATAAAAAAACAGTTTTCTTGTACTAATTGCGGCGCGTCTTCCCCAAAATGGGTAGGAAAATGTACTTCCTGCAATGAATGGAATACTTATGTTGAAGAAATTTTAACAAAAGAAGATAAAAAAGAAGATCGGAGAATATGGCGGGAAAATCCCCAACGCCAGGCAACTCCCGTATTGCTTCAGGAAGTAGAAACCGGCACAACACACCGAAGGGCTACGCCCGACAATGAACTGAATCGTGTATTAGGTGGCGGAATCGTAAGTGGTTCGCTAGTCCTGATTGGTGGACAACCGGGCATTGGCAAATCTACGCTGATGTTGCAAATTGCTTTACAAACGCCATTCAAAGTCCTCTATGTTTCCGGCGAGGAAAGCGAAGAACAAATAAAGATGCGGACAGAACGTATAGGGATGCATAATGCACAGTGTTATGTGCTGACCGAAACGAATACACAAAACATTTTCAAACACTTCAAAAAACTCCAGCCTGAAATGATGGTCATCGACTCCATCCAGACCCTCACCTCCCCTCATTTAGACTCCACGCCCGGCAGTGTTTCGCAAATCCGCGAATGTGCTGGCGAACTACAACGCCTCGCTAAAGAAACCAATGTCCCCGTCTTTATTATAGGACATATCACAAAGGATGGCAGTATTGCCGGACCAAAATTACTGGAACACATTGTAGACACTGTTTTACAATTTGAGGGCGACCGACACCATACGTATAGAATACTACGCACCATCAAAAATCGCTTTGGCTCTACTTCCGAAATGGGCATCTATGAAATGCAGGGCAGTGGCTTGCGCCAAGTCAGCAATCCATCAGAATTATTGCTTTCGCAAAAAGAAGAGGAACTCAGTGGTAGTGCCATCGCAGCAACTATAGAAGGCTTACGCCCAATGCTGATCGAAACACAGGCATTGGTCAGCACTGCAGTATATGGTACACCACAACGCTCCGCTACAGGTTTTGATTTGCGGCGATTGAGCATGTTACTTGCTGTACTGGAAAAACGCTGTGGTTTTAAATTCGGCATGACGGATGTTTTTCTCAATATCGCAGGCGGCATCAAAGTGGATGACCCCGCTATCGATTTATCTATTGTCAGTGCTTTGATTTCTTCCCTTCAGGACATAGCTATCCCAAGCGATGTTTGCTTGGCAGGTGAAGTCGGACTATCTGGCGAAATCCGGGCAGTGAATCGTATCGACCAGCGCATCAGTGAAGCCGACCGCCTGGGCTTCAAACACATTTTTATTTCAAAGTATAATGTAAAAGGACTTGACCAGAATGATTTTTCTATTAAAATACACCCTATCGGAAAAATAGAGGAATTGTATGAACAGTTGTTTGTGTGATCGAATCGGGTTGCGGGTTGGCGAGTTGCGGGTTGGCGTATTTTGCTTCGCAAAACAAATTACACCAACACGACAACACCACAACACATCAACACACCTTTCACATCAACACAAAAAAAACTATATTTGCAGCCTGAAACCATTGTACACATCAAATGAAGAAACTCAAACGCCTGCTCAAACGTATTTTCCTATTTACGCTGCTGGCCATATTACTTATAGTCATTTATAATACCATCCGGTTTTCTTCCAAACAAATCAAGGTGGAAGAAATCCCACAGGTAGCAGTGGATGCTGGGGCTTCCGGGCGACTCGCAGCTGCCGTGCAAATCCCAACAGTTTCTTACCACACACATATTGATACCGCCGCTTTTGTACAGTTTCATCAATACCTTGACCAGACTTTTCCAAGTGTAAAAAAAGAACTGAAAAAAACGTCCATTAACGACTACAGCCTTGTGTATAAATGGGCAGGCAAAAAATCTATTTTAAAGCCTATTCTTTATATGGCACATATCGATGTGGTGCCAATAGAAAAAAACAGCAGGGAAGCTTGGACAGATGAACCATTCAGCGGCGCAATAAAAGAGGGCTATATATATGGACGTGGCGTATTGGATGATAAATTTTCTTTAATTGGAATTTTGGAGGCTATTGAGCAATTGATAAAAGAAGGCTATCGACCAGAACGAACAATTTATCTGGCTTTCGGGCACGATGAAGAAGTCGGCGGGCGGAATGGTGCGAAAGCCATTGCACAACATTTCAAAAAGAAACACATCGAATTTGAATACATACTGGATGAAGGCTCGCTGATTATGGAAAACGCCATGCCTGGTATGGACAACCCTATTGGCTTGATTGGTATAGCAGAAAAAGGTGCTGTAACACTTCACCTTACGTCAAATACTTCTGGCGGACATTCTTCTATGCCACCACAGCAGACCGCTATTGGCGTGTTGAGTAAAGCCATTGCAAAATTAGAAGCCCATCCAATGCCTGCTTCTTTTGATGGACCAACTGGAAAACTACTGGATTATGCTGGCCCAGAAACCAATATACTGATGCGGGCTGTATTGTCCAATCGCTGGCTTTTTGGTGGATTATTGAAAAAACAATTTTCAAAAAAACCAACAACCAATGCCACGATACGCACCACAACTGCCGTTACACTCATCAATGGAGGTATACAAAATAATGTATTACCAACACAGGCTTCAGCGACCATCAATTTCCGCATTCGCCCCGGCGATACCATTGAAGACGTTGAAAATTATGTTAAAAAAATGGTCAATGACGATAGAATTAGCATAAAAACTGACCAAAACTCAAGAAATTCGTCAAAAATATCTGATGATAAAGCCTTCGGTTTTCAAGTAATTCAACGAACTTTGCAGGAAACTTTCCCCGATGTTGTTGTTGCCCCTTCTCTTGTCGTTGGAGGAACAGACAGTCGGCATTATCAAGCTGTTACAGAAAACACCTATCGTTTGATGCCTGTTCAGGTCAATGCAAAAGAGCTAGAAGGTTTTCACGGCATCAACGAAAGACTGTCAGAAAAAAATTATCACCAAGCCATTCGATTTTATTATCGTTTGATTAAGAATAGTGCTGGGTGAGTTGGTTTCGTAAACTTGCGGGCAGCAGGGCGCATAGGAAGTTTGCTAAACCTAGTTGAGTGAGACGCATAGGAAGATTTAGCAAACTCGCTCCCCAAAAGCACACGCACAAGTTTACGAAACCGTCGAACCCACCCCCCAATTGGCAACGTTTTTGAAATATCATTGTTAAACAACTTCTATAAATAGGTTAAAAAACAAAAATTTAAAGGTCATGAGAAACATACTTCTAATTACCGCGCTATTTATCATCGGCGCATGTACGGGTACACAAAATGTTACCGTAGATGATACGGAGACTAAAAAGTCACCGGCAGTAGCCTCTACAGTTGGCACAAAAGGCTGTGAAACATTTGCTAATTATTCCAGTCCCGATGCGGCGACAAAAATGCACGTTTTGTATCGCGACTTGGTAAAAGCAAAACAATATGATGATGCCTTACCACTTTGGGAAAAAGCATACAATTCTGCTCCTGCTGCCAATGGCGCTACAGCAATTGTATATAAAGATGGGGTAAAAATCTATAAGCATTTGTATAAAAATGCCACCAGCGATGCTGATAAAGCAAAATATCAGGCTAAAATTCTGGAATTGTATGATGCACACATCAATTGCTACAGCAAAGATGAAAATGATGTACTGGCTAGAAAAATCCGTGCGCTGTACTACGATTTTGAAGATAAAAGCAATATCCTTGCATTGGGAAAACGTGCCTTGGAAGTAGGTGGCACTGACATTAGCCCTGCTGTTTTTTATGCTTACGCAGATGTAGTGGCAACCAGCTTCATGGCAGAAAAACTGACTAAAGCAGAAGCCATTGATGTTTATAATAAACTCAACAAAGCAGCGATGCACAATATGGCGAATGCCAAAGATGAAAAGACCAAAGAAAGCTACCGTAAAGCATGGGACGATGCTTCCGGTCGTTATGAGCTGATTGGTGCTTATGTTTTCGATTGTCAGCGTTATGTGGATATGTACCAAGCTGATTTTGATGCAAATCCAAGCCAGCAAGCAGCCGTAGATTTGATCCCTAAACTGAGTGTAAAAGGATGTAGCAAAACAAATCCTTTTTATGCAAAAGTATATCAAATGGCTTATCCTCCACGTGTAGTCACTACAACGACGACAAGACCAACCAGCACCAGTACTTCAAGTGGCGGCGGAACAGCAGGTATGTCCCCCACAGAAAAAGTAGCTTATTATGAAGGCAAAATGGCTGATCCAGGAATTGACGACAGCAAAAAATTCAGCTATGCCCTGAATGCTGCAAATATTTCTTACAGTAAATTGGGACAAAAATCAAAAGGACGTTCTTTAGCTCGTAAAGCTGCAAAATATAATCCTTCTTCAGGTAAGCCTTACCTGGTGATTGGTAAAATCTATGCCGGTAGTGGTAAAGATTGTGGTCCTGGAACTGGTTTTGATAGCCAACGTGTGGTATGGCCAGCAATTGATCAGTGGAAAAAAGCCATTAGCGTAGCGCCTGGTTCTGCTGAAGCAGGTGAAGCACAAGACCTTATTAACAAGTACAACCAATACCTACCTTCTTGCGAAGATGTATTTATGTTAGGTAAGAAAAACGGCGATAGCTATACTGTTCCTTGTTGGATCAATGAGACGACAAGAGTTCGTTGTAAATAATGACGAGTTTGATTGGTGATTAGTGAGTGCTTTTATTTTGCTTTCGCAAAATGTTTTCCCGACTCCTTATTATCAATTTATAAAATACAACAAAGTCTCGGCAGGTTTGTCGAGACTTTGTTTTTATTTGAAGACGACTGGAGTTGATTAAGTTATTGAGCAACTCGACAACTCGCAACCCATCAACTCGCAACTCAATCAACTCAACAAATGAGCAAAAATAAATTATACAAATTCAGCCAGTTAGCCACTTTCCCGAATGTATATCAAAACCATCGGATTGAAGAGCCTTTTGTCAGCAATCATCTCGGTGAAAAAATAAGCATCAAAGGCAAGTGGGATGAAGTGCATTTCAAAAACAGACAGCCTATTACCCTTGAGCTGGCCTGCGGTGGTGGAGAGTATACACTTGGCTTATCCCGCATGCATCCCAATCGCAATTTTATTGGTGTGGATGTCAAAGGAGCTAGAATTTGGAAAGGAGCTCGGGTGGCTATTGCTGAAAACATTAGTAATGCTGCATTTTTACGTTGCCGGATTGAGCGGTTGAGAAACTTTTTCGCCCTACACGAAGTACAGGAAATTTGGATTACTTTCCCCGACCCATTCCTGGGCAAACCCCGCCGCAGACTCACTTCTCCTATTTTCCTGAAACATTATCGCGAAATACTGCCTAAAGGCGGACTCATCCATCTGAAAACAGATGACCCGACTTTATACGAATATACACTGGACACCTTGAAAGCAGAACAGATTCCAATTTTGTATCACGATGACGATATTTATGCTAAAGACTTGCCCATTCCAGAACTTGATCTGCATACTTTTTATGAAAAAATGCACTTAGAAGATATGAAGACGATAAAATATGTAAGATTTGCGCTCTAGTTGCACCGGTTTCGTAAACTTGCGTAGAAGCCTGCCCGGGAAGCGAGTTTGCTAAACCTCTTTTTTCATCCTGCTTTTTCAGAAAGGTTTACAAACTTCCTTTTCACAAGACCTCCCCGCAAGTTTACGAAACTAAATAGTCAGTTGGTTTCGACTCCGCTCAACCAACTGCTCGTATTGAGCGAAGCCGAAATGAAAGCAACACAGTGTTGGTTTCGACTCCGCTCAACCAACTGCAATTCAGTTGTCCGAGCGGAGCCGAGGACAACACTAGATTTCGACTCCGCTCAACCAGCTGCTCGTACGAGTCCAGTCCAATGCCCCCGATTACCCAATACCCAATTACCCCAACACCCCAGCAACCCCAGTTCCAAAAAGAGCAAAATCATATTTCACCGGATCAGTCGGATCAAATTTTCTTAGATTTTCAGTCAGTTCCAATACCGCCTGCCAGTCGCGTTGCTTGCGCGTCAGCAAACCCAGATGACGAGCTACCCGTTCTACATGTACATCCAATGGCATGAGAAGTTGAGCAGGTTTCAGTTCTTTCCATAGGCCCATATCCACGCCTTTATCGTCCTGTCGTACCATCCAGCGGAGAAACATATTCAGTCGTTTGCAACTTGATTTCCGAGTAGGTGTGGCGATGTGTTTTCTGGTGCGCTTTGGCGCGAAAGGCAGACTAAAAAACAAATCGTGAAAACCACGCAAGGCCTGTTCAACACTAGAATCTTCTGGTGTCAGGTGTTGGGTAAATGCTGTTTCTAAACTATCATGTTGCTGATAGAAGTTTTGTAAAAATTCCAGAAAATATAAAGTATCTGTTGCCTGAAAGGTGCGGTGTTTAAAAACTTCAAAGCGTTTTCGATCTGTTTCTTTGTGGTTTTTGATAAAGTCATAAGGTGCGCCATCCATCAAATCCACCAGTTCATTGGCTTTATTGATGATGGTTTTGCGCTGTCCCCAAGCCAGCATAGACGTCCAGAATCCCATAATTTCTATGTCCTGCAATTTGCTAAACCGATGCGGAATTTGTATCGGATCATTCAGAATAAAATCAGGACGGTTGTAGATTTCTACTTTTTCGTCTAAGAAGGCTTTTAGGTCTTTCATGTTTGCGTTGATTGAGTTGCGGGTTGCGGGTTGCGGGTTGCGAGTTGCGAGTTGCGGGTTGTGAGTTGCGGGTTGCGGGTTTGACGGGTTGCGGGCTGCGGGTTGCGTCATTCTTTCGTTATTCGATATTCCTTGTTCGATATTCGATATTCTTCTTGAGTTGCGGGTTTATGAGTTGCGGGTTGAGTCATTCCTTCGTTATTCGATATTCCTTATTCGATATTCGATATTCTTCTTGAGTTGCGGGTTGCGGGTTTATGAGTTGCGGGTTGGTCCATTCCTTTGTTATTCGATATTCCTTGTTCGTTATTCCATATTCCACTGGGTTAGTTGAGTTGCGGGTTTTGAGTTTATTCAGTTTATTTTGCGTAGCAAAATCAACTCCCACTAATTACTTAATCAACTCAATAACTCAATTTACTCAA
>CALFBH010000081.1 GCA_937951615.1 uncultured Saprospiraceae bacterium | reverse complement strand
TACTTTTCAGTTACTGAACTTTGGACGAAATAAGCTCGTAAAATTAGGCTAGTGCTTTCAGCACTAAGTTTTAGTGCATATTAGCAAAATAGGAAAATATCGAATATCGAACAGATGAATATCGAATATCGAAGTAGTAGTAGTTAAGATGAATGATGAACATTTAGAAAGGAAGAAATGTCAAGTAAAACTGGAATACTGAGGTGAATTGGATGGCAAAATACTTCGAAATTCGGTGTTCAATATTCGTTATTCGATATTCAAAAAATATACCATTTTATTTAGTGCCGAAGACACTAGCTTATTTCGTACACGTTCCTAATTTTAGCTAATTCGTATCTCGCTTCTCGCAGCAGAGCGGTCTCGCCTCTCGCTTCCAATACTCACTCCGGCACAATCAACTCATGATAAGAAGCTGCATATCCGCCCCAAACCCCAAGTCCACCATTGATATTGGATTCTACTCTTGTGAAAGAAGCAAAAGGACCTTCGCTGCCCGAATTAAATTCCAGCGTACTCCAAAACTGATAATGCGCTTCGTCGAGCGTACACCATTTTACCTGTATGGTATCTCCTTTCCAAAAATAACCAAAAGATTCCAAGTCAAATTCTTGTGTGCGCAACTGCCCGCGTGCTAGTGGAAATTCAAAAGATTCGCCATCAAAAAAAACATCATCTATGACGGAGTTTACGCCAGGATATAGTGGATCATTATTTTGTTGAGTAAAGTAGCGATAAAAATCAACCGAATTTCCCGGATCGGTGATGGCACAACGCAATTCCACCAGCGTATCATTCATGTCAGGCGTAGGCACATAATACAAGGAATCCAGCGGCACACTATAAGGAATCGTCGTGGTCGCAGTCAGGGTTTCTCCATCTGCGATGACTTCCAGATCGTATCGCTTGCCCTCCTCCCCTATTTGTGGAACAAAAGTCGGTTCTAAATACACACAAATATCAATACCAATAGAATCTGCATTGCCCAGTCCCAGTAATTCTGCGGCAAGTTGCTGCTGAACTGGGTCGAGGCTTGCAAGACAAAATTCTTTAAGATTGATGGTATCCGTTTCATTGCTAATGCGAACAATGGCATCATGTACAAATAAACCATTCAGTTGATCGGTATCAATGCTTGAAAAAAACGACGTGCTTCGAGTCAGTATAACATAAGGCGGAATGGCATTTTGTCCTGCCTCAATATAACCTTCCACAACAATTTCTACTGGCGATTCGCCCAAGTCGGGAATGTACTCTTCTTCACATGAAGTGGCGAATAAGCAGACAAAAAGTAAGAGAATAGATAATCTGAACATAAGTAATCGAATATTTTAAAATCTTTTGTGTACATTTGAAGCAGTAATTATCTGACTCCATCAAACACTACTCATCCATACCAACTAACAACAATCCTAAAGACCATTTAGGTTTAAAATGAAGGTGTTTTTTGTTATTTTATTTACAAATAAACTGTAAATAAAATAAGCAAAGCATCCTTTTTCATTACTTTATCGTCTTTTCTGGTATATATTAGGAAAACATATTTCAGGAACGGTATCTATCAAACATCAGTTCTTACTCAAAAAACAAATCAGCTATGTTAAAAAAAGGGATTCGGCAAGTCCAGTGGAAAATCGTTTTATCTTGTATTGCGGTATTTTTGATTTCATCGCTTTCTTTTCTTCACGCACAATCTGTGGAAGATTACTCTATTGTTTTAAAAACAAGTACATTCCTACCAGAAGCTTGTGTAGAATGGTCTTCAGAAAGGCGTGCTTCACTCGAATGCAATCGTTATCAGGATAAATACTACTTAATACTTCAATTTCATGCTTTACCCAGTAGGCAACAACATGCCGAGTTGGAGGCACGAGGTATCCAATTATTGGAATATATTCCTAATAATGCTTACCTCGCTTCGATTCCAACAAGCATAAGTACCGAACAACTTATTGCATTGAATGTAAGAACAGCCATCCCTTTTGAGGCTGCTCAAAAAATAGCTCCAGAACTGACGAATACAAGTGTTGGAACAATTGAGCTTATCCTGCATTTACACAAAAGCATACAAGTGACAGAAATTCGTGGTCAACTGCCTCCTAGCATACAAATTACGAATACTGACCCTTTGCAAGTGCGTATTGCACAGGCTGAAATCCCCAATCTTGTAGCACTTCCTTTTGTCAAATATATCAGCCCAATTCCTCCTCCTCCCTCCTTATTAGATACCCGTTCAAAATCGGTCAGAGGTAAATACCTCAATACACCAGAAATAGGTGGACTTGAAGGCGAAGGCGTAATGGTTGGGATAGGCGATGGCGGCGTAGGATCGCACATTGATCTTACCGGTCGGTATATTAGTCATATCACAGGATCGGGAGTTAATACGCAAGATCATCCACATGCCAATATGGTTGCTGGTTTGCTAGGCAATTCTGGTATTTTGCGGAGTCAGGTGGATGGTATTGCGCCCAAAAGCACCTTGATATACGAGTATTCTAGCCAGATTTTATCAGATAATATTGTAAACAGTAATGTAGCCGATGGCATGGTACTCACCAATAACTCTTATGGCTCTGGTGAAGGTGGATCTTATACGCTTTATAGCAGACGTTGTGACGACCAGCTCAAACGTCATCCGCAACTTATGCATGTTTTTTCTGCTGGTAATTCAGGTAATAAAACCCAAGTTGGTTTTCCGAAAGGCTATAATACTGTCCTGATGAATGGGCAAAGTGCCAAAAATGCGATTTCTGTTGGTGGCATCAATCATTATAACGAATTGTATTCTGGCTCTAGTCGTGGACCTACTCAGGATGGAAGACTCAAACCAGAAATCACAGCTATTGCATATAGCTTTCTGGCCCCGACTTCAAATAATAATTATCAAAACGGATATGGAACTAGTTTTTCTGCACCTCAGGTAACGGGTGGGCTAGCCTTATTATACGAGCATTATCGCAACCTTCATAATGGCAATGATCCTGATGCTGCTCTGATGAAAGCCATCCTCTGCAATACCGCAGAGGACATCGGTAATCCTGGCCCTGACTATACCCATGGTTATGGCAAAATGAATCTTCGTCGAGCCAAAGAATTATTAGATAATCAGCACTATTTTTCTGGTACTTTAGAAGATGGAGAAAGTACAACTTTCAGTATCAATGTACCACCAAATACCCATGAAATGAAAATCATGTTGTACTGGGCGGACACCAGTGCTTCTGTTATTGTGGGTAAAGACCTTGTCAATGACCTAGATCTTCGTGTCATTCGACAGAGCAATAGTAATGTTTATCTTCCTTACATTCTCGATCCTAACGAAGCAGATAGCGATGCTTTTCCTAACGTTGATCGTTTTAATAATATTGAGCAGGTTGTCGTAAACAATCCACCCACGGACACTTACTCTATTAGCATAAATGCTCATAAAGTCCCCTTTGGTGTACAAAATTTTCACATTGTCTATGAGTTTGTTCAGCCTGGCGTTACATTAATCAGCCCTGTTCCAGAAGAGCTTATTCGCGGTGGTGGTTCTACCAATTTTTATATAGAATGGGATTATTATGGAAATGACAATAATACATTTAGTATAGAATATTCTCCTGATGAAGGAAGTAATTGGGTGGTATTATGTGATAGTGTAGATAGTGAATCCCGTATTTATCGTTGGCAAAAAAGTATGCTGACCGACCTGAACACTTCTCAGGCACTGATTAAAATTTCACGAAATAATACGGCTCATCTCGATGTCGTTGCAGCTCCATTCAAAATTTATAACTATATCTATAGGCTTGATTTCAAAATGACGCCACTTTGTGATGATGATATTTTGTTTACTTGGCCACCGTCTAATGGAGCTTCTGCTTATGAGTTATTGCAGTACGATGGTGATAGGGAGATGGGCGTTATTGCTTCTACTTCCGACACTAGCCTCCTGCTTCAATATCCTTACACGGATGGTGACGCCTGGTTTGCAGTGCAGGTCGTTTATCCTAATGGGACAAGAAGTGTGCGTTCTGATGCTAAGTTATTTGTTCCACCATCTGGCAATTCCAATAATTCATGCCCGCCTTCTCAGCCGCTTGGTATTCGGCATATCACCGGACAATATCATATTCAGTTTTTCTGGGAAGCAGCTACAGATGATGGTGGGGTTACAGGGTATAATATTTATGAAAATGGTGTTTTTCTTGAAACGGTAAATGAGCTAAGCAAAATGATTCATTATACACAACCTGGTCTTAGTGTTGAGTATTGCGTCAGCGCAATTGATGCCAATGGCAATGAATCGCCTAGCTCCTGTTTTTATACCGCTACCGCTGTTGAAAACACTTGTAACCAGGATGTCATATTTATAACTAAATATGAGGAACCATCTGATGATGAATTATTAATTGTCAATCAATTGCAGGGTTCTGTTTATCATATATTCACTATTGGAAGCGAGCAGGTCAGTGATTATCTGTGGGATAAAAACTGGACAGCGATGATATCCCCCGAAGCAATTATTGACACCGACGATCTTCCGTTTTTTGATGATGTACCTCTCATCGTTATGAATGAAGCGATGCTGATGGATTTCAACCTCGCAACAAGTACCACAGGTGTTATTAGCAAAGATCTGGACTTGATAAGTCCTTATCATCCTGTATCGGCAGGCATTACAGGCGCATTTCCGTTTTATACTAATCAATATTTTATGAAAGGGGCTGGTGAGCTACCTCCTGCTGCTATTCCACTTGCAAAATTTGAAGACATTTGTAATGTACTTTTCATCTATGAAGCTGGCGCAGAAATGGCAAATGGCGTCATCGCACAGGAGAAACGTGTCGCTTTTCCCATTCAGTATTATCAGATAGAACATTTGTCCACAGAAGCCCGAAAATTGATTGAATCCAGTCTTGCATGGGTTGCAGGATGCGCTGTCGAGCAACCCTTAGTCCCCGTTGATCTTATAATTAATCCTGATTTTACCAGTATCCAACTGTCTTGGGATTTCCTTAATCCGACTGGTAATAATATTGACAATTATGCTGTTTATCTGGATGACATTTTAATTGCCACAACAAACAATACATTTTACACTATTAATGGACTTACGCCCTCGACCAATTACAAGATAAGCGTTTCTTCCTTAACTGTAGACGATGTGGAATCTGATCGCATATATCAACTAACAGAAACCCTAACCTGCAAAGAACTGGAACTTTATGTCTTTCTGGAAGGCGCACTTGATCCTCTTCTCCCTCCCGGTAGTACGAATATACAAATGTCCACGATGCTCAATCAACGTGACTTGCTCCCTGGACAAGAAGAAGTAGCTAGTAATCTGGCTCTTTCCGCAGCCGGACATCCTTATTACGAAGCACCCTGGAATTATGGAGATTATGAAAATATTGGAATATACGATGAGGAGGTGGTCGATTGGGTATTGGTGTCTTTCAGGACAGGCATTGAATCAAATAGTGAAGTGTATCGTCTGACAGGTTTATTATATAAAAATGGTTTAGTCCATTTCCCACGCACTTGTATAGATTATACCTTTGCTGATCCGGTTTATATTATTATCGAACATCGCAATCACCTCGGTATCATGTCTACCGTTCCTGTCACGCTTGATTATGATCGACTAATTTACGACTTCCGTACTCAGGATTCTTATACACAGACTTCATCAGGACAAAAAGAAATGATTCCTGGTGTTTTTGCCATGTATACTGGCGACGGAAATCAGGTGGTCGATATTGAAAGTTTTCAGATAAACGGTGCAGATAAAGTCCGCTGGGTCATTCTTAACGGCTCTTTCAATCTCTACGAACCCGAGGATTTTAATCTGGACGGTGATGTAAATGGTGCAGATAAAGCACTCTGGAATGTTAATAATGGACTCTATTCCAGCGTTCCAAAATAATATTAAAAAAATATAAATTATTTAAATCCAAACATTAAAGCAAGTTACAAAGCTTTGATGTTTGGATTTTTATTTTCCTGCATTTGTCCTTTTCAGATTTAATGACTAACATTGTTCTACAAAAGTGAAACCTAAATAGTACTTTTTAGGTATAACACACTAGGCTTTATCCAGTTTTTTGGAATAAAGAAAACTGCATTCGCAAATAGTAAAACAATGAAACCAATAGTCTATGCTTTTCCTGGCCTAGGTACAGACCGTCGTATGTTTGGTTTGCAACTGGGCTTAAACTGCGAGCTTCGCATTCCCGACTGGATTCCTCCTAAGAAGGATGAGTCGATGAACCAGTATGCTTCCCGAATGGCAAAGACACTGGATACTTCCCGACCTTTTTCTATCATGGGCGTCTCCCTTGGCGGAATGATGTGCATGGAGATTGCAAAATATGTTCAACCTGAAAAAATCATGCTCATTTCCAGCTGCAAAACACGCAGCGAACTTCCTCCACATATTCGTTTTGCTAAATCGCTGGGTGGTGCTACGCTTATGCCTGTTCCAGCTATGCGTCGCGCTATTCAGTCGTGGAGTCGCTTACTCAGCGATTTACCGGAATCACAAAAACGGGTATTTGATAATATGGTAATGAATGTAGATGGCGACTTTCTGATCTGGGCGGCTACGGCTATCACCCGCTGGAAAAATGAGACCATTCACGACAACATCATCCATATTCATGGGAATGATGATAAGGTACTGCCATTTAAATATGTACAGGAAGATATTGTAGTGGAAGGCGGAACGCATTATATGTGCGCCAGCAAAGCAGATGAGGTAAATGAATTGATTGACAAGTATTTATTGGAGGCTTGCCCTCTTCCTCAACCTATTTTAGTCCCTCATAAAATGCCAATAACAGTTTGAGCTTGTAGTGACCGCCCGAGCCTTTTTTACGCCCTATTTCGATAAGAATACGGGAAAACCCTGCTCAACTACATTTTTTTGAGTTTGAATTTGGTTTCTCGCAAAGGCGCGAAGGCGCAAAGTTTGCTGAGTTTGAGTTTGTTTTTTGAATTTGAGTTTGAATTTGGTTTCTCGCAAAGGCGCGAAGGCGCAAAGTTTGCTGAGTTTGAG
>CALFBH010000080.1 GCA_937951615.1 uncultured Saprospiraceae bacterium | reverse complement strand
TCTACTAACTGGACTTTGGACATTGGGGAATTGGGAAACTGGGAAATTAGGTAATCCCGATAGCTATCGGGATTAGTGACCTCTGCGCTAATTTAGTCTTCGTTTTTTTAGTGTCCTTAGTGGTTCAAAAATTGTACGATTAGTTCTGTCCACCTACTTACCACTTAGTATATTTAGACAAATTTAAATTTTGACGCGTTTGCCCTTTCCTGTTTTAGCTTACCTTTGGGCAAAAGACTTTCTCAAAGACCGTCGAAGATTGCAAAGGCTCTAAAAATTCCAAAATCCAATCGAACGCGTATTTTCTTTGATGTTTTTATCTTAAAATTTTCTTAATATCAGGCTTCGTCAAAGTCCGCAAAAAATAATTATAATTTACTGATAACCAATTATTTAATTTAAATAATTCCAAAACAAAAAGTCCCTTTTCTCTTTTTAATTGCATTGCTTCCCTGTACTATTTTCCATTAATATTGTACCGTAAATAGTCCGCAGCCCAACGTGAAACAAACTCACGTTCAACTGCCGACTGCCGACTGAAAGACCCCGGACACGTTACTGTGTAAGGTCATTAACTCATTCAAAATTAAACTTATGTCAATACACATGCTTCCATTGTTCATTCCGGCGATGTTTTTCGTTATTTTCTTGGAATGGCGACACGACAAAGCACACGGACACCAACACTTCAAATTTGAAAGTTCGGTCATGAATATCTGTTGCGGATTGATTGAACGGGTGATGGATTTGTATATTTTTATCGGCTTATTTTTGTGGTTTGAATTTCTACAAGGTCATGTGGAACTTCTCACTATCAGCCCGACAAATCCCTTCGCTTGGATTGCCTTGATTTTCTTGGTAGATTTCCTGATTTACTGGTTTCATCGGGGCGGACATACGATTAATTTGCTTTGGGGCGCGCACGTTACGCATCATCAATGTGAGGAATTTAACTTCACCGTTGCGTTTCGGAATAGTATTTTTCCGCATATTTTCAGGGGAATTATATTGAGTGTAGCCGCTATCATTGGTTTTGGTGGCGAGATGATTATCCTTGCGCTGACGATTAACGGTATTTGGCAATTTGCGATTCATACGACCAAAATTGATAAAATGGGGATGCTCGAAGGTATTCTCGCTACGCCGTCATCGCACAGGGTTCATCATGCTTGTAATGACTTGTATTTGGATAGAAATTTTGGCGGAATGTTGATGATTTGGGATAGGATATTTGGCACTTATCAGGAAGAAATCGAAGCACCTGTTTATGGTTTAAAAAATCCGATACAGACCAATAATCCGCTACACGCCTACACGCACGTATGGCAAGATATGATTCGGGCGAGTTGGCGCGTCAAGCGGTTGAAAGACCTCTTGAAGATATGGTTTGGGACACCCGCCGGATTTTACAGTCGCTATAAGATAGAACAGCCGCAAGCCCCCAAAGCAACTGCCCGACTAAGTAATCAACTCCTACATTATATCATCGGGCAAATCGTAATGTTGACCTCTTTGCTCATACTAACACTGATGTTTGAAGAGTTTATTTCTCCTGTTTTCAGGGTGCAAACGACTGTATTATTGGTCGTATCTTCGATTAGTGTTTGTTTGTTAATGAGTCCGTCGAAATGGACATTTAGTATAGAATTATTTCGATTGGTGTGTATTACGGCAGTAGCATTACACTATCATGCTGTTCTTGGAATTTGGTTGCTTATTTTACTACCTCTGTCTTTGATTTGGTTTTTGTGGGTTTGGAAACGTTTTAAATGAAAATGAAAATGGAAATGAAAATGGAAATGGAAATCTGTATTACTGAATTCGTCATTATTTAGCAGATTTTCACTTTCATTGTTATCGTTATTTTGGATACGTTCGAGTAAAATAGATATAGTCGGCAGACGAAGTTTTTCATAAAAATTGGTCGTTTAAACATCCAAAATTACCTCATTTATAACCAAATTCGGCTGACGACAAGGGGATTTTTAATCCTGCAGATTTTCATTTTCATTTTCATTTTCATTATTTATTCAACACATTCAAATCCATATCACCATAAAATTTCAGGTCAATATCCTGCACCAATTTTGTCCAAAAAGCGATTTGTCCGGTGTGGTAGGAAAAGTGTTCGACGACATGGATAATCGTGTTGATGCCTGTCTGTGGAAAGCCCTGTACGGTGCGGACTTTCATCAAATCCGCCTCACTCATTCCGCGTATCACTTCGACGGCTTGTTGGACGATTTCGGTGATTTTTTCGATGAGTTGTAGGCGGTCGTAGCCGTCGCGCATCGCAAACTCTAAGTCGCGGGTGCGTGTGTCGGGCATAGTACCGAGATTGGCGATGATGTATTGGCGTACATTGCCGCAGAGGTGCATGACGAGGTTGCCAACGGAGTTGGAATGATCGTTGGGACGCTGCCAAATTTGCGCCTCCGTCAGTTCATTCAGACATCGAACGACGCGCGGCAATGCCTCTTCTAATCGAAATATGGATTGGTCGATAAATTCTTGTTTCATAGTGTGTTTTCGTGTTATTGTGTTGTCGTGTTGTCGTGTTCTACAACAACAGCCTCGCATAATAACACAAATTATTGTAATTTTGGGATTCTAAGTGACGTTCCAATAGTAGCTTTTTGGATAGAATAACTGATAAACGGTCATCCATACATTTACTCATTCATTCACTCATTTACTCATTCACTCATTCCAATATGCCATCACTCAATCGGATTTTTAGCAAATATAAGGGAAGCTTACGTAGTCTTCGTATAGTTTATTATATCAATAATATTTTAAATGCCCGCAAACTGCGGCATAATGCTGCTTTATATAAAAAACATGGACTGGAAAAAAGTATTTTTGGAAAGATCAGTAGTAGCGATTTTGAACAGCAAAGTAGCGATATTCCCTGGTTGGATCGCCCAAATGCCAAAGAAGCACTGAAAGCACATCCCGATTTTCAACAATTTGATGCCGCTACGCAGGAACAATTTGTACACTGGATTGATAAAGGTTTTTTGATTTTAAAAGGTTTCTATAAGGAGGAAGAAGTGGATCAGCTTAATAATGAAGTCGAAGGATTATTGTCTGCGCAAAAAACGGATTTTAATTATACGGGGCGAAAAATAATGGATGCGCATCAGATTTCAGATACCATTGACAGCTATTTTAAAAATGAACGGATATTAAAAATACTCCATTTTATTATGGGCAAACCAATTCATCCTTTCCAAACCATCAATTTTATAGAAGGTAGTGAACAACGCGCCCACTCCGATTCTATACACATGACAAGCGAGCCTAAAGGCTATCTAGTCGCGACCTGGGCAGCACTAGAACCCACGCATGAAGGAAACGGGCCACTTTTCTATTATCCGGGCAGCCATAAATTGCCCTACATTATGAGCGATGATTACGAAACAGGGAATAGTCGTTGGAAGCTAGGCGGCAATACTTACAAACGCTACGAAGACCGGATTGCAGATTTTATAGAAGAGCAAAACCTTAAAAAAGAATACTTTTTTGCAGAAAAGGGGGATGTTTTGCTTTGGCACGCCAATTTGCTACACGGAGGCAGCTCAATTACACAGCCTGGAACGACCCGTAGAAGTATGGTATCACACTACTTTTGTGAAGGTGTTATTTGTTATCATGAGATCTCACAGCGTCCCGCAATGATGAAATATTGATTTTATTTTGAAATGAAAAGTTAAAAAGCAGCGATTTTAGCCACAAAGCCTACCTATATAGAGTTTTAATAATGTATTTTTACTGTTACAATAAAAATTATTTTTTTGCTATTTTTTAAATAAGTTTCACGCCCAAAACAGTTTTTTCCGCGTCACAAAAAACGCATTTTCGTGTTGTTTTTTGTGCAACCTTCTAATACATTGGAATCAGTTGTGACAAACTAAACTATATTTATCCACTTAACCTATTGCCTACATATGGAAATCACAAGAATGGTCGGCCCATCTGTGTCCGACGTCCACAGTCTAATTTTGCAGCGGGCCAAGCACCGCGAAAGCAGAATCAACAGTAATGCGCTGGCTTACTGTAAAATTCCATCCGCCACGACGGGGAATTCTCTAAAACAAATTCAAGCAAATAATCAAATCGTTGTTAGTGCGATCAAAGAATGTCATTATTCTCTGAGTAAATTGATGTTGATTGCAGACTTTATCAAAGTAGCGAATACCAAAACAATAGAAAAGCTAGTGATTGGTAACCGCTTTGACAAGATGAGTAAACCAGAAATTCTCAACGAATTGGTTAGTGCATGTGATTAAAGAAACATTAAAAATATTAAATCGTTCATGGCTCATCCTTGTTGATGAGCCATTTTCGTTAACGGTCTGCAGAACGTAAATGTAAACTAAAAGACAAATCTCCTATAAGCTCTAATAGTATTGCATACCTTTTACATAACTTTGAACTACATTACATACGCATTGCTTAACTTAGCTGCGAAATTATGCCCCACCTTATCATGAATTTGAAATTTATACAATGAAAATACACACCCAGATCATATTCCTATTTGTAGGAATCTTTATGACAACTGGAGTACTGGCACAGGGAACATTCTCTGGAGCTTTACAAGCCAATGGAAATTACTTCCAGCGAGATACGACTATTGGCGCAGCCAATACACCGCAGTATGATAACCTGAAAACAGGTGGGGAAGCCTGGCTCAATCTTAATTATGGTATTTCTGGTTATGATTTTACGCTTCGATTTGATATGTATCAAAATTCTAACCTGCCCAACCCGCTGGATGCCTTTTCAGGGCAGGGGATTGGTTTTTGGCAAATCAAAAAGAAAGTCGAAAAACTTGGTATCACAGCCGGGCATTATTACGACCAGATTGGCAGTGGAATTATTTTTCGAGCTTATGAAGAACGACCGCTGGGCATTGATAATGCTTTGTTGGGCTTGCGCCTCAGCTATGACTTAGCTGAAGACTGGCAACTAAAAGTCTTTTCAGGCAAACAAAAAAATGCCTTTGGTTCGCAAGGGCGCATCTCTGGCTTATATGCTCCATTGGTTAATGGATTGAGTCTGGATGGTTTTAAAATGATCAATGAAAAAGTATCTATAGCCCCTGGTATAGGTATGGTCAATCGTTCTTTGTCGGATGACCTTATTCGCAGTATTTCTTCTGATATTGAACTCAATAATTTTGGCGATTACTTTTTTGTCCCTAAGTATAATGTTTTCGCCCTTACCGCTTATAATACACTAACCGCTGGCGATTTTTCGTTTTATATAGAAGGCTCTTACAAAACATCTGAGGCTATTATTTCACCAAGGAACATTGTGGTCGATACAACAGGACAGGTCTTGGAAGAATACGCGCTTACTGAGCCACCAAGCATTACCGGCGATCAGGTAGCAGGTAATTATCTAGTGACTTATAATAATAAACCAGGCACTAATATATATGCAAGTATGGGCTATTCCAGAAAAGGTTTTGGAATCACTTTACAGGCAAAAAGAACTCAAAATTTTCCATTACGAGTCAATCCGACACAGGCCACAATACGTGGAGTAATGAATTTTCTGCCCCCCATGGCCCGACAGAATACAAAACGACTGACAACTCGCTATAACGCAGCCACGCAAGATCTTGGTGAAATTGGACTTCAGGCAGATGTTTTATTTAAAATCAACAAAAAAGTCAGTGGGCAGTTGAATTTTGCGAATATCACTGATCTTGATGGCAACTTATTGTACCGGGAAATACACCTGCTGAGTAAGTATAAAAAACGCCCCTGGGAAGTGACAACTGGCTTGCAATTCCAGCAATACAATCAGGAAGTTTTTGAAGTCAAGCCTAATGTACCTTTGGTCAATGCTATTGTTCCTTATACCGAAATTGTATACAAGATAGACCGTAAAAAATCTATTCGTACAGAATTACAATATTTGCACACAGAAGAAGATTATGGCAAATGGGCTTATGGATTGATAGAATTTAGCATCGCGCCAAAATGGTCTTTTTCCATAGAAGACATGGTGACGTTGAATCCAAAAAAATATTATGAAAAATCTAATATCAATGTCTCCAAAACCTCTAAGCCTGTAAACTTTTATACCCTGTTTGTTTCTTATACAGAAAAGTCAAATAAATTCTCACTCGCTTATGTCCGTCAGCCCGACGGTATTAATTGTACAGGTGGTGTTTGTCGCTATGAACCTGCTTTTAGTGGGGTAAGACTGGCGGTAAAATCCAGCTTTTAAAGTCAAAAAATTATGTTTCACATTATTAAAAAAACAAGACCGTATCTTTTTGTCCTATTTACCCTGTTGCTTGGCTTCACCTCTTGTGATGAAGTTGGGCCAGACATAGACCGTCCAACGGTAGGACCTAGAGAAACTGTCGATACATCGGGAACGCCTGTTCGCCATATTCTCATAGAAGAATTTACGGGAGCAGCTTGTGTCAATTGTCCACAAGGAGCGCAGGTTATTCAAAATCTTGTCAATGTGTATGGTACACGACTTATTCCTGTTTCCATTCATACTGGTTTTTTTGCAAATCCATTGGCGACAAGCATGTATGATTTTCGCACACCGGAAGGCGCAGAATTGGATGCTTTGATTGGACCTGTTCAGGCCTATCCATCAGCGTCCATTAATCGTAAATTATTTCCAGGAGAGAATTCGAGAGTAACCAACTCTAGCACCTGGGCAGGTTATGTGGCATCAGAACTGGAAATTGATCCTGTATTAGGCATCGACATTATCAATGTATATGACAGCAATACCAGAGAACTGGAGGTGACCGTAAGCTCAACATTTATAGAATCAGTGACGGCTGACCTCTCTCTTTCGGTGATGATTACTGAAAATAATATTGTAGATGCACAGGTAGATAATACCGGACTAATTCCGATGTACACGCATAAACACGTTTTGCGGGAAATGCTGACGAGTGCCAATGGAGCACCAATGGCGGGCGTAGCTTCTGGCGAAACGATTGTCCAGACCTTCAGTTTTACTTTACCTGCGGACTGGGTGGATAGCAATTGTCACGTTGTGGCATTTGTGCATCAGTCTCCTCCAGATTTGGAAATTTTACAGGCCGCGGAAGCAAGCTTGATTGAGTAAAAACTTACTTAAAACGCCATAAAAAAGCTTAGCCACGAATGCACGAATAAAATTTATTCGAGTATTCGTGGCTAAAATATATACATTCCACGCTTTTTATTGAAGAACAGCCCATTTTATAGTTACTATATTTATCTTTATGGTATAACATAAAATGAGCCTCTCTTTCGATATTTAAAAATAAAAAACCTGACATGAGTAAATTATTTCAATTCTCTCGCAATGCTGCTGTTTTATTAGCAGCCTCTTTACTTGTTTTTTCTTCCTGCAAAACGGAAAGCAGTTCCGATACTGGCATTGAAGGGAAAACTTATGAAAACAAACTGACTGATTATCTGACAGGTAATCCTCAACAATTGAATCCCTATAATAGAACGGACGCCGCAAGTGCTATGATGATTAAGAACTTATTCCAATCGCTGTTATATACAGATGTTTTTTCTTACGAAGTGACACCTCAATTAGCGAAAGCTGTACCTACTCCTGTAGTACGTGCTGATGGAAAAACGGTGCTGTCTTTCGAAATTAAAGATGGTGCAAAATGGGACAATGGAACAGAAATCACAGGAGAAGATGTTGCTTTTTCTGTAAAAATACTGAAACTACCCAAGACGGAAAACCAACACCTGAAGCCTTATTTCGAATACATTGAAGATGTGGTGATTGATAAAAGCAATCCGAAAAAATTCACACTGATTTGCAAAGAACCTTATATGCTTATGGTGAGTGCATTAGAAGATTTGGTCATCCTTCCGAGTTATGTATATGATGAAGCAGGTATTTTGAAAAATTATACGGTCAAACAAATCGCACAAGGCGGGAGTAAAATAGAAAAGGATGCCAATCTTATTAAAGCAGCCGAAAATTTCAACGGACCGAAATTTCAAAATCAGACTGTTGTAGGCTCTGGTCCGTACAAATTTATAGAATGGCAGGCCAATCAACGTATCACTATGGAGCTGAAAAAAGATTGGTGGGGCAAAAAATATGAAAAAGAAAGCCATTGGTTTCAGGCATTTCCAGAAAAGATCACCTATGAGATTATTACGGATCCGACGACAGCCGTTGTTGCGCTGAAAGGCGAAAAAATTGACGCTATATATCGAGTAGAGCCACGTGCTTTTGTTGAAGAACTCCAAAAATCGGAAGATTTTACGTCTAAGTTCAATACTTACACACCAACGCAGTTTTTGTATTCCTATATTGGGATGAACATGAGAAATCCTAAGTTTGAAGATGTACGGGTACGCAGAGCAATGCGTCGTATTATGGACAATAAGACCTATGATACGCAGGTCTTTTACGGAATGGCAGAACAGGTGACTACTTTTATACATCCCAGCAAAAAGAAATTTATCAATCCTGATTTGAAAATTATCAGACAAGATATAGAAAAAGCCCGTTCGCTGATGGCAGAGGCTGGTTGGAAAGATACGAATGGAAATGGTACACTGGATAAAGAGATTGATGGTGAAGTGGTAGAATTTGAAGTTGATTTTCTATATCCGAGTATCGCCAAAACCAGTGAAAAAGGCGTGCTGATGTTTCAGGAAGCCGCCCGACAAGTGGGACTAAAAATCAACCCTACTCCACTGGAGTTTACAGTGATGGTTGAAAAAACAAAAGCACATAATTTTGACCTGTATTATGGCATCTGGGTTTCTTCAGCTGTTGAAAGTGACCCTAAGCAAATCTGGCACACAGATGCTTATAATGGTGGCAGTAATTATGTCGGCTTTGGTACAGCAGAGAGCGATGCTTTGATTGATGCTTTGCGCAAAGAACTCGATGAAAATAAGCGTGCTGAAATTTATAAAAAACTACAGGCAGCTATCGACAAAGACGCGCCTTATGTATTTATGTCGGCGACACAAAATCGCGTAGCAGTACACAAGAAATTTGGAAAAGTGAAAGATACTGGTATTAATCCAGGCTACTTCTCACCTGGCTTGCAGGTGCAGAATGTGGTGAGTCAATAACAGGAATCAAAGAACATAGCCTAGACATTTGTGTTTGCCTAATTTGCGCAGACAGGAATGTTTAGGCTACGTTTCTTAGTGATTAGGATGGTTTCATTATTGAAATTGCTTCATTGCTATTGTTTTTTGCTCCGCAAAAGATCACGATAACAATTTGAAAAAATAAGCAATATTGATGATTAACATGTTTGTAGCAATAATGGCTAAAATGCTGAATTGTCCCCCTTTGGAGGGGGCGGAGGGGGTGGACAACTGAG